>JAJCYE010000066.1 GCA_029263075.1 Actinomycetes bacterium
TCGGAATCTTTGGCCGTGACCATCAGGATGGGAACCACGGATTCGCGCCGCATGGCCCGGCAGACGTCCAGGCCGGGCATCAACGGCAGCATAAGGTCCAAGAGGACGAGGATCGGGGGGTTGGCCCGGAAACGCCTCAAGGCCTGCTGACCATCGGCGGCGGTGTCTACCTGGAAGCCCTCACGCTCAAGCGCATACTGCATAGCTTCAGAGATCGTCGAGTCATCCTCGACGATCAGGATCGTGTTCCCCGCAACCACGCCTGTCCCAGCCATCGGTACCACCGTAGGGCCCACAGATGAACCGAAGATTACGCAAGCAAGAACAGAGCTTTAACAGGCTGCGAAGGGCATGCGGGCCTAGCCTGGGGATGGAAGCTACTCTCTCGTCGTAATGGACCACGGAGACGATCTCGCTCAAGCCGCTCCTGAGATCCACCGCGTCTCCAAACCCTGCGGCCTACTCCTGCCCATCGCCCAGACCTTAACTGTCACTGAGGAAACCGGTCGATGAAGCCCAAGACCGCTGAGCTGTGGGCCAAACAGAATCAGGCCGTTGGCGATCGACGTGAACTCTTTGGCGCCGTCGCGGGGGCAGTAAAAGTCGAGACGGTGCTGTACCCGGGCTCCTATGTAGACATCTCACCATCGTTCGTCTTCGATTCGGTTACCTACGTTGACTCCGACAAACGCACGCCGGGTTTCTTCGACGACATCGACGGACTCACGCAGATCGTGGCCCAACACCGCGGCCCAACACCGCCCGATATCAATTTCATTCACGCCGATTACACCGCCCCTCTCGACCTCCCCGACAACAACGTCGATCTCCTCATCTCCTTGTATGGCGGCTTCATCAGCGAACACTGCACCCGATACCTCAAGATCGGCGGCTCTTTGCTGGTCAACTCCAGCCATGGAGACGCGGCCCTCGCCTCCATCAGCCCCCGCTACCAACTCGCCGCCGTCGTCATTTCCCGCTCAGGCAGGTACCGCATCACAACGGCCGACCTGGAGTCCTATCTGATCCCCAAGAAACCGCAGACGATCACAGCCGTTTCGCTCCATCGGACCGGCCGCGGCATCGCCTACACCAGAACCCCCTTCGCCTACCTCTTCACCCGAGTCGGCTAGGCCGGCGCATAGGGCGAAACCGAACGGCTGGCTTCGCCATCGGGGCTCCGCTGGTTCCGGGCGACCGGAATCGCGACCACGAGCCCGGTCGAAACGGGTTGTTCCACTGACGGTCACCGGCGGTTCGCGGGGCGGTAATCCCCCATTGAGGCGGCGGGTTCACACTTCAGGCATGGCTTTCGAGACCGGATCTTTGGTCACCGGCAGGACCCACAAACCCGCCCCCGGTGACCCCGGCCCCTCGGGAGCCGCAAGCTTGTGCACCGACGACCCCCAAACCATTCAGGACGCCGGCGAGGTAATCCGGGCCCACTTCAAGGCGACGGCCGAACTGATCCAGGACGTCTACCTCCGCTAGCCGCCCTAGTTTCCATCCTCTTCGGACAGGATCGTCTTGATCTGGCTCTCCAGCAGCACCGGGTCGATGGCCCCTAGGGTTTTGGTCGTCCCCTGCTGACCCACCTCCCGGCCCGAACCGATGCCTACAAAAACCCCGTCCTTGTCCACGAAGAACGTCTCGGGCAGGCCCCTGACCCCAAACTTCTTGTACAGGGTCAGGTTGGGGTCCCGGACCACCGGATAGGTGACGTTGAACTTGTCGACAAAAGCCTGGGCGTCCTTTTCCGAATCCTGGACATTCACGCCCAGGATCACCACATCCTGTTCGGCGTACTTGTCGTAGGCCGCCTGCAGGTCCGGGGCCTCCTCCACGCAGGGCACACACCACGAGGCCCAGAAATTCACCACCACCGCCTTGCCCTCCAGGTCGGCAGAGGTCAGACGGCCGCCGGACCCGAGTTGCTCCAGCGAAAACTCGGGCATCTTCTCCCCTACCAGGGTTTCGGGCGGCGCGGTCCGGAACAGGGTGAAGGCTATAAAAGCGGTAAACAGGCCCGGCACCAGGGCGAAAGCCAGGAAACGAAAGACCTTCAGTTTGCGCGGGGCAGCGGCTTGCTCGGGGACTGCTTCAGCTTCCATCGCTTCCAAGAATAGTTGCCAGCAGGCGAATTGCCCCCGCTTTGTCCAGCGGTTCGTTGCCGTTGCCGCATTTAGGCGACTGGATGCACGACGGGCACCCCCGCTCGCACGGGCACCGGGAAACCGCTTCCAGGGTGGCCGACTGGTGTTCGGCGGCCTCGGCGTACCCCCGGGCGGCGATCCCCGCGCCGCCGGGGTAACCGTCGTAGATGAACACCGTGGGCAGGTTGGTGTCGGCCGAAAACGCCGTGCTCACCCCTCCGATGTCCCACCGGTCGGCCATTGCAAACAAGGGCAACATGCCGATGGCGGCGTGCTCCGCGGCGTGCAAGCTGCCGGGGAGGTCGGCGGCGGACAGGCGCGCTTTGCGGACCACCAGGTCGTCGACCGTGTACCAGACCGCCACCGTCGTCAGCTTGGTCTCCGGCAGATCCAAATCCACCACCGCCGTGGTCTCCCCCGATGCGATGTCACGCCGGGCGAACGCCACCACCCGGTTAGTGACCTCAACCCGGCCCAGGAAGAACTCGGCCCTGCCCACCCGCTTACGCTCGAGGGTCTCAAGAACCCTTATGTCCGAGGTCTCTCGCGACTGGGTGAAGAACTGCCCCCTCACCGGTTTCACCAGCGCAACATGGTTGGCCAGGTCCAACTGCTCGACCTCCCAGTTCTCGCCCTGGTGCAGGTACACCGCCCCGGGGTGAATTTGGGAGAACGCCTTTCCGCCGTCGACGGTCCCCAAGAGTGCCCCGGTCTCCATCTCCACTATCGAGTAGGTGGCCCCCATCGACCGCAGGTCCAGATCGCCGGGTTCGGTGTCACCCCGGTAGTGATAGCGCACGACACCTTTGGTCTTGCGCAGCGCCAGCAGGCCGGCGCCCGCCATCTGCTGCGCCTGGGCCAGGGCCTGCTCACCGAAGAACGCTGATACGTCCTCGGGGGCAATCGGCTTCTCCCATGCGGCACACGCCAGATGCGACCGCAGGATGTTCGGATTCTGCGTGTCCACCAGGGCCATCTCGAAGGGTTTGTTCAGCAAGAACTCGGGGTGGGTGACGTAGTACTGATCCAGCGGGTCGTCCCGCCCGACCAGTACCGCCACCGAGGCGTCGTTTGACCGACCGGCCCGCCCCGCCTGTTGCCACACCTGGGCAACGGTTCCTGGGAAGCCGTTCATCACAACCGCATCCAAGCCCCCGATGTCGATGCCCAACTCGAGCGCCGAAGTGGCCGCTACCCCCACCAGTTCCCCTGAAAATAGGCGCTGCTCGATGCCCCGGCGCTCCGACGCCAGGTAGCCCGCCCGGTACGCCGTGATCCGATTTTCGGTTTCGGCAGAGGCGACCATGGTCTTGGAGTACTTCGCAACCAATTCGGCAGCCCGGCGGGACTTGGCAAAGGTGATCGTCTTGATCTCCCGGTTGGCGAACGTCGCCATCAGCCGGGCACTCTCCCAGTTCGCCGACGCCCGGGTGGCCGTGGCTTCATCGGTAAAGGGCGGGTTCCAGAAAGCGAACACCCTCTCCCCCCTCGGGGCTCCGTCGTCGGTCACCTGGGTGAACGGCAGCCCAACCAAACGCTCCGCCAGCCCCGCCGGGTTGGGGATGGTGGCCGAGGTAAGGATGAATACCGGATCCGCGCCGTAGTGCCTCGCAATGCGGCGGAGCCTCCGCAGGATGCAACCCACGTGCGACCCGAAAACCCCCTTGAACACGTGGCCTTCGTCGATCACCACGAACTTGAGATTGGCGAAGAAGGTGGCCCACCGGGTGTGCGACCGCAGGATCCCGTAATGCAACATGTCCGGATTTGTAAGCACGATGTTGGCGTACTTGCGGACCGACGCCCGTTCGTCGCCCGGCGTGTCGCCGTCGTAGGTCGCAGGAAGCACCTCGGTGAGGCCAAATCCCCGCAACGCCCTCAACTGGTCCTGTGCCAGTGCCTTGGTCGGGTACAGGTAGAGGGCACGGGAGCGCCGGTCGGCCAAGATCTGCTCGATCGCCGGAAGGTTGAAGCACATGCTCTTGCCGCTGGCGGTCCCGGTCGACACTGCCACACTCTCGCCCCGGCGCACCGCCGCCAGGGCTTCAGCCTGATGGGTCCATAGACCATCGATGCCCCTTGCCTCCAGGCGCCCGCTCAGCGCCTTGGGCAGCGGCGGATCGGGCCGGACCGTCACGCCGGATTTGGCCGGCATTGCGACTACCGCCTTCAGGCCCTCGCTCTCCAGCGTCGCCGACAGCGACTTGAGCAGGATCTGAAAGTCGGCGCTAGAGGTTCCCAAGCCGAATCTCAACCACCGCCGGGTCGTGCCACAGCGCCCGGTTTACCAGGGCCAACATCGGGCTCATCCGCCGGAGCACCTGGGCCGGGTCCTCCTCGGGGAGCAGGCGGACCGTACCCGGACGGCTGCCCGACCCCGCCTTCACCATTACGGTCCCCGCGTTGCGGGCGTTGCGGTACCAATCGGAATGCCTCCCGTGCTCGGAGACCACCCAAAGCGTGTCGGGGTCGATGCGGACGTAGCCCATCGGCGTCACCCTCGGCAGGCCGGTCCTGCGCCCTACGGTGGACAAAGAAAGGACGGACTCCGGACCAACTCCCGGCACCGACCGGCCGGATCGGATCAGGGCCAGGACAATCGGATTGACTGTGACCCGGCCGATCTTCTGCACCGCCCGGGTCACCGCCTTCATGGCCGTGGCGACTCCGCCTCCCGCACCGCCCGGACGAACGAACGAATTTTGGCCCCGTCCTTTTTGCCGGGCCGGGACTCCACTCCCCCCGAAACATCAACCCCCCAGGGTCGCAGGGCCGTTACCAACTCCCCGACGTTCTCCGGTTTCAGCCCCCCGGCCACCACAAAGCGGGCCGACGAGATCCCCTCCATCCAGCTCAGCGGTATCGGGGCCACCTCCCCGAACGGGTTTGCCGGGTCTCTGGGGTCCAGGAATATCGCATCCGCTTCGAAGGCCACGGCATCGGCAACATCCTGCGCCGACAGCGGCCGGATGACCTTAAAAACCGTGAGCCCGGGCATCAACTCCTTGAGCGAGCCTACGAACTGCGGGGATTCTGAACCCTGGAGTTGGACACCGTCCAGCCCGACCCTGTCCACCACCTGCCCGATACGCTCCAGCGAAGCGTCGACAAAAACGCCGATCCGATTCACGGCCGGGTGCAGGTGCTTGGTAATGGCCGCCGCCTCGTTCGCCGATACCCGCCGCAGGCTGCGAGCGAAGATGAATCCCACCGCGTTGGCGCCGGAACTCACCGCAGCGCGGGCGTCGCCCAATCGGGTGATGCCGCAAATCTTGATGAAGGTCCTACTGGCGGGGGTCACTACGCCGGGTCGGGTTCCATAGGGCTGAGCACAAGATCAAGTATCGCCTTTTCCGGGTCCACACCCCCGAAGAGCACCGAGTGGGTCATCTCCACCACCGGCAACCGCATCCCGTGCCTTTTCGCAAGAAGCACCGCCTCTCGCGTATTGTCGAATCCCTCCACCGTGGTCCCCATATGTTCAAACGCCTTGATGGGGTCCAAACCGGCGCCCACCAGCCTACCGAACCGCCCGTTGCGGCCCCCGGCCACCGTCAGGTACAGATCCCCGGCTCCCGACAGCCCGAGCACGGTTTCCTGGCGCCCGCCGAGCGCCACAGCCAAGCGGCCCATCTCCAGCAGGCCCCGCGAAAACAGTGCCCCTTTGGTATTGGTCATGGGGCGGCCTTTGACCTCTTCAAGGCCGTCACACATCCCAATGGCGATGGCCAGGACGTTTTTGACCGCGGCCCCCACCTCAACCCCCGCCACGTCGTCGGTGACAAATCCCCTCAGCGTCTCGGAGGAGATTGCTCCGGCGACGGTTTCGGCGGCAGCCGCGTCCCGGCTGGCGCAGACCAGGGCGGTCGGCGTGCCGGCGGCGATCTCCGACGCCAGGGAGGGCCCCACCATCATCACAATGGGGTGTCCGGGCGACACTTCCTCAATGAACTCCGACATCGGCCGCCCACTGCCGGCCACCCACCCTTTTGTGGCAACCGCCCAGATGGCGTTCTTGCTCAGGTGCTCCAGCGCCACGGTCACGCTGCTGAGCACCCCTACTGAGGGGACCGCCAGGACGGCAATATCGGCCCGGCGGAATCCCCGGTTCCAGTGCCGGTAGTCGTGTATATCGACCCCGTCGGGGATCCAGTGGTTCAACGTTGGGTGTTTACGGTCCTTGCGGATCGCCTCCAGGATGTGTTCGTCGAACTTGGTGGCACAGATGGCCACCGAGTTGCCCGAGCGGTGGAAGTGGATTCCCAGAGCTCCCGCCATGGCGCCGGCTCCGATGATGGCTACCTTCATTGAGCCACCCGGCGGGGTCCGGCGGTCAAACGCCCGGCCTGCCGGCCCCTACGTAACCGCTGCGCAGGATCGACCTGACCGCGACCGGTCTGCCGTAGGTCGATGCGTCGATCATGTTCCCGCCGCCGACGTACATCCCTACATGGTGGATAGGGCTACCGAAGAACACCAGATCTCCCGGCTGGAGGTCGGAGCGAGCGACCCGTTTGGTTACGGCGTACTGTGCCCGCGACGAGTGGGGCAACGACACGCCCGCCGCCCGCCAGGCGTAACTAGTGAAGCCCGAGCAGTCGAACGCCCCGGGACCGCTGGCGCCCCAGGAGTAGGGGGTCCCTATCTTCGAGTATCCGGCGGCCAGCGCAGCCCGGGCGTTGCCGGCGCCGGGAAGGGGCGGCGTTGCGATTTTGGGATCCTGCCGGATGAGCGGAGCCGGCGGGGTGGAAGAGCGGCGAGCGGCGGCGGCCCGAGCGCGCTCCTCCGCCGCGACGCGGGCCATCAGCGCCCCGTGCTGGTTCACCCGCTCCTGCAGCGCCGAACGCTTCTTAGCAATGGAGGTGCTCAGGCTCTTTGCCCGGTCCCTCTCTTGGCGCAGCTGTTCTTCTTTTTCCTGGGAACGGATATTGGCGATTTCGAGTTCGGTAACTATCCCGGACTCCCAGTCGCCCACCCGGCTACTTACCCCCATGCGGCGGGAGAAGTCGGTGAAGTTCTCCGATCCAAACAGCGCCAGGATCACGTTGGGCACGCCCATCCGGTAGGTGGCGGCGGCCCGTTGCGAGGCGGTCTTGCGCAGCTCGGCCAACTCCCGGTTGGCGTCGTCTTTGGCTATGCCCAACTCCCGCATCTGCTGTTCCGCGGCCGACAACTTGATGCGGGCGTCGTTGTAGTCCTCGTCCAGGGTGGAAATCTGAGTGGTGAGGCCGTCGACCTCTTTCTGGAGGTTGGCGCGCGAAGCAGCCGCATTCACCTTGGTAGCAGGAACCAGGGAGGCGAGTAACACCAAAGAAAGGATTGCGCCCTGTCTGCGCCTCATGGGTGCCAATGGTATCCGACTACCAAGTCCGGGTGCTATACAACTGCGCTATTCAGGCGGTTGATCAGGGTGCGCAACCGTCCGGCGTGGATTCGATCGAAGTTGAGCGCAATTCTGGGCAGATCCACCACGTCGTTGTCCCGCACCTCCCCCGATGACGGACCCACCTCAACCACCGGGCCCTCCAGGATGTCGGCAAACTCCTCGGACAAGGAGGCCAATAGCTCCTCGGACGGAGCGACGTTCAGCCTCAGGATCAAACGATTGTTGACGTATCTCTGGGAGTGGTAGATCCGGTAGAACCCTTCGATCTCCTCCACAGCCCGGTCGATGTCGTCGGTGTAGGTGAACAAATTCAGGTCGCTTTCGTCGATGTACCCGAATGCCAAAAGCTCCTCGCGCAGGTACCTATCGAACGACTTCCAGTAGGTTCCTCCGGGGACGTCCAGCATCACAATCGGGTGCAGGTCGCTCTTGCCGGTCTGAATGAGGGTGAGCAACTCGAACGCCTCATCCAGGGTCCCGAATCCCCCGGGCATCAAAACGAAGGCGTCCGACTCCTTGATGAACATGAGTTTGCGGGTGAAAAAGTACTTGAAGTTGATCAACTTCGGGTCGCCGGCGATGAACGGGTTGGCGGTCGCCTCAAAAGGCAGGACGATGTTTACGCCGAACGAGCGAGTTCCCCCGGCCCCCTCGTGACCGGCTTCCATGATGCCCGGCCCCGCTCCGGTGACGATCATCCAGTCCCGGTCGGCAATGGTCCGGGCGAAGTCGCGGGCCAGCGCGTACTCAGGCCGCCCCTTGGCGGTCCTGGACGACCCGAAAACTGTGGCCTTACGGGTGTTGCGGTACGGGGCGAAGACGTCGAATGCGTACCGCATCTCCTTGAGTGCGGTGTTGGCTATCTTGCGGTCCAGCCGGGAGATCGGGTCTTTGGCCAGCGCCAAGGCGGTGGTCATCATCTCGAAAACCAACTGCGCATCGGAGACCGGCAATTCGGACAACATCTCCCACAGGCGCTCGTCAACCTGAGCATCGCCGGTGGTGTAAGCGGTTTTGGGATCTTTCATTGACCCCATGGTATCCGGGTCGGTTCTACCCATCCGGCGGGGCGACGAACTATCCGGCCAACCTACCCCGGGCGTTATTCCAAGAAGCCTTCAGCAGCATAAAAACCACGTCCAACTCTGCGGTATCCCGGGGTCCGTAGATCATCAATGTGGTTTGCGGGATCAACCCCATTCTCGCCACCGGGTGCTGTTCACCCCAACCCCTCTCCACCACCTGCATAACGATGTGCGACGGCAGAACCATGTGCAGGCTGCCGTCATAGGTTGGATGGATGTGGGCGTACTCCCGGTCCACCAGAAAGGCATCCGACGCCGGGGCCGGAGTGGAATCGTCCAACACGAACCCGCGCGAGCCCGGCATTGAGATCTGGCTCGGCGCCAGGTAAGTGCCATCCAGCAGGCGAGCCCTCTCCACCAACTCTTCTTGCATCTCGACCGGAGCGATTTGAGTTAGCTGCCGGTGGGGGTCGTCCGCGGTGGTGCGCGGCCTATCCCCGGTACGGTACGGCAGCCACTCGCGCCTGGGGTCGTCGGGTTCCATCAACCGATTTTATGTCCGCCCTTATTCTTGTATTTATGTACTGGGTGAAAGTCGACCTGACTCAGGTCGCGGAGTTCGCAAGGGACCAGCATTTTGTCAGCTATGTCTGGGACCTCGCCGAACGCAAGGAAGGCCCCGAATACGAACAGGCCCGATTCCACAAACAGTCGCTGGGGGTGATCTCCGAGCCACCGGGGTACGTGGCGCAGGTGGACTGGGCAAACTGCCGTAAGTGCAAGAACGAAGACCTGACCGTCAAGGGCCTGTGCTCCAAGTGCCGCGGGCCGCTCCTTTAGTGTCTAGTCTCGTACTCCTATGAGTGACTACTGCAAGCATGGCCTGGCCATGGATATCCCCTGTCGTAAGTGCGGCCGGACCAGGGTGGTCGAGGTTCCCAACTTCGAAGCAAAGAGGAACAGCTTCACCGACAGCATCGGCAAGTTGGAAGAGACGGTGCGCCAGATGCAACAGGAACTGGCCTCACCGGCACCCGACGAGCAGGCTCCGGCCAGGACGGAACCAGAACCCGTCGCAACGGCTCCGCTCGACGCCGAAACGGCACCCGACGAGGACGTCCCGGATCCGGCTGCCCCTACTTCAGCTCCTCAACATTTCCCGTGGCAGCGCGGGTAAGCCGAGGGCTGGCGGGCCTCATCCTGCTGGTCTGCCTAGCCGGCTGCGGCGCCCAGCAGGCGGCAGACGACCCCGAGCCGTCCGCGTCGCCATCCCCCGAAAACACCGGACCCACGCTCGAAACGGCGCGTTGGGAAGGCCGGTGGGAGTTCAACTACACCCTCACCCGCCTGGTCGGCGCCACGGAGGAGGAAACAAGCTTCCAGCCGGGAAACAAGATCCGGCGCATATGGGACGTCACGCCGGGTTGTGACGACCGACCCTGCAACTCGGAGATCTCCGCCACCAACCCCGACGAGCCCGGGTCGGGCGCCGTGATGTCGGTGGTCTCCTACGATTCCGGCGTCTACCGCATCAACCAGACCTTTCCGTCCGAGGTCACCAACTCGTGCAGGGGATCTGACGGAACCCTCATTCCCCAAGCATTTGAGGCCACCAACACGGTGGAGGTCACCCCAACGGACTTCGAGGTAAAGGACGGCCGGTCCGTGGTCACCCGGATGACCGCCACCAAACGCACGGCGTTCATACCCAAAGGGGCGTCGGCAACCGCCGGAGGAACCTGCGAGCCCAAATCAGCCGAGTGGGAAGCCACAGTTACCCGGGTCGAAGGCTAGATGGGGCGGTTGCGAAGCGAACCGTCAGACTCCCAATTTTTTCCCACACCTTGCCGGTGACCGTTCCCGCCCGGTAGGCTAGTATCGAGTCGGAGTTCAACAAACAGGAGGTAAGGATGAGGGCACCAAAGACCTTGGGCACCGTCACTTTTGCGGTGGCCGTCTTCTTCCTTCTGAGCGTTGTCGCTTGGGCCGACAACACTTGTTCCGGCGACGCCAGTTGCTCGCAGAGCCTCACGCTGGACTCCGGCGAGACGGGATCCACGGGTGACACCGGCAACGGTGGAGCCGGAGCCGACAGCGGACCCTCCGGCGCCGGCGGATCGGGCGGACCCACCGGGACCTCGGTCGGCGGTAGCGGCATGGGTGGCGGTGGCGGCCCCGGCAACGTTGCTTCCAACGGCACCACGCCCGGAACCGGCGGTAGCGGTGGCGGCAACGGTGGTGGCGGTGGCGGTGGCGGAACCGCAGGCGGTTCGGGCGACTACGCAGGCATCACCCAGGATGAAGATCCCCCTGCCGGAGCAACCGGGAACTCGTTTACCTGGGTAGCCCCCTCAACCGGCAACTCCACCTTGAAGGCACCGGCTACCTCCAGCGCACCGGCCCCCAGGGCTGCAGGCGGCGTAGGCGGCGGTTCGGGCAACGCCGGTGGGAGCATCGGCGGCTTCTCCTTCGATCTGGGCGTTTAGTCACCCAAAACAAGCACATTCCCCCGTACCGGCTTTCCTTTTGCGCGCCCACCCGTCAGGATTCGAAATCATTCATTAAGGCTAGGATCTTTCTGCCGATAGATACATGACCCAACTCGATCTCTGGGGTGACTCGAGGTTGGAAGTTCAGCCTTTACGCCTCATCGTACGGAAAGGAAAATCCGGACGTGAGTAAGAAAGTTAAGTGTCCTTCGTGCGATATGGCGGGCGACCCCTCAGGTGATGACTACTCAGTAGTTACCACCTACCACGGTCGGCCGATTCTGCAGTGCTTTTGGTGTGACTCTCACGTGCTGCTCCGCAAGATGGGTGGCGCGGTCGTTCTCGACCTGAACCACAAGGCCATCAGGCACCTGCGCAGTGACCTCGATCACGGCGAGATGGTATCGCTCCTACTCGACCAGGAGTCCGAAGACACAGCAGTGATAGCCAATGAGGTCCTTCCGGCGTTCACGGCCGAACAGGTGGCTCCCTCCGAGGTAGTCATCCCCGAATTGGAGTCCGAACTTCTTGTGGCCTCCGCAGATGTCGTCTCCGAGCCGGAGGCTCCCAGGGTCAAGCGGTCCCGCCGCAAAGTTGCCGAGCCGGTTCATGAGCTTGTCGACTTCGAGCCGGCGATGATCGCCGAAGAAATACCGGCGGACAACACCCCGGTCCCCCTAAGGTCCCCGGACGACTATTCGAACACCCCGGTGGGAACCGCGACCGAACTGGTATCGAGCATTCCCGTGACCGCCCGTGCCCTGGACCATGACAGCTTGATCTCGATAGCCAAGCGGGTCGGGTGGACCTACACGCCCTCCAACCCCAAGTACCAGGCCGAGTGGATGAACTTCGACTACCAGCTTCCGGTCAGGCCTGAACTCAGCCCCTTCAGGGCCAAAATGCGCCAAACCATCAACATGATGAAGTACTTCAGGATCAACGCCGGCAGCAAGGATCAGCGCCGGATGGAGACCCAGGCCCGCCGCCAGCGCCTAACGGAGTACCGCAAGCGAATGTTCAACGACCGGCTGGAAGTGCTCAACGGCATCAAGGCTATCGAGTACAAACCAACGTCAATCTGACCCGATGAGTCGAAAGCCCCCGGCGATTCCGCCCGGGGGCTTTTTCGTTTAGAGACCGCCGTTTTACGGCTTTCGTGCGATGTGGTTTAGGATTCAACTCGATGGCACCTCCCAAGAAGCGCCCCCCGCAGGGCCGACCCGGTCAGAAACGACCACCACAAGGTAAGAAGCCTCCTCAGGCGCGCAAGCCTGCAGGGGCCAAAGCGGGCACGGGTGATGCCGAGGACGCCGGCACCGAAGAACAGTCTCAGGTCTCGGCCGGCGCCGGCGAAGCATCTGCAGAAGCAGCCGCGCCGCTCAGCAAGTCCGCCGAAGAGCGCAAGGCCAAGCGCGAAGCCGCTCGCCAAGAGCGCATGGAGGCTGCTCGGAAACGTCAGCAGGCAAAACGCCGCAAGCAGGTTTTGATCTCCCTCATAGTTTTGATCGCGGTGGGAGCCGGTACCGTCTTTGCCGTACAACAGAGCAGGGGCCGGAGCGCCGCGTTCGCCGCCGCCGCCGAGGAGGCCGGCTGTGGGTCCATCGAGTCATTCCCCGACGAACTTGAAGGCAAGCCTCACCTGGCAGCCAACGCCACCTTTGACGACTACAAAACCAACCCGCCCACCTCGGGCGTCCACCGCGGACAGACCTCGCCCTGGGGCTCATACCGGGAGTCTCCCGAGAAGGAGAACCTGGTCCACAACCTGGAGCACGGGGGCATCATCATCCACTACAAGGATTTGACCGATGACCAGATCGACCAGGTCGACGAGTTTGCCGACTCCTTCGTGGACGGCGTGATCTCGGTCCCCAACCCTGACATCGACAAGCCGATCGTCCTGGCCTCGTGGAGGCACATGCAAAAGTGCGACGAGTTGAGCACCACGGCCATCGAGGGGTATATCGACGACAGGTGCAACAAGGGCCCGGAGAAGATTGGGATCACCTGCAACAAGGGGTAACCAACCGGGGCCGCTAAAACCCGGGTCCGCACCTCTTCACGGCTTCTGATCGACAACCCGGAGGCCGGATCCCCAACCATCGGCAGCACCCAACGAACCCCTTTGTTATAGCTTGCGAAGCTCCCGGACTCCGGCGCTAGCCCGGACCGGGGAGACGGACGGTGAACACCGACCCGGCCCCGAGTTCGCTGGCGGCGTTGACCACCCCCCCATGGCTCTCCGCCACGTGACGGACGATCGCGAGCCCTAGTCCGGTGCCACCGGTATCCCGGCTGCGGGCCTTGTCGACCCGGTAGAAGCGCTCGAAGATCCGCTCCAGGTCCGATGAGGGTATGCCGGAACCGGTGTCCGACACGATCAACTCACAACCGTCCCCCGCGGTAGAAGTGGTGACCCTGATCGATCCTTCCGCGGTGTACACCAGGGCGTTCTCAAGCAGGTTGCGGACCATCAGCGACAGGTCCTCCAGGACTCCCAACACCTCGATCCGGTCGTCCAGTTCCAGCGAAAGGACAAGGCCCTTCTTGTCGATGCGCTCCTTGAGAGGTTCGATCTCGCCCCGCACCAGTTCCGCCAGATTGATCCGAGCCCTCTCCCCCTGACCTCTTTCCAGCCGGGCCAGATCAAGCAGATCCTGCACCAGGGCGCTCAATCTCTTCGCCTCCCGCACCAGGTTGGCGGCGAAACGTCGCGCATGTTCAACGTCGTCCTCGATGGCTCTTACGACCGTCTCAGCGGTCACCATGATGCCGGCGACGGGGGTCTTAAGTTCGTGGGATGCGTTCGCCACAAAATCCCGCCGGATGGACTCAACCCGCTTACGCTCCGTCTCGTCCTGGATAACCACCATCGTCCGGCCGTCCTCCAACCTCACAGATGTCGACCTGAGCTCCCGTCGTCGCGGATGGTGGATGGTGAGTTCGTGTTCGCCGGGCTCGTCCAACTGCGCCGGCATCAGATCCCGGGGGCTCCGCCCGAACATGTCGTGGGCCGCCTGGTTGGCGTAGATCACCTCGCCGTAGGAGTCCGCTAGGACCACGCCCTCCCGCATAGAGGTCAAGATCTGCTCCCTCAGACCGGTTTCGGACCTGAGCTCATCGATCACCCCGGCCAGCTCCTCGGCCATGCCGTTGATCGCCTCGGCCAACTTGACGGACTCCTCGGGACCGGAGGGGGTTACCCGGTCCGAGTGACCACGGGCGATGCGGGCCAGGTCACCGACCAGCTGTACAAGCGAGTCCGAGATCCACCCGGCCACCCATGAGGACGCCGCCAGAGTCCCCACCAGCGTCGCCAGGACGACCAGCAGGAAGGGGACCCTGGCGGGACCCAGGCTGTCGGCCGCGACCAGGTACAGGCCGCCCAGTCCCAAGCCGGTGACCCCTAACTGGACCCATGTCAGGCGGGCCCCCAGCCTCGGCGCCCGATTCACAGCGCCTTGGGCTGGACCCGGAAGCGGTAACCGATTCCCCTCACGGTGACGATGTAGGTGTAGGCGGAGCCCGCCTCGACCTTCCGGCGCAGGTTCTTGATATGGGTGTCGATGGTGCGGGTGTCCGTCATATTGTCGTACCCCCAGACCTTCTCTGCGATCTCCGCCCGCGAAAACAGCCGGCCCGGTTCGGACGCCAGGGTCGCCAAGAGGGTCAGTTCTTTGGGTCTCAGGTCGATCTCGGTCACCCCCACCCAGCACCGGAAGTCCCTGGCGACAATCCGCAGATCTCCGAATACAAGTTCGGCCGGCGCGCCGGCGCGCAGGGCTTCCACCCGCGACCTTCGGAGCAGAGCTTTTACCCGTGCGACCAGCTCACTCATTGAAAACGGCTTGGCGAGGAAGTCGTCAATTCCCGAGCCGAACCCCTGGATCCGCACCTTCTCGTCGGAGCGGGCGGTCAGCATAAGGATGATCAGGTCGCTGCGCCGCTGGCGAATTTCACGGGTGATCTGCATCCCGTCGATTCCGGGCAACATGAGGTCGACGATCATCATCGACAGGTCGGGCGCTAGGGCCTTAATCAGGCCCGACTCCCCCTCCGCGGCCGTATCTACATCAAATCCCTCGCGCCTGAGGTTGTAGGCCAACATCTCGCACATGGTGGGATCGTCCTCCACCACAAGTAGCTTGGACATCAACATCCCCGATGTTCAGGAAGAGTTCAGATTCAGACCACCATATCGGGATTGAACCTTTCTAGTCTGTAGAAGATATCGCCGGAGAGGTGCTTGCGGCGTTGCGCCTGATCGGCAAAGGGCCGGTGATCCAGGAAGGGAACAGGAATTTATGAAGTACCCAAATGGCAGGTCGAACACCAGGATGTCGGGCATCAAGTTCATGTTGGTGACCATGCTGACGGCACTAGTTGCAACGGCGTGCGGGGGCGGTGGCACGGATGCGGAAGGTTTGACCGGCAGCATTGTCATCTCCGGGTCCTCTACCGTAGAGCCGATCTCCATCGGAATCGCCGAGAAGTTCAGTTTGGACAACTCGGGCGTAAGGATTTCAGTGGACGGTCCCGGTACCGGCGACGGATTCGAGTTGTTCTGCAAAGGAGACACCGACATCTCGGATGCCTCACGCGCCATCTCGGAGAGTGAAATTGCAGCCTGTGAAGCGGCCGGCGTGGAGTACATCGAGCTGAAGGTGGCCAACGACGGCATTGCGGTCCTCACCTCGCCCGACAACGACGTCATCGACGACTGCCTGTCGTTCTCCGACCTCTACTCCGTTGTGGGACCGGAGTCCCAGGGCTTCGACAACTGGAGCGACGGCAACGCCTTGGCCGCCGAAATAGGCGCCACCAAAGCGGCTCCGTTCGACAGTGCTCCGCTGGCCATCACCGGCCCCGGTGAAGAGTCGGGCACCTACGACAGCTTCGTTGAGTTGGTGCTGGAGGGCATCGCCGATGGCCGCGGCAAGGACGCCCAGACCCGGCCCGACTACCAGGCGTCGGCCGACGACAACGTGATCGTCCAGGGAATCGAAGGCTCGGCGAACTCACTGGGCTGGGTGGGCTACGCGTTCTACGACGCCAACAAGAACGAACTCAAGGCGTTCCAAATCGCCGGCGAGGACGGCAAGTGCGTAGAGCCTTCGCCCGAAACCATCGCCGACAGCTCCTACCCCATCTCCCGCCCTCTCTACATCTACGTCAACACGACCAAGATGGAAGAGAGCCCGGCACTCGAAGCCTTCATCGAGCTCTACCTGAGCGAGAGGGGCCTGGCCACCGCCAGCGAAGCCGGGTACGTGGAGCTGAGCAAAGAGGAGGCCGCCGAGACGGTTGCTGCATTCGAAAATCGCGCATCCTAAGGCTGGACTAGCACGCTTGGGACCCGGACGGGTAGCATCCGACAGGTTGCTGCCCGTCCCCCGAGTAGACGCCCTCTAGGGCAGAGCCCGGATCGGGACCGGCAAGGCCCCCCGCTCCCCGGGCTTAGCGGCCGAAAAACAGGAAACGACAGGAGGATTCTTGGCGCAACGATCGGTGGATGGCAGCAGCTTCACGCTGGCCGACCTCAGGGGCGAACGACGCCGGATGCGCAAGGAGGCGGTCATCAAGACGGTGTTCCTGGGGACTGCTGCCCTGTCGATCGTCATCAGCGCTCTTATCGTTTTTTCCCTGGCCAGGGAAACCTTCACCTTCGTGACCCAGGTTGACGCTTCTTCCCTTTGGAGCGAAGGCTGGTTTCCGCGGCGGGGCCTCTACGACATCAAAACGATCTTCGTTGGCAGCGTCCTGGTGACCCTTATCGGCATGCTGGTTGCGATCCCCCTGGGAATGGGCGCTGCGGTCTACCTGTCCGAGTACGCCAAACCCAAAGTCCGGCGGGCGCTCAAGCCGATCCTCGAAATCCTCGCAGGAATCCCGAGCGTGGTCCTGGGTGTGTTTGCTCTCGCCTGGATCTCACCTCAGATCGTTCAACGGATGAACAGCAACTCCGCTCTTTTTAACCTGATGGCCGCCGGGATCGGCGTGGGGATATTGGTTACTCCGTTGGTGGCCTCGATAGCCGAGGACGCTATGAAGGCGGTGCCTAAGGCACTTCGTGAGGCCTCTTACGGCATGGGGGCCCGGAAGGTAACCACCTGCGTCAAGGTCGTGATCCCGGCCGCCGTCTCCGGACTCGTGGCCGCATTCATCATCGGCGTCTCCCGGGCAATCGGCGAAACCATGGTTGTCGCAATCGCCGCCGGCGCCAGCGGCGGATCTCTTTTCAGCATGAATGTCTTCGAACGAGGCCAGACCATGACCGCCGCCATGGCATCGATGGCCAGCGGAACCGACGCGGTAAAGGGGGCGGGGCTGACTTTCCAGAGCCTGTTTTTCGTCGGAATGCTTCTGTTCGTAATGACCCTGCTGCTCAACTTGGTGGCCGACCGATTCGTCCGCCGCGTAAGGCAGAAGTACTAGCGTGGGTACCTCGTCGAAAGCACTCACGAACTCTTCGGAGTTTGTCCGGGACCGGCTAAGGGGGCGCCGTTTCGACACCACCGGTTTTCTCTTCCGGGTACTCCTGCTGGGCACCCTGTTTATTACGTTGTTGCTACTCACAACTCTTATCTTCGATGTGGTCTCCGGCGGCTGGAGCGTCCTCTCCACCCGGTTGGGCAGCTTCTTGACCGGCAAGCTGAGCATCTCCGCTACTACCGCCGGGATCAGCCAAGGCCTGAGGGGCACCTTCTTTATCGGTCTTTTTGTGGTGCTCATTGCCTTCCCGCTGGGCGTCGGAGCGGCCATCTACCTGGAGGAGTACGCCTCGCGCTCCCGCCTCAGCCGCATCATCGACGTCAACATCCGCAACCTGGCAGGCGTGCCATCGGTCGTTTACGGGCTGCTCGGCTTCGCCATCTTCGTCAAGGCCTTGAGGTTCATCACCGGCCCCCAATCCAATGGAGCGACCGTCATCTCCGCCGGCCTGACACTGGCGATCCTTGTGCTCCCGATTGTGATCATCACTTCGGCCGAGGCGCTGCGCGCCGTTCCCGACAGCCTAAGGGAGGCCGGATTTGGGGTGGGCGCCACCCGGTGGGAAGTGGTCCGCAGCCACGTCCTACCGTACGCCGGGCCCGGGATCCTGACCGGCACGGTGCTGTCGTTGGCCAGGGCATTGGGAGAGGCCGCTCCGCTGATCTTGGTAGGGGCCACAACGGGCTTTCTCTCTGAGGGCGCCGGCTACAGCCTGTCCTCCCTCCAGGAGCGATTTACGGCCATGCCCATCGTTATCTACACGTGGGCCGGGCGGCCGCAGGAGGGCTTCCGTAGCGCCACCTCGGCCGCAATTGTGGTCCTTTTGGTGGTGGTACTGTTGGCAAACACCGTCGCCATCCTATTGCGCAATAAGTACGAGAAGAGGAGATGAGCGACATGTCACCGGAAGCCAGGGTCAAGTCAAACAGAGACTCTTCACGGGTCGCCAATCCAAGATTGGAAATCAAACGATCACCCTCCGACGTGCCGCTCACCGACGTTGAAGACGTAGAGGTCTTCGGCGTTCAGGACCTATCCGTGTATTACGGCTCCTTCCGAGCAATTCGCAACGTGAACATGACTGTCAACCAACGACAGATCACCTCGTTCATCGGGCCTTCTGGTTGCGGCAAAACCACCCTTCTCCGCTGCTTCAATCGTATGAACGACCTGGTAGAGATAGCGCGGGTCGACGGCAAGATCATGTACCACGGGGTGGACCTGTACCACCCGGAGGTGAACGCGGTCGAAGTGCGCAGACGGATAGGCATGGTTTTCCAAAAGCCGAACCCATTTCCCAAGTCGATCTACGACAACATCACCTTTGGTCCCAAGATCGCCGGCATAAAGGGCAGCATGGAGGAGATCGTCGAGCGCTCCCTGCGCCGGGCCGCCCTCTGGGACGAAGTCAAAGACCGCCTCAAGGACTCCGCCATGGGCCTTTCCGGAGGCCAGCAGCAGCGCCTTTGTATCGCCCGGGCGCTGGCCGTCGACCCCGAGGTCATCCTTATGGACGAGCCCTGTTCGGCCCTGGACCCTATCGCCACCGGGCGAATCGAGGACTTGATGGAGGAAATCAAAAGCGAGTACACCATCGTCATCGTCACCCACAACATGCAGCAGGCCGCCCGGGTGAGCGACATGTGTGCCTTCTTCACCGCCGAGGTCAACGAGACCAGCGACACCCGCACCGGGATTCTGGTGGAGTTCGACAAGACCGAAAAGATGTTCTCCAACCCATCGGACGAGCGCACCGAGAACTACGTCACCGGACGTTTCGGGTAGGACCGCTATGACTCCCGATAAGAGCACCCCCGGTCAAAGCGTCCGGGCCAACTTCGACGCGGAACTGGACCAACTTCATCTTCAGGTCGAGGTGATGGCGGTTCGCGTGGGAGAGGCCCTTAGCCGGATGCGCACGGTGCTCGCCACCGGCGACCCCCATGTAGCCTCCCTGGCCCTGGCTGCGGACGACGAGATTGACGGCATGCTCGTTTCCCTGACCGAACGTTGCTACGACATGCTGCGCCGGCAGGCGCCGGTTGCCTCCGACCTGCGATTCATAGTCTCCGTGTTGAGGCTGCTGGAAGAGTTGGAGCGGACGGGCGATTTGGCCCTGCGGGTGGTCAAACATGCCCCCGAACTGCCCTCGGACTCTGAGATGTTCGACACTCTCGACCGAATGGCAGATATCGCCCAGGGCCTATATCGCACCGCGATCGCCGCCTGGTCAAGCCAGAACTTTGAACTGGCCAGCACGCTGGTTGCCCGCAACCTGGAAATGGACGGGCACTACACCCGTCTACTCGAGCAGATTCTTCGCCTGACGGGCCCGGGATCCACCCAGATTGCGGTAAGCGCAGTGCTCATCGGCAAGGCGCTGGACCGCATCGCCGACCACTGCGTCATTGTCGGCGAGAGGCTGCAGTACCTGCTCACCGCCGACCCGGCGTATTTGGCATCCGAGGTGCGATGACCCGGCCTGTTTGCCGGGTGGGTAAGAGTTACCATGAAGCCAAGTCGACGGTTGAGACCCAACCGCAGCAGCGCCGCTAGGGAGGCACACCATAAGCAGCGTACCGGACTCGAACCCCCACATCCGCAGGCGTTTGGACGCCGACCTCAGGGAACTCAAGGGCATGATCCGAACGATGGGGGTCGCCTCCAAACTCATGTTCGAACGGTGCCTCGAAGGCATCGTGGACAACCGCGCAGACGTCTTCGACGAGGTGATTGCCAGCGATGACGAGGTCGACGACCACTACATAGAGATCGAACGCCGGATCCTGGACGTGCTCTCGCTGCAGGCACCCGTAGCCTCCGATCTGCGCTTCATCACGGCACTTCTGCACGTCAGCCTTCACCTGGAGCGAATCGCCGACATGTCGGTCAACATCGCCAAAATCGGCTCCCTCGTTGCACACCTGCCCCGCAACGACGCAGTGGTCACCACCATTTCAGAGATGGGCGGGATCGCCCTGAAGATGATTGACGCCTCCATGGACGCCTTTGCCAATCGGGACCTCGAGCTTTGCATGAGCCTGCCCACCATGGATGATCCGGTGGACCGGTTAAACCGCGGGATCATCCAGGAGATCCTGCCTATGTGTAACGACCTGCGCCTACTCGAATGGGGAATGCAGATGCACGTAATATCCCGCCAGGTCGAACGAGTCGCCGACCACACAGTGGACATCGCAGAGCAGACCGCGTTCTTGATCACCGGCGAATTTCGGGAGTTTTCCGACGCTTCGCACCCACCTGACGTCGACGAGTAGTCGGTTCTCAGTCAGGGTCTTCACGTCCCCCATACCGTCTTTTGTGCGTCTGCGCCAATTTGCATAACTACAAGCCTGTAGCTTAGAGTGCCCGCCTAATCCCAGAACGCAGTCGCGATTAAGCGCGCCACAATTAAACCGAACATTTGGTTTCGGCTGCCTCCGGGTGCCCCACAAGCTAGGAGGTTGCATGTTTTGCAGGATGCCCCATGCGTAAATGGATTTGTTTAGGAGTCATCGGAGGACTCCTGGAATTCGGAGTCGTGTATCAAATTGCCTTCTCCGAACCGGGTTCTTCGGCTCCCCAAACCCCTCGGGTGGCGGAAACCGACAGTACGTCCAGGCTCCCGAAGGCCAACCGAACGACCCAACGTCCGGCACGTCATCTCACCACCGCAGCGGGCACGGCCGGAGTGCACAACCTGGCCACCGCACCAGATCCCGGTACCGTCGAAAAGGTACCTGCGGATTCTCCGCCGGCAACTGCCGGGGTTCCCACTTTCCCGGTCGAGAACATCTCGCTCTCCTCGGCGGAGGTCACGACGGCATTAACTCAGTCCGAAGATCTGTTGACCGCCACATTGATCGCCGCCGCTTCGGTGGTGGCCGCAGTTCCGGCGGTCCTGGATCAGCTAACCGGCGCCGCTCCCCCGGGGGAGATACCCGGACTCCCGGTGGACCTATCGCCGATCCTGCCCAAGGAGCCGGCTGCCGCCCCGGTTGCTCCGCCGCCCACACCTGAAGCGGCACCGGAACCGCCCGTAGAGCTGGCCAGTATGCCCATCGAAGAGATGATCCGTGAAGTCTTCGGTGAACAGGGCGACAAGGCCGTGCAGGTCGCGTTCTGCGAGTCGACGATGCGGACCCACGCTAAACGAGGCCAGTATCTAGGCCTGTTCCAGATGGGAGCCAACGAGCGGGCCGACTACGGTCACGGATCCGATGCGCTGGCTCAGATCCTGGCGGCGTACGCGCTGTACCAGGACCGGGGATGGCAACCCTGGGCGTGCGCATAGCGCCCCGACCTACCACCACAAACTGCCCCCGGCCTTAGGCCGGGGGCAGTTTTTTGGACGTGACGTGCAGTACCGCCCGTGAGGGTTGGATAAGAACCTCCAGCCCCACCTCCGGCCCGCCCTGGACATCGGCCCAGCCGTCTACGATCAGGGCGTGCTCCCCCGGTGACGCAGCCGGCCAAAGTAAGGCCACGGTGTCATTTTGGCGGACGTTGGCTGCAGTCTGCCGGCCGCAACCGGCCCTGAGGACGTTCTCCTGCCATCTCACCGAAATTGAAGCCGCATGAGGGGTGGCGTCGGCGGAAACGGTGACCAGGTAGGGCGTGGATCCGAAGCGGGCCACCTGGTCGGGAAGCTCTCCTAAAGACACCGGGATGGACATGGCATCACTCTACGACGATGCTGTGTCTATGGTTGCCGAACCGGAACCCGAAGACGAGGAGTTGGAACGCCTGCGCTCGTTATGCCTGGCGTTGCCTGAGTCGACCGAACGCCTCAGTCACGGTGAACCCACCTGGTTCATCCGGGGCAAGAAGACCTTCGTCACCTACGCCGGCCACCACCACGCCGACCGGCTGGCATTCTGGTGCGCGGCACCGCCGGGAGCGCAGGCGGAGATGGTCACCGCCGAACCGGACAGATTTTTCATCCCACCCTACGTCGGGGTTCGGGGCTGGTTGGGGGTCCGGCTGGACATCTCAACCGATTGGGGCGAGATCGGCGAAATCGTCCGGGAGGCGTATCTGTGTGTCGCTCCTCGCAAACTGGTGGCTCAACTCGACGCCAAACCCGCAGAACGTGAGACCTGAATTCCGCTTTCCGGCTACCCTTGGAGGGGACGATTGAGAATTGCTCCCACAGACAGAGGTTAACCAGACCCGGCTTTCGTCCGATAGTTGTCCCACAGGGGGCCATTTAAACTAGGGTGTCGCCATGTCGATAAGACTGCTTTTTAAGTGTGAGATCTGTTCCGCCGCCCCGGACGAACTGACGCAAGGCAGCATCGAACGACAGTTGCTGAACGCCCGATTCGGCCAGTGGGTTGACGCGTACCCGGAGAAATGGCTTATCTGGAGCGGCAACGGCATCTACGGCGCAACCCTGTACGCCTGCGGAAAACACCGGGGCGAACTCAAATCGTTCGTACGTGAACACTACGGGGCTATCGGATGGCACCCGTGGTCCATGGACTCCTACCCGTGCGTGCCCCCCACCGACTTGGTACAAGCCCGCCGGCGGCTACGCCATACCGGCAGCAAGTTCACCGCCACCTAATTCGGCTCCGGCGCTATTCGGTTGAGATTGCTTCAAGCACGTTGAGCTTTGCTGCCCTGCGGGCCGGGAAAAGCGCCGCCACGACACCGGCCAGCCCCGCCGCCCCGACGTACCCGAGCAGCTGCAAATACGGGATGGTCAGTTCGGAAATCCCCTCCGACTCCAGGCTCTTGACCAGGGCCCATCCGAAGAACACACCGATGCCCAGGCCCAACACCGCGCCGATAATCGAGATGATCACCGCCTCCCACCGGACCATGCGCCTGGTCTGACGCCTCGACATACCGACCGCCCGCAGCAGACCCAGTTCCCGGGTTCGTTCAAACACCGACAAGGCCAGCGTGTTGGTGATCCCGAACAGGGCGATCACCAGCGCCAGTCCCAACATGGCCGTCACCAGACTGAGCAACTGATTGACCTGATCGGCCTGCTTTTCTTTGGTCTCCGCCTGGTTTTCCAGGTTGAGGCTGGGATAGGACTCCATGACCGCCTCGATCGACTTGCG
Organism: Actinomycetes bacterium; assembly: GCA_029263075.1. Taxonomy (GTDB): domain Bacteria; phylum Actinomycetota; class CADDZG01; order JAHWKV01; family JAHWKV01; genus JAJCYE01. Next base: position 23,623 of record JAJCYE010000066.1, read on the forward strand.
GGCGACTGCGGTACTCACCCCATCTTTGACCTTCACAAAGACCTGGAAGTCGACCTTCTCGGGGAAGTTGGCCTCGTAGGTGGAAAGTGAGATCACGTAGTCGGTCTGAACCAGGGACTTGTTCTCGAACAGGCCCACAACCTTCAATTTCTCCGTGCCGGTAGAGGCAAACTGCATCCCGAAGGTATCCCCGAGTCCGATGCCCAGGTCGTCCGCCGTCTGCCGGTATAGCAAAAGTTCGTTGTCCCCGAGCGACCGCAAAGACCCCTCGACCACATCCAGATCGGTTACCTCGTCCAGCGTTGCGGGGTTGGTCCCCACCACAAAAAAGGAGTTCTTGTCCTCACGGCGAAACTGGCCGAGCCGAAGCGGGGCGACTACCGATACCTCGGGGAGGGCGGCGATGTCGACCGCGACCTGCGGGCTGATAAAGGAGGGCGCAAACCCGCCCGTGGCCACGGTGAAATCGGCCTCGAGGGATTCGTCCAGCACCTTGTTGGTCGAAGCCTTGATGGACGAGCCCATAATTGTCACCAACGCGACCAAAGCCAGACCGATCATCAGTGCGGCGGCCGTGGCCGCGGTGCGCTTCGGGTTGCGCGCCGCGTTGCGCCGGGCGAGTTTGCCCGGCATCCTCATCACCTGCATGGGCAGCCCTACCAGGTTGGCCAGCGGACCGGCAAAGAGCGGGGTGAGGACCGCCACCCCCATGAACGTGATGAAAGCGCCCGCACCTACCAACTGAGCCGGTTCGCCGAAGTCACCGAAGAGCCCGCCGAACAGGACTCCGACCCCGATCAGGGTGACCACCAGGCCCGCAATTGTGCGGCGCGGCGAGAAGCGCGGGGGCTTGGGAGCGGTTTCGCGCATCGCCGCCATCGGCGAGATCTTCGCCGCCCGCCGGGCGGGGGCGATCGCAGAGACCAGCGTGACCACTATCCCCAGTGCCGCAGCCACAATCCCGGTGCGAGGCAGGAACACAAGTCCGTCCGACGGCAGGTCAATGCCGAATGCGCCGAGGAGTACCTGCAATACCAGCGCTATGCCGAAGCCGGCGGCAATCCCCACAGCCGAGGCGATTATCCCGATGACGATGGCCTCCAGGAAGACCGCTCCAGTCACCTGCCTGCCGCTGGCGCCGAGGGCCCGCAGCAAGGCGAACTCCCGGGTCCGCTGGGCAACGGTGATCGAAAAGGTGTTGAAGATCAAAAAGGCGCCCACGAACAAAGAGATGCCGGCAAAAACCAGCAGGGCGATATTGAAGAAGCCGAGGGCCTCCTTGATGGTGTCGGCGATCTCGGCGGCAACCGCCTGCGCGTCGGCCGCCTCGACGCCATCGGGGAGAACTCTACGAATCCTGGTGCGCAACTCGTCAACGCTCACCCCCGATTCGGCCGCGACGTCGATGCTGTCCACTACGCCGGGCTTGTTGAAGACCTCCTGCGAGGTCGGCAGGTCAAACGTCGCCAGAGTGGCGCCGCCCAGGCTGTCGACTTCCCCGAACCCTGCAATGCCCGATACCTCGAAAGTCCGGGGCGCCACCTGCGTGATGACCGTGATCCGGTCCCCCACCTTGAAGTCATGGGCGTCCGCAGTGGCGGCGTCGACCATCACCTGGTCCGGTCCCACCGGCGCTTTACCGTCCCGGATGACCAGGGACCCCTTGGGTTCGTCGTACCAGGCGCCCCCCAGGGTGGGGGCTCCGCCTGTAGTCACCGCTTCTCCGTCTTTAGTGACGAACTGGGCGTAGCCTTGGATGTTCCCCGCTGCCGCTTGGACCCCGTCCACTTGGCGAACGGTCTCGATAAGGCTTTCGGGGATCGGCTGGCGGCTTCCCCCCAACTGGCTCTCGAACTCGCTTTCGGCCCGGACGATCACATCGAGCCCATCGTTCACATCGCTGAACAGGTTGTCGAAGGCCGAGTTCATCGTGTCCGTGAGCACAAAGGTGCCCGCCACGAAGCCGACGCCGAGCACCACGGCGAGCGCGGTCATCGCCAGGCGCAACTTGCGGGCTTTGAGGTTCTTGATGGTCAGCTTCCACATGGGTCAGCTCTCCAGGGTCTTGATGAGGTCCAGGATCTGGTCCGCCTTGGGGTCCACCATCTCCTCGACCACCCGGCCGTCGGCCAGGAAGATCACCCGGTCGGCGTGGCTGGCGGCAAACGGGTCGTGGGTCACCATCACGATGGTCTGATTGAACTCGTCGACAGTCCGGCGGAGGAACTGGAGGAGTTCTTGACCGCGCCGGGAGTCCAGGTTGCCGGTGGGCTCGTCGGCAAACACGATCTCGGGCCGGCTCGCCAGAGCCCGGGCTGCGGCCACCCGCTGTTGCTGGCCACCCGAAAGCTCCCCGGGGAGGTGGTGGAGGCGATCCTTGAGGCCCACAGTCTGGATCAGGTAGTCAAGCCACTTCTTGTCGGGTGAAGTCCGGGCCAGGTTCATGGGGAGAGTGATGTTCTCCATGGCGTCCAGGGTGGGGATCAGATTGAAGGCCTGGAAGATGAAACCCACCTTGTCCCGCCGGAGGCGGGTCCTATCCTTCTCCTCCAGGCTCGAAATCTCGGCCCCGCCGATAAACACCTTGCCGGAGGTCAGGTCGTCAAGGGCCGCCAAACACTGCAGGAGGGTGGACTTGCCGGAACCGGAAGGACCCATGATGGCGGTAAACGTTCCCTTCGGAACCACCAGGCTGACGCCGTCGAGGGCCCGGACCGCCGCCTCCCCCTCGCCGTAGATCTTCACCAGGTCCACCGCGACCACGGCCGCACGACTCAACAGGTCCTGCGCGCTGCTGGCCGGCGCGCCCGGCCGGTTGCTAATAAGACTCATACATCCCCCTGGGCTGTTGTTCGGGCCCCGCTCGATGAACTATGGCAGAGACTGTGTTCACCGTATCAGGCGCATGAATCCGGGGGCCTGCACAACCCAAACTCACCCCGCCAGGATTTTCACGATCGCTGTGATCCCGACGGCAATGACCACTGCCCGCAGCGCAGGAGCGGGAAGCCGGCGGCCGACCTTTGCTCCGATTTGGCCTCCGATTACCGACCCCGCGCCGAGCAGCAGAGCCACCGGCCAGGAGACATCGGCCACCAAGATGAACAGGAGCGCCGGGACGACGTTGACGGTGGTTGCGATTACGTTCTTGGCTGCGTTGATCCGCTGGAGGTGTTCGTTCAGGCCTATCCCCAACAGGCCCAGCAACAAGACTCCCTGGGCCGCACCGAAGTAGCCACCGTAAATCCCACCTAGATAGACCCCCACGAGCAGGCCCGGGCCGACATCGACCTTTGGCGCGTCTGACGTGGTGGCGCGGCGCTCCAGCCACCTGGAGACCACCGGTTGCAGCAGGACAAGCCCGCATGCCAAAGCGATCAGGAACGGGACCACGCCCTCAAAAACCGCATCGGGCATCGCCAGCAGGATCAACCCGCCGGTGAGCCCTCCCAGGGCAGCCGCTGAGCATAGCCGGAGCAACCGCCCCCTCTGGCCCTGCAGTTCACGCCGGTAGCCGAAGGCCCCCGACACCGACCCCGGGATCAGCCCGACCGTGTTGGAGATGTTGGCTATAACCGGCGGGTAGCCCACGGCGAGCAGGAGGGGGAAAGTGACCAAGGAGCCTGCGCCGACGATGGTATTGATGGCTCCTGCAGCCATTCCCCCGAAAAACACCGCGACCTGCTCCCAGCCGGTCATGAAGACTTCACTCCTGCGAAATCTCCCCGCGTTCATCGGTGGCGGCGGCCTCCGACTCGTTATGCGCCGACCCCGTCCTGCGGCCCGCCGACTCCCGCATCTGCTTTAGGCTTTGAACCACTTCGTCGGGCCCCAGGTCGGAGGTGACCTCTTCGGGCGGGCCGGCCACGGCCGCTTCCTGCTCGAAGAACTCCCGGCGGTCGGCAACTATCGGGATGTCGAACTTAAATCCCTTTTCGCCTTCACTCCCCATTGCCGCCCCCTTGTCTCAAGTTAGAGGCTAGCAGGCAAAGGCTCGGCTCAACCCGGCTTGACCGCAGAGATCAGACAGGACCCGGCATTCGGGTGCACCCGGTGGGTTTCCACGACCTCGGCGGCCTCCAGGCCGGCGTTGTGGAGGTGGTTCAAGTACTCGGTTCGGGTCAACGCTCCCGCGACACATCCGGTCCACTGCTGCATGTCCTTGCGGGTCTCGTCGTCCATGTCGTCGTCGGCAATCACGTCGCTGACTGCGAACCTGCCGCCGGGCCTCAGCACCCGGGCCGCTTCCGATATCACCGTGGCCTTGTCCGGCGAGAGGTTGATGACGCAGTTGGATATCACCACGTCCACCGACGCGTCGGGCAGGGGAATGGACTCAATCCGGCCCTTCAGGAACTCGGCATTTTCAACGCCGCTCTCCGCCGCGTTGCGGCGTGCCACCGCCAGCATCTCGTCGGTCATGTCCAGGCCGTAGGCCTTGCCTGCCGGTCCCACCCTCTTGGCCGACAACAAAACATCTATGCCCCCGCCGGACCCCAGGTCCAAGACAACCTGGCCCGGTTGTAGCTGGGCGACAAGCGTTGGGTTGCCGCAGCCGAGCGATACATTGGCGGCCAGTTGCGGAAGGGCGGACAACTCCGCCTCGCTGTATGCAGAGGGGCCGAAACAGCACTCGACGCCGTCACCGCAACAGCTCACTCCGCCTTCGGTCGCCACTACTGCCAGTTCGGCGTAACGGCTGCGTACCGCCTCCGTAACCTGGGAATCATCCATAGGAACCTCCCTCAACATTGATGTTTATCGATATGCTCATCTTGCCAGACTCATCGATAAGGGTCAATATGGATGTTGTGAAAAGAGAGTTGGTTATGGTGCCGGGCCCCGAAGAGTGCGCTTCGGACCCGTTGGAATGTCCCCTGTCTGAAGCCGAGGCGGTTCCTATCGCCAAGGCCTTCGCCGCTTTGAGCGATCCCGCCCGTTTGCGCTTGTACACGCTGATAGCTTCCCAACCGGGCCAGGTCTGCGCCTGCTCACTGGTCGAGCCGGTCGGGCGTTCACAGCCCACGGTCAGCCACCACCTCAAGGTCCTCTTCGAGGCCGGATTGATCGACAAACAGCGCCGCGGCTCTTGGATCTGGTACTGGACCGTGCCGGGAGAGATCGACCGGGTGGTTGCCGCCTTGCAGGCCAACACCCGAGCCACAGCAGGGTCTTAGGCGCTTCGGATATTCTTTTTAGATGCCATTTCGATTCGGTTGACGCTCACTACCTCCTGAGGCTCGCCGCCTAAGCCGACTGGCCGTCGGCTGGGCAACGCTCGCCGACACCGTGCCCCTGTACGCCCTATATGCGCTTCTTTTTGAAGACACTGGGTTGTCGCAGGCACAGATTTCACTGTTGTTCGTCCTGTGGTCGGCAACTGCATTTGTCGCAGAGGTTCCTTCCGGTGCCTTGGCCGACCGTTATTCGCGCCGGCGATGCCTGGTTGCCTCCAGCCTGTTCCAGGCCCTGGGCTTTGCCCTGTGGATCACCCTGCCCGGTTTCGTGGCTTTCGCCGCCGGGTTCGTCCTTTGGGGGTTCGGCGGGTCTTTGGTCACCGGCGCCTACGAATCGCTTCTATATGAGGGGCTGGTTGAGCGGCAAGCCGAGGAGCACTACGCCCGGGTAAACGGGTGGGTCGGCGCGCTCGCTTTGATCAGTCAGATCCCCGCGGCAGGCGCGGCAACGCTGCTTTTTTCTTTGGGTGGGTACAACCTCGTCGGGTGGGCGAGCATCGGGGTCTGCCTGGCGGCGGCAGCGCTGGCAACCAGGCTGCCGGAACCGGCACGGGCCGGTGCCCCCTCCGCACCGCCGGACCGGGCGTCCCCCTCCCGGCAAGGGCCCCTGCCCGCCCCCCTGCCGCAGAGCGGACCCGCCGGCCACGGAGTAAATCCGGCTGTCTCCATCGCCGAATCGGCGCCCGACCCGCACGGCTATCTGACCCTGCTCCGGATCGGTATCCGCGAAGCCGTAAGCAACCCGGTCGTCAGGACCGCACTGATCGCAGCCGCCCTGATCGGCGGTCTGGACGGCCTGGAGGAGTACTTCCCCCTGATGGCGAAGGACTGGGGGGTACCCACGGCCCTGATCCCGGTTGCCATCCTCGGGCTGCCGCTGGCCGGTGCTGCCGGCGCAGCTTTCGGCGGCCGGGCGGGCCGGATTACGGGAGGCACGCTGGGGTCGATCCTGTTCGGCGCCCTGGTGCTCCTGGGTGCCATGGCGCTGGTGGCGTTGCCCGCCGGACTCGCCGGGGTGGCGGTCTTCTACGCCCTCCACCAGATGATCCTCGTGGTGGTGGACGCCCGGCTACAGGCCACCATCGAGGGCTCGGCCCGGGCCACCATCACCTCGGTCGCGAGCCTGGGGACCGAGTTGGTTGCAATCGCACTGTTTGCCGCCTGGGCGGCGCAGGGCCTGCTGTTGGTGGCAGGCATCTGGCTGGTGTTTGCGGTGGCGCTGCCCTACTGCCTGAGAACTCGGCTCCGCTAGGGGGCGCCACCCTCCTCGTCGATCGGTGGGTTGGGGGCCGCGTTGCTCCAGTTCCGATAGTGGCCGGCCAACCCGACCGCCGGATCGGACAGAACGATGGAGAGCAGCCTTTGCGACGGCTGGGTCACCACCGTGGTGGGTACGTCGGGCGGAGCGATGAAGCACGCCATCCGGCCCTCCACCTGATTCGGGGTCTTGCTGTAGTGCCAGGAATCCTGGCCGGGAACCCCCGCCTCGCAGGTCCCGACCACCGCAGGCAGATTGAACTGGGCGATGGACTCGTCGAACTGCCGGTCCATGGCCTCCACCGAGGAGTACCTGACGTAGAAGATGCGAGTGGGCCCCTCGGAGCAGTCGAGAGTTTCGAAATCGACGTTGCCGACGTCGACCGGGACACAGAGCGGCCGTAGCCGGGCCGGCGCCCGGAAGATCAGGTCGCTTGCCGGAAAAAGCTCAACCTCTCCGGGCGCCACCGTTGGGCTCGGTGAGGGGGCGCTCGGCGACGGCTCGGGGTGCCTCTGCGGCGGGTTCGGCGACGTCCACCCGGGTGGCCTGCGGTCGCCGGGGAGGGCGAGAACCATCGCCCCGAGCAGCCAGAAAACAACGACCGCTCGGAAACCCGAGGGTTTGTTGCCACGGGCGGGTGGGCGTACCGCCACCTGTTGAGTTTCGTCCATGCCCGATTCTTTCGGTCCGGTGGTCGCCTGAGGGGCAGATGCGTTCTACCCACTATCGGCCATCCGCCGCTGCGGGCGCCGGTTTTGGGGCCGGGCGGAGCGTGGGTCTGGTAGCGTCTAGGTACACGCATTGCAGGGGAGCCCCGCCCGGGGCTGAGAGGCCGATAGGCGACCCTTGAACCTGATCCGGGTAATGCCGGCGGAGGGAGGTCCACATGAGCACATCCGAATTGATCCAGATTTCGACCACACCGGACAAACCGGAGGCGAAGCCGCAGGACAGCTTTCCATCCAGCTCCAAGGTGTACGTCACCGGAAGCCGGCCCGACATCCGGGTCCCCTTCCGGCGCATCGCCCTCTCCCCTACCCCGGCCGCCTCAGGCGTAGAGGACAACCCGCCGCACCAGGTTTACGACACCAGCGGTCCCTACACCGATCCCGGCACGCAAATTGATGTCGAACGCGGTCTGGCGCCGCTGCGGCGGGACTGGATTACCGGCCGGCAGGACGTGGAGGATGTTCCCGAAGCGGTCACCGACCCTTCCTTCCAGCGCCGGGGTGGAGTCCTGCGGGCCAAGAAGGGCGCCAATGTCTCCCAGATGCACTACGCCCGCCGGGGGGAGATCACCCCGGAGATGGAGTTCGTGGCGATCCGCGAGGGCCTGGAGCCGGAGTTCGTCCGGGACGAGGTCGCCCGCGGCCGGGCCATCATCCCCTCCAACATCAACCACCCCGAGGCGGAACCCATGGCCATCGGGCGGAACTTTTTGGTGAAGATCAACGCCAACATCGGCAACTCCGCGGTCACCTCGTCGGTGGCCGAGGAGGTCGACAAGATGGCGTGGTCCACCCTGTGGGGCGCCGATACGGTTATGGACCTGTCCACCGGCCAGGACATCCACAAAACCCGCGAGTGGATCATCCGCAACTCCCCGGTTCCCATCGGCACCGTACCGATCTACCAGGCGCTGGAGAAGGTCAACGGCAAAATCGAGGACCTGAGTTGGGACGTCTTCCGGGATACCCTGATTGAGCAGGCCGAACAGGGGGTCGACTACTTCACCATCCACGCCGGCGTGCTCCTGCGGTACGTCCCGCTGACCGCCACCCGGATGACAGGCATAGTCTCCCGCGGCGGATCGATCCTGGCCGCCTGGTGCCTGGCGCACCACCAGGAGAACTTCCTCTACACCCACTTCCGCGACATCTGCGACATCATGACCACCTACGACGTGGCGTTCTCGCTCGGCGACGGCCTTCGGCCCGGGTCGATCGCCGACGCCAACGACGCCGCCCAGTTCGCCGAACTGGAGACCTTGGGGGAGTTGACCAAGATCGCCTGGGAGCACGACATCCAGGTGATGATTGAGGGCCCCGGCCACGTGCCGATGCACAAGATCAAAGAGAACGTCGACCTGCAGATGAAGGTCTGCGGCGAGGCCCCCTTCTACACGCTCGGGCCGCTGACCACCGACATCGCTCCCGGCTACGACCACATCACCTCGGCCATCGGGGCCGCCATGATCGGGTGGTACGGCACCGCGATGCTCTGTTACGTCACCCCCAAAGAACACCTGGGCCTGCCGGACCGCAAGGACGTAAAGGACGGGGTCATCGCCTACAAGATCGCGGCCCACGCCGCCGACCTGGCGAAAGGCCACCCCGGTGCCCAGGCCTGGGACGACGCACTGTCCAAGGCCCGCTTCGAGTTCCGGTGGGAGGACCAGTTCAACCTCTCCCTGGACCCGGTTACCGCCCGCAGCTACCACGATGAGACCCTGCCCTCCGAGCCGGCGAAAAAGGCGCACTTCTGCTCCATGTGCGGTCCTCACTTCTGCAGCATGCGCATCTCGCAGGACGTCCGGGACTACGCCAAAGAGCACAACCTGGAAACCGCGGCCGCCCTTGAGGAGGGCATGAAAGAAAAGGCCGCCGAGTTCAAGTCATCCGGGGGCCTGTACAGCTAGAGGTTCAATGTCCGCGGGTCGGCAGACGGCGTACCCATCACCGGCGCCCAATCCGAACGGGCAGTCGGTAGACTTGGCCGAGTGAGTACGCTCGATTCCTCGTTCACCGAACTCCCCTACCGCCGGCTGGGCGAGGCAGCGCTTTCCAGGGCCCGGGAACTGGGCGCCACCCACGCCGACTTCCGCTTCGAGCGGGAGCGCGACCAGAGCATCCACGCCCGGGACGCGTCGTTGGAGAACATGTCCACCACCGAAACCCTCGGGTACTCGGTCCGGGTCATTCACCGGGGGGCCTGGGGCTTCGCCTCCAGCGTCACCCTTACCCTGGAAGCCGCGGCAGCCAC
>JAJCYE010000067.1 GCA_029263075.1 Actinomycetes bacterium
GAAGCGTTGATCCGTTTTGCCGAGGATCGGGGCCACACGATCCTGGAACTCGCCTTCTCCTGGCTGGCCGCACGCCAACCGGTCGCCACCGTGATCGCAGGCGCCACCTCGCCAGAACAGGTCAAAGCCAACGCCGGGGCGGCCGGCTGGAACCTGACACCGGACGACCTTGCCGGGATCGATACGCTCCTGGAACTCCCGCAGGCCGACTGACGCTTAAACGCGGCGCCGTCAGTACCTGATGTGGGTGGCCAACTCGATGCCTTCCAGCTTCGAACGGCCCTTGAGGAACTCCAGTTCGATAAGACAAACCACTGCCACCACGTTTCCCCCCAACCTCCGTACAAGATCCGCTGCCGCCCGGGCGGTTCCACCGGTTGCCAGGACATCGTCGACGATCAGAACCCGCTCCCCGGCGCCTACCGCATCCGAGTGAATTTCCAGGATCGCCTCGGAGTACTCCAGTTCGTAGGACGCGGCTTCAGACTTGTAGGGCAGCTTTCCGTGTTTGCGAATCGGGACGAACCCGGCCTGAAGGCTGCAAGCTACCGGAGCGGCGAGAATAAATCCCCGCGCCTCGATTCCGCACACCTTGTCGACCAGTCCCCGGTAGGGGACGGAGATGGCTTCGATCACCTCCGCCAACACCACCCCGTCGCCGAGCAACGGTGTGATGTCCTTGAAGTCAATGCCCGGCTTGGGGAAGTCCGGGACACTGCGAATCTTTTTGTGCCAGCCGTGCCGATCGGGCTCGGGTGCCGCGGTCAAGGGCTGGGCGGCAGGTTGCCGTCCGGGTCGGGCGCCTCCACCGCGGTTTCGATCTCCTCGACGACTTCTTCATCGGTCCCGGCCGACGCCTCAACCTTGCGGCTGATGGCCGACTTGGCGTATCGAATTTCTATGCCCTCCGAGACTTCCAGGAACACCTGGTCGTCCTCCACCCGGTTCACATAGCCGTAGGCGCCACCGATGGTGACCACTTCGTCCCCGGGGGAAAGTTCGGACAATAGTGCCGCATGTTCCTGGGCCCTCTTCTTCTGGGGCCTGACCAGCACGAAATAAAAGATGACCATTACGACCATCAACATCAAAAGACTTCCGGGATCCATCCTGGCTCCTTAGGTAACTCGTTCCTCAACCCCAAGCCTACCGGGCGACCCTTAGCATAGGCGGAGCGCAGGTTAGGTAGTGTGGGTCGTATGAAAACATGGCGAATCGCCCCAGGCAGTTCGGTCTCGCTCGACAGCCTCCCGACCCGCTCCACCGACGGCGCACCCGGCGGCAAAAAAGCGACGAAAGCCGCGCTTACCGAACTCACCCAACAAATCTCCGATCTGCAGGAACGGCTCTGGGCGGAACACAAACAGAGCCTGCTTGTGGTCCTTCAGGCCATGGATACCGCCGGCAAAGACAGCACCACCCGGGCGGTCTTTTCGGGGGTTAACCCCCAGGGCGTCAAGGTCGCATCGTTTAAGGCACCCACCTCCACCGAACTCGACCACGATTTTCTGTGGAGGATCCACCAAACGGCGCCGGCCCGCGGTGGGATCGTAGTCTTCAACCGTTCGCACTACGAGGACGTTCTCGTGGTCCGGGTGAAGGATCTGGCCCCCGAACCTGTATGGCGGGAGCGCTATGGGCTGATCAACGCCTTCGAAGATCAGTTGCGGCACGGCGGTACCACCGTGATCAAGTTTTTCCTCCACATCTCCAAACACGAGCAGGCGGAGCGCCTCCAAGCCCGGCTAGATGAACCCACCAAGCTCTGGAAGTTCAGTGCGAACGACCTGACCGAACGAGCTCGTTGGGACAACTACCAGAGGGCTTACCAGGAGGCGATAGAACAGACGTCCACCAAACATGCGCCCTGGTACATCATCCCGTCGGACCGCAAGTGGTACCGGAACTGGGCCGTCGGCAAAGTGATCGCCGACACTCTTGAGGGCCTGGACCCGCAGTACCCGGAACCGACGGTCCTGGATCCCGACCTGAAAATCGTTTAGCCGGGGAACCCGGCCACCGAACGGATGGCACGCACCCGCCCCGATTCCAAATTGCGCCGCAGGTTGTCCATCTTCGGGGCCATATCCTTGATCAGCAGGTGCGGCCCCAGCGGGGACCGGGTGAGTTTGGCGAAGAACGCTGCCCCTTCGGCGGTGAGGTCTTCCCAGTGTTGGACGTGAAAGCCGGCGGCGCTCAACAACGTCCGCAACTCGTCTTCGGCAACAAGATGATTTATCGACGGCTCGTCGGCCCAGGGAAGCGGGAAGATCGGGTCCCCGGCTCCTGCAATCAGGTCGAAGAACGCCAGCCGGCCGCCCGGCTTCAGCACCCGGGCGAACTGGTCGAACAGCCCGGCTTTGTCGGCGATGTTCATAGAGACGTGCATGGTCCAGACCACGTCAAAACTGTTTTCCGGGAACGGCAGAGCGAGTGCGTTCCCCTCCTGGATCACTATGCGGTCCTGCAGCCCCACCCGCCGGTTAAGTTCCCCGGCTGCAGTACAGAATTCGGGGGTCAGGTCCAGGCCGGTGACCAGACACCCGTAGCGGGCGGCCAGCATTCGGGCCGGCCCGCCCAGCCCTGAGCCAACGTCCAGTACCACTTCGCCTTCCCGCAGCCCGGCGGCGTCCGCCAGTCCCGCGGTTGCAGAAGGCCCCAGGGTATGAAAGTGATCGACAGGGGTCAGGTCTTCGACGCTCAGGTGCTCGGGGTCCTTACCGACGGCCAGAAGGCCACCAAAGATCCTCTCGAGCAGATTGCCCTGGGTGTATTGGGTGGCGACCGCTTCGTAGTCCACGACTCCGAGAATAGCCGAGGGCTTCAGTCTGTATCAGCGCCGCCGCAAGAAGAGGTTGAGCAGCAGGGTCAGGATGACCGAGATGACAATACTGGTGCCCAACGGGAAGTAGAAACGGACGTTGCCTTTCCCGAACTTGAAATCGCCGGGCATCGAGCCCAGCCCGAGTTTGCCGATCAGCAGGAAGATCGCCCCAGCCACAACCGCGGTCACGCCGATAACAACCAGAACCTTACCGACGGCTGATGGTTCCATCACGACACCTGCCCAACTGCCCTCATTCCCCAAAGCAGTGGAACCGGGACCTGGTCATAGCAGCCGGTCTGCGCTCTCCAGGTAACCCATGTGTTCGTAAGCCGGGCCGGTGGCCTGCCGGCCCCGAGGCGTTCTCACGATAAATCCTTTGCGTAGCAGGAACGGTTCGTAGACCTCCTCGATGGTATTCGGCTCCTCCCCCACCGCCACCGCCAGGGTGCTCAGCCCAACCGGCTTGCCCCGGAAACGCTGGATCAGAACCGTGAGGATGGCCATATCCACCTTGTCCAGACCTTCGGCGTCGATCTCGAACAGGCAGAGTGCATCCCGGGCCACCTCCAGGTCGATCAGCCCGTCGGCCCGCACCTGAGCGTAGTCGCGGACCCGCCTCAACAGCCGGTTGGCGATCCGGGGGGTGCCCCGGGAACGCCCTGCAATCTCCACTGCGGCATCGTGGGCAACCTGTAGCCCCAGTAGGCTCGCCGAGCGCTTGATGATGTAGAGCAGTTCAGGGGTTTCGTAGTAGTCCAGGCGCCCCAAGAACCCAAATCTATCCCGCAGCGGGGAGGTCAACAGTCCGGTGCGCGTGGTAGCGCCGATCAGGGTGAACCGGGGCAAATCCAGCCGGATCGAACGGGCGGCCGGACCCTTGCCCACCACCAGATCCAGGCCGAAGTCCTCCATCGCGGAGTACAGGATCTCCTCCACCGGCCGGGCAAGGCGGTGGATCTCGTCGATAAAAAAGACGTCCCCCTCCTGGAGGTTGGTCAGGATGGCCGCAAGGTCCCCCGCCCGCACCAGGGCCGGCCCGGAAGTGGCCTTGATGCCCACACCCAGTTCGGAGGCGACGATATTGGCCAGCGTTGTCTTCCCTAAGCCGGGACTGCCGGCGAACAGCAGGTGGTCCGGCGACTCGCCCCGCCCCTTGGCGGCCTCCAGGATGATCGAAAGGTGTTCTTTGGTCGCCTGCTGACCGACGAACTCCTGTAGTCGGGTAGGCCGAAGGGACCACTCGATTTCTTCCTCGTCGCCATCCTGTGCCTGAGCCAGGACTCCCCGCGGCTCGTTGCTCATACGCGGGAGAGCGCCCGGAGGGCGGCCTTGACCATGTCCTCGACCTCGCCCTCGTCGGATCCGAGTTTCTCCAGGACCTCGGCCAGTTCGGCAGGCGCATAACCCAACCCGACGAGCGCCTCCCGCACCTCCGCCAGTTTGGAGCCGGGCACTTCGAACCCGGAGTCGGCAACCCCGAGCTGGGTCTTGAGCTCAAGGATCATTCGTTGGGCGCTACGTTTGCCGACTCCTGGAACCTCTACCAGGGCATCGACATCTGAGGACGTGATGGCCCGCCGCAGGGCGTCCGGCTTCAGGTGCCCCAACACCGCCAGGGCCAGCTTCGGTCCCACCCCGGTCACGCCGGTCAGGCACCGGAATAGCTCCCGCTGTTCCATGTCGGGGAAGCCGTAGAGCGCCATGGAGTCTTCGCGGACCACCATCTGGGTCAGCAAACGAACTTTCTCCCCGAGCCGGAGGTTGCGCAGGGTGGATGAGGACACCGCCACGTAGTACCCCACGCCGCTCACATCCACCTCCACCGCTCCCAGACCAAGTTCGGTGACGGTGCCGCGTACCGATGAAATCATCCGTTCCTCCTCACTTGACCGCCGTCAGCCCGGCCAGCCGGCGAGAACTGAGGTGGGTGATGGCAACGCCGAGAGCGTCGGCGGCGTCTGCCGAGTCCGGCTGCGGGAACCCGCCCACCAACCGTTCGACCATGTACTGGACCTGCTTCTTCGTGGCATTACCGTTTCCCACAACCGCCTGCTTGACCTGCAGCGGCGTGTACTCGAATACCTCCAGGCCGGACTGGGCGGCCACCAGCAATGCGATCCCGCTGGCCTGCACCGCCGGGACAACGGACAGAACGTTGGCGGCAAAAAACAGCCTCTCGCAGGCGACGACATCGGGGCGCCAATCGCTCAGGACCAGACGCAACTGCTCGAAGAGCATCATCAGGCGAGTGGGGGTTTGCTGGGTGGGCGAAGTGGTGAGGGTGCCGCAGGTCAGTGCCTCCAGCTTCCCCCGGGTTTCCTGGACGACGCCGAAGCCCATCCGCGTAAGCCCGGGGTCGATCCCCAGCACCCGTAACGGTCCGTTGTCTACCCGCAAGTTTTTCCCCAATCGAACAGACGTTTGGTTCATGATACCCACGGCGGGGACAGAGTTGAGGATTTGCGGGGTGCCGGTTCGGCTCAGGGATGCTCCAACTGACGCCTGGGTCTTAGGCGTTGATCTCCGCCATGATCTCGTCCGAGATCTCAAAGTTTGCGTAGATCTCCTGGACATCGTCCTCGTCGTCCAAGGCATCCATAAGTTTGAGTACCTTGTCCGCCGAATCCCTGTCCAGAGGCACGCTGGCGTTGGGTTCCATTGAGAACCTGGCGGACTCCGGCTCTATCCCGGCCCCGACGAGCCCGACCTTTAGTTGCTGGAGGTCGGTGGGGTCGCAGGTGACCTGCCAGTAGTCGCCATCCAGGACAATGTCGTCCGCCCCGGCTTCCATCGCCGCCATCATCAGGTCATCCTCAGTGGCGCTGCCGGCGGGGATCAGCACCACACCCTTTTTGGTGAACATCCAGGCCACCGACCCGGGGTCACCCAGAGTTCCCCCGTTTTTGGTGAATACCCGGCGCACATCCGCCGCCGCCCGGTTGCGGTTGTCGGTTAGGACTTCAAGGAACACTGCAACTCCGCCCGGGGCATACCCCTCGTAGGTAAGCGTTTCGTATTTGACGCCTTCCAGGTCACCGGTTCCCCGCTTGACCGCCCGCTCAATGGTGTCGTTGGGCATGCTGATGGCGCGAGCGCGGGATATGGCGTCGGCGAGGGTGGGGTTGGCGTCGGGGTTTCCGCCACCGTCCCGGGCGGCCACCTCGACCATCCGGATGGTCTTGGCGAACAGCTTGCCCCGACGTGCGTCCTTAACTGCCTTTTGATGTTTGGTCGTTGCCCATTTTGAGTGGCCAGACACGCCCTACTCCTTCCCTGCACACAGATTCTCGACAAACCAGCGATGGATCCTGGCCTCCCCCAGCAACTCGGGGTGAAATGTGGCCGCCAGCATGGTGTTGTTGCGGACCAGCACCGGCCGATCGGCGAAGGTTGCCATCACCTCGGCACCTCCGGCGTCGACGATGATGGGCGCCCTTATGAAAATACCCCGGACGGTTTCGTCCAAGCCCCTGACTTTGATGTCCGCCTCGAACGACTCGGACTGCCGCCCGTAGGCGTTGCGCTCGACCTGAAGGTCCCAGGTCCCCAGGGCCATCTCCCCGTCGGACACCCGGTCGGCCAGGATTATGGCACCGGCACAGGTCCCGAATACCGGCATGCCGTTGCGAATCCGCTTGACCAGCGCTTCCCGCATTTCGTACCGGTCGATCATCTTCAACATGGTGGTGGACTCCCCGCCGGGAATGATCAACGCATCCACTTGATCCAGATCCAAACACGAGCGGACCGGACTGCGCCGGTACCCGCAGGATTCCAGAACCGACAGGTGGGCGGCGAAATCGCCTTGAAGAGCCAGAACCCCTATTTGGGGATCTACCATCCCCTGGTTGCCAGAAGTTTGTCCGCCGGGACATCCCGTAGGTCCACACCTCGCATCGGCTCGCCCAACCCCCGGGACACTTTGGCCAACACGTCCGGGTCGTTGAAGTAGGTGGTGGCTTCAACCACCGCCCGGGCCATGCGCGCCGGTTGTTCGCTCTTGAAGATGCCGGACCCCACAAACACGCCCTCCGCGCCCAATTGCAGAACCAGCGAAGCATCGGCGGGCGTGGACACACCACCGGCGCAGAACAACACCACGGGAAGCCGACCGGTCTCGGCCACCTCCTTTACCAACTCGAACGGGGCCCCCAGGTTCTTGGCCTGGGTCATCAACTGTTCGGAGGGAAGAACGCTAAGCCGGCGGATTTCGTCGGTGATCGACCGAAGATGGCGCACGGCTTCCACCACGTTGCCGGTGCCCGCCTCGCCCTTCGAGCGGATCATCGCCGCACCCTCACCGATCCGGCGCAGGGCCTCACCCAGATTGGTGGCGCCACACACGAAAGGCACTGTGAAGTTCCACTTGTCGATATGGAAGCTCTCGTCGGCCGGGGTAAGCACCTCGGACTCGTCTATGAAGTCGACACCCAGAGACTGGAGGATCTGTGCCTCGGCAAAATGCCCGATTCGGGCCTTGGCCATGACCGGAATAGTGACCGCGGCCATGATCTCGGAGACCTTGTTCGGGTCACACATCCGGGCGACTCCGCCATCCCGGCGGATATCGGATGGCACCCGCTCCAGCGCCATTACCGCGCATGCGCCGGCCTCTTCAGCAATCCTCGCCTCATCGGCCGTGGTGACGTCCATAATGACGCCGCCCTTCAACATCTCCGCCAGGCCCCGTTTTACCCGGGCAGTTCCGCGCTCAATCACTCAGCTTCACCTCGATCTGTGGAAAAACCAATTCTACCGTGGACCGCCTGCCTGCTCGGCCGCAGGGGGGCTAGCCCCCCATCACCTTGGAGGCTAGCCGGGTAGCTACCCTACCCGGCGGGTGAAAGTATCGAGTATGCGAGTTGACCGCTCGCGCCGATCCACAGCCAAGGGAACGCTGATCCTCGGGTCGACGCAATGTCAATCTGAGGCGTTGACGGGTAGCATCTTGACGAAAAGGGAGGCGTCCCTACGGGACGCCGGGGAGCCCTTTTCGTCTACGATGCTAGTCAACTGAACCGTCGGTTTAGGCCCCCCTCGCGGGGGGCCGACCAGGCGGATCGCCCGGCGGCCTCCAAGCCGCTTCGTGGATAGGGGACGCCGATAATAGCCACCATGCAAGAACATCCCGGCCCCCTCAAAGTCCTTATCGCCGAGGACCAGTACCTGCTTCGTGAGGGGACCCGGCGGCTACTGGAGGAAGAGGGCTTGGACGTTGTCGGAGTCGCGGTCGACTACGACACGGTGCTGTCGCAGACCCGCAAGCTACACCCCGATGTCGTTTTGATGGACATCCGGATGCCTCCGACGCACACCATGGAGGGCATAAGGGCCGCTCACGAGATCAAGACCGAGTTCCCAGAAGTAGGAGTTGTCGTCCTTAGTCAGCACGATGACGAAAGCTACGTCTGGGCACTCCTCAAGTCGGGAGTAGCGGGCTACGGCTACCTGCACAAAGTACGGGTCGGCGACGTGGCGCAGTTGGTCCGGGCCCTCCACGAGGTCGCTTCGGGCGGGTCGGTGCTCGACCCCCGCATAGTCGAACGCCTCCTTGCCCTCCGGTCCCGCAAACCCGGGTCGGCGCTCGGGCGGCTTACCGAGGCGGAGATGGATGTGTTGAGGCTGATGGCCGAAGGCAAAAACAACGCCCGGGTCTCCCAGGAACTCACGGTTTCGGTGGGCACGATTGAAAAACGCATCGCCGCCGTCTTCTCCAAATTGGGCCTATCGGAGGAGGCAGAGCTAAACCGTCGGGTTGCCGCCGTCCTGATCTTCCTCCGGGAGTCGGCCACCGTTCACTAGGCCTATTCGGGCCGCGTCACGAGTTGATCGGCCCGGGATCTTGCGCCGGATCCAGCGGAATCCGGGCGAGTACGGTCACACCTTCGCCCGGGAAGCTCACGATCTTGGAGGATCCACCTACCGCGTTGATGCGGTCGGCCATGTTCTGTAACCCCGAACCCATGGTTTCAAGTGAAAGGTCGAACCCCGGACCGTCGTCGGAAACCTTCAACACCACCATTTCCGGCTCGTCCTCCAGTGTGACGTTCAGCTTTGCTTCCGGTGCGTGCTTTTGGGCGTTGGCCATCGCTTCCATAGCCACAAAGTAGAGCGTGCCCTCGATCTCGGGGCTGAACCTTCGTTCCTCGAGTCCGGGCGAGACCTTGAGTTTTACCTCCATCGGCAAACGGCTGGCCGAGGTGCGGAGCGCAGCCGCCACCCCCTGGTCACCAAGGACGGTGGGGAAGATGCCGCGGCCCAGGTCCTGGAGGGCAAATGCCGCCTCCTCGGCCTCGGCGGCCAGGTGCTCCAGCAGAAGCGGGTTCGGAGGATCTTCGGCAGCCGCCAGTTGTTTGATCTTGACCGCCAGGACCACGAGTTGCTGCTGCATCCCGTCGTGCAGGTCCCGCGCCACCCGCTGACGCTCCTCCTGTTGGGCCACCAGCAAACGCTTGGACGCCTCCTGGAGGCGCCGGGTTTTGCCCTGCAGTTCGCCGGTCATCTGCTGGAGCGCCTCCGCCAACCGGCCGATCTCGTTATCCCGGGGAGCGCTGAAGCTGGCCAGCAGATCGCCCCTGGCTATCCTGGTAGCCGTTCTGGACAGCCCCACCAGCGGCCGGACCAGGGTCCAAAACAGCAACCAGCCCATGACCAGCGCCGCCCCTACCAGCACGAACGTCGACAGCAGACGCACCAGCCTGAGCCGCAGGGTCAGGTCTTCGACAGGGTCCGGCACCGCCACGCCTATCGCCGCCGTACCCAGGGGACTCCCGGGCCCGGCGATCCCCCGGTACATGACGAGCATGCGGTTCCCGCCCACCGTCACCGGCGTGGCCCGGGTCGGGAGTTCTTCGCGGTCCGGGTCCCAGCCCGGGATCTCCGACGGTCCGAGCCGCACAGTGCTGCCCACTACCTCGTTGTCGGCCACCAGAATGATCTCGCCCTCGTCCCCAAGGGTCTTTCGAAGGTCGTAGGCCGTGCCGTCCGCGAAGTCCATCCCGCCGAGTAGAACTCCCTGATCCAGCCCGATGGGCGTGGCGACAACCCGCTCGAATTTCCCCGTGCCAAGCCGAACCAGTCGAGACGGGGATCCCGAGGCCGCGTCCGCGATGACTTCGGTGCCTTGCAGAACCCGGCCGTCACCGGCGATCCAGGTACCTTCGCCATCGAACAGGCCCAGCCGGTCGATGCTGAGGGTATCCGAGGTCTGGCTGGTCCAACTCACCAGTTCGGGGTACGAGGAGTTCTCCAGCACCCCACCGACATTGAGTTGCTCCGACAGGTAGCGCAACACCAACGACAGTGCCCGCTCCCCCTCCTCGTAGGCACCGACCGCCACGCTCAACCGCCGGCTCGTTAGGAGGTCGGCCTCCTTGGTCAGCTCGGACTTGGTCATCCGCTCTTCCAGCAAGCTGGTACCCGCGGCGGAGATCAGGATCACCGATACCAGGGCGACGAGAAACTCGACCAGAATCGATGGGCGGGTCCGGGCCCGGGCCCGCCGGGAGGCTGCCTCGGTCTCTGACTCCCCTGCCCGGGGGCGGCGCACTACAACCGCCACGACTACCAGCTATCCAATCGGGTTCGTCGGCGCGCGCTCCGCCTTTTCCTGGGCGGCCTTGAGGGCAGTCGCCGGATCTGCGCCGTTTCTCATGACATCGCTGAATGCCGAGTCCCAGGCGCTCGCCGCTTCGGGGAAAGCTTCGATCAGCAGCGGGTAAGCCGTTTCCAACTGCTGGAGGACCACATCCAGAACGGGGTCGTCGAAGAACGGGTCCAGGTAGACCCGCGGCCGGACCGGAAGGCGTCGCTCCTCTTTGGCCAGACGCAGTGCATGCCGGTCGGCCGTGATGGTTCTCATCAACTCGAAAGCCAGTTCCCGGTTTTGGGACCCCTTGGGAACAAAAAGGCTGCTCCCCCCGGTTACCGACCCTTGGGTTTGGCCGGTTGTTCCACCGGGCATCAGGGCCGCACCGTAACTGGTGCCCAGCGTCTCCCGATCCAGCTTCGCCAGGTCCCACGAACCGGAGGCGTGAGTCACGGAGTTGCCCGAGCGGAATTGCGCCAGGGAGTCCGCCGATGAGTTGGCGCCCACCGGGGCGAACGCGTAGCCCTGCTGGATCATGCGGGACAGAAAGGACAGCGTTTCCACCACCTCCGGCGAGTCGAGCGTGAATTCCGGCTTGCCGTCAACTACCGTGACCAACTCGCCGCCGTTGGCCTTTACCCAGCCGTAGGCCGCCCAATAACTGTTGGCCAGCGCAATGACCTTCTGTGTTCCACCCGCGGCTTTGATGGCGGCGCCGTAACCCTCCAAGTCGGCGAAGGTTGTCGTTTCCGAGGGCTCGGCCAGATTGGCATCATCAAAACTTTCCGGGCGATAGAACAACACCAGTGCGTTGATGTCCAGGGGAACTCCGTACAGATGATCCCCCCACCGGACATCTGCCACCGCTCCGGGGAAGAACTCTGCGGGCTGCATCCCGGCCCGCTCCCACAGATCTTCCACCGGTTCGGCCAATCCTTGGGCGCCCGCGGCATACGCGTGCCACTGAACCAGATCCGCCGGATTGCCGGCGACCACCTGGCTGCGCACCGCCTCCGCCATGTTCCGGATGGGTAGCCGCTCAACATCGACCCGGACGTTGTTGTGGGTCTCCTCAAACTCTTTGACTGCCGCCAGGAACGCCGGTCGACTGCCCCAGTCGTCGGTCATCAGCACCTTGAGGCGGGTGGGCGGTGGCGGCACTTCGACCGCCGGTCCCAGCGAACAGCCCGCGGCCAGCAGGCAAACGGCCAACACGTGAGCAATTCGGGACGCGGGTCCCCCAACAGAACTCTTTGTCATTTGTCCCCAACGGCGGTTTGGGCGGGCAGGCCTAGCCGTTACTTATACCTTGAACTGTAAGGGTTGGGAACCCGGCGGCCGAGCGAGGGGCTCGGAGCGAAACGTTTGGGCCCACCTTGTTCGTCGCCACCGGCAGGACAACTCCACAACCAGGGCGGGACCCTCATGACCGCGACGGTCACTGGGGTGCTACTGGACTGTTACGGCCCGTTCCTGGGAGACCAGGTGGATAAAGGTGGTACCGGGAGCGAACTCGATGATCTCGCCCGACGAGTCGGTAAAGGTGGTGTTGGCCGTCAGGCTGGGACGGTTCCAGGTGCCGGTCACCGAGGTGCCACCACGCAGAACGGTTACCTCGCCGGAGCCGACGACGGTTGTGTCCTGGGTCAGGCTGCCCGATGCGTCCCTGATGGTGCCCGGAACGATCTTGACCTTCTGGACCACCACGTTTACTGCACTTACCTGCTTGCCGTTCGCCAGCTTGTGGGCAACCTCGCCGTTGAACCTCAGGTAGGACTTGGAGGCGGCGTCATAGGTGTACTTCACGGTGTTGGCGTTTGAGTAGGAAAAGCTGACCGAGTTACCAACCGGGGCGGCATCGGTGGCGGGAGCGCCCTCTGCCGGCGTGGCCGGAGCGGGCGGGTTCAGCACGTCGGCGTTGAACTTCAAGGCTGTCTTAGGCGGTCCATCGG
Organism: Actinomycetes bacterium; assembly: GCA_029263075.1. Lineage (GTDB taxonomy): Bacteria > Actinomycetota > CADDZG01 > JAHWKV01 > JAHWKV01 > JAJCYE01. Next base: position 12,368 of record JAJCYE010000067.1, read on the forward strand.
CATCGCCGGTGGCCGCAGACCGCAACTTCTGGGTGGATGTCATGAGGTTGTAGGGCGCTTTGCGGTCCGAAGCCCGGATGTAGGCATCGCCGTTGGAGCCGTGTTTGAGGTCCCCGATGAACGAGCTACCCGCGATCTTGGCCAGAACCTGACTGTTGGCTCCGGAATAACCGAGCAAGACCTGACCGAACTCCTCAAGGATGTCCGGATCTACGTTGCGGGCGCTACGAACCGGGCCGACGCTTTCGGCATCGTTGCAGTGGAAGATGCTCAAAAAACGCGTCAGGCCGCCTTCGCCCAACTCCTCGTAAACGAGATCGGCGCCGTCAACGCCTGCCTGCGGCCGAGCGGGCGGGGCATTGTCGACCTTGACGGCCAGTGCGGGCCGGCTGATGTCGGTGGTGGTCTCCACGCCGGTAAGCGGGCACAGCGTGGGAGCAGCAGCCTCGTCCGGCACCGCTTCGTCGCCGTCTCCTGTGCTTGAGGTGTCATTGCTGCAGGCAGCCAAAAGCACAACGAGCAGCAGCAAACAAAGTGTCTTGATCCGCATGGAGACGAACATAGCACGCGCTCTTTCATGTTGCAGTCGTGTTTCGGGCAGTTGCAAATCCGCGGACCTAGAACTCAACCTTTACCGGGCCCCGGGATCCTTCGTCGATTTCAAAGAAGTCTCTCTTCTCGAAACCGAACATCCCGGCGAGCAGGACATTGGGGAATACCTGAATGAGGTTGTTGAACCTCAGGACGATGTCGTTGTAGTACTGGCGCGCAAAGGCGATCCGGCCCTCGGTTTGCCCCAACTCCTCCTGGAGTTGGAGGAAACTTTGGTTGGCCTGCAGTTGCGGGTACGCCTCGGCCACCGCAAACACGGACCGCAAGGCCTGCGTCAAGAAGCCCTCGGCCGCCGCCTGTTCCGGGACACTTTTAGCTTCGATTCCCATCGACCGAGCGCGGGTCACCGCCTCAAAGGTTCCTTTTTCGTGGGTGGCGTAGCCCTTGACCGTCTCCACGAGGTTGGGGATCAGGTCGTAGCGGCGTTTGAGTTCAACGTCTACCCCGCTCCACGCGTTGTCGACCTTGTTGAGGGTGGTACGCATCCGGTTGTAGAGGGAGATGGCGTAGACGGCCAGCAGGCCGCCGACGATGGACAGGATGATTCCGGTGCTCATCGTATTAACCACCTTTCAGTTGGACCTCGAGGGCCCGTTCATTGTACCTACCGGGATGGGCATAGCCGCCACCGAGAACCGGCCCCACGCCTCCGGCTCAAGTGCGCCGACTTTGTTCGTAAACCTCGATGATTTCCGTGGCCAGTACGTCCCAGTCCAGTTGCCAGGCCCGTTTCCGCCCCCGAGCGATCATGCGGGACCCCCGGTCTTTGTCGGTCAGCACCGAAAGAATCATCGAAGCGGTGGCCGCGGCATCCCCGGCGGGGGCGTGCAGCGCCACGCCTGCCGCCGCCTCGACGTAGCCGGGAATATCCGAACAGACCACCGGTACCCCCGCGGCGGCGGCCTCGGCCAGAACGATCCCGAAGGACTCCCCGCCCAGGCTGGGAGCACAAAAGACCGAAGCCGCCCGGTATATACCGGGCAACTCGCCCTGGGACACCGACCCCATGGCGTGGACCCACGACGGGACATCCTTGGCGGTCGGACCCACAGCCACCAGTTCGATGGGCATGGTTTCTCGGACCTTCTCCACCGCCTTCACCGCCACGTCCAGCCCCTTGCGCGGTTCGGGACGGCCGACGAACAGGACGAACGGCTTGCCCCCGGCCAGGCCGGTTGCCGGCTCGGCCTCGGCGAACTCGTTCATCCGGATCCCGTTGGGGATGTTGCGGTAGTCCCCCGGAAAATACTGTGAAATAAGGTTCAAGGCAGACTTGGAGACCACTATCCGCCCGGAGATCTTCTCCATCAGCAGTTCGAGGAACGGCTTGGCGGTGGCATAAGCCTTGCTCTTGACCTGCGAGGCGTGGAAGGTGGCAACAATCGGCACCTTCGCCTGGTGAACCGCCAGCATCGAGACACTGGGGCTCAAGGGCTCGTGGATGTGCAGCAGGTCCAGATCCCCCACAGCGAAGCGTCTGCGGATCCTCCGGTTGGCTTGGGGCGAAAGACACAGGCGGGCCACCGAGCCGTTGTAGGGGATGGCGAGGGTACGTCCGGCGTCGAATATTTCAGGTTCGTCCTTGGTGGCGGGAGCGATGATCAAGATCTCAATCCCTTTGCGTCCCAACGCCTCCGACAGACCCTGGATATGACTCCGGACCCCTCCGGGGTAAGACCAGTCGTAAGGACAGACGAGGCCCACCTTCATGCCTGCACCTCCCCGACCTGCGGAGGATCGGAGGCCGGCGGAGCGGCCGGGTCCGCTTCGCGCCCCCGGGGTCGCAGGTGGCGCTCGTCCGATGGCCAGTTAGTGGAGAACAGGTGCCACTGTTCCGGGGCGGCCCGAACCATCCTTTCAATTGCGTCGGCAGTCACCTGGGCCACCGCGCTGATGTCGGCCTGTTCGTCGCCCGTAAGCACATATGGCACATTCTCGAATTGAAGGCGGAACCCGCTGCCGTGTTTGGTTATCGATCCGGCGATCAGGGGCACCTTTTTTTGCACCACCAGCAGGGTCGGCGACGCCGGGAAGGTGGTTCGTTCCCCGAAGAAGGTGACCCAGATTCCCCGCCGCCCCAGATCCCGGTCCGACACAAGGGCCACGGTTCCCCCGGCGTCCAGCACCTCCCCCAACCTGACCCGCACCGACTTGCCGTCGCGGGCAGGAAGCACCGTCAGGCCGTGACGTTGGCGGATGCGTGCAAACCACTCGAACAAAGCCTTGGGCCTCAACACCTCGGCAACGGTGGTGAAGGCCCAGCCCTTCGCACCGACCCAGGCGACCCCGAGGTCGTAGAACCCAAGATGGGGGGTGATCACCACCGCGCCCTTGCCTGCGGCGATGGCGTCCTCTATGACCGCCACCGAATCCCCCACCGGCTCCACCATTCCGAGCAACTCGTCGTGGGAATACCGGCCCAGGCGGAATGTCTCCAGCCAGTACTCGGCGTAGGAGCCGAACGCCGCTTTGACCACCCGGTCCAAATCCTCCGGACCCACCACCCGGCCGAGGTTGCTTTCTACAGTTTTGCGTTTCCCATGCGCCCGCTTGTACGCGATGCGTCCACCCCACGCGGCGAGGCGATCCGCAACGGCCGGCGGGGTGTGCTCGGCCAGCCAAGCTCCGGTCCGGTAAGCGAAGTAGACCGCTGCGGGACCGGGTCCGTCGGCGAACGGGCTGGAACTGGTCATGCCGTCCGGGCCTGGCGCCAAACGTGGGTGAAGCGCCAAACCACCGTGACCGCCGTCGCCGCCACCAATACGATCAGCCACGGGATCATCTGGTCCAGGATCAGCCCGAAACACAGGATGGTGATCCTCTCGGGGCGTTCGGCGATTCCGACATTGCACGTATAGCCGAGGCCCTCGGCACGGGCCCTGAGGTAGGAAACCATCAGGCTCAGGATGAGGCCGGTGAGCGCCAACATGACTCCAAGACGGTTGAAGCTGTACTCAAGACCGGACCCGCCCTGATCGGCCTGGGTGTACAGCCAGATCAGCCCGACAAAGACGACCGCGTCGGACAGCCGGTCCAGCGTGGAGTCCAGGAACGCCCCGGCTTTGGAGCCCTTGCCGGTGGCCCGGGCCACCGCACCGTCCAGCATGTCGAACAACGAACCGGCGATCAGGATCAGCCCGCCCAAAAACAGGCTGCCCTGGGCGATAGTCCACGCCGCGACCACGGTAACCAGGAAGCCGATCACCGAGACCATGTTCGGGGTAACGCCCGCGCGACCCAATCCACCGCCGATTGGGAGAACCACCCGCTGGGTCGCGGCACCGAAGAGTCGTTTGAGCATAGCTGTCGCCGCTCAATATAGACCCATGGGTCTTTGAACCCGCGATTACGAAAAGGATAAGGAAAGCAATAAGATTCGCGTATGAAGACTTACGATCCCGAGAAGATTCGAAACATCGTTCTCCTGGGACACCAGGGGTCCGGAAAGACGACACTGGCGGAAGCGCTTCTTTACGTAGGTGGCACCACCACCCGGATGGGTTCAATCACCGAGGGCAACACCGTTTGCGACTTCGAACCCGAGGAGATCAAAAAGACAATCTCGGTGAACCTGGCCCTTGCCCCGTTCGAGTGGAAGGGGTGCAAGATCAACCTGCTTGACGCACCGGGCTACGCCGACTTCATCGGGGAAGCGCAGGCGGCAATTCGTGTCGCCGACGCCGCGGTCCTGGTGGTATCGGCCGTCGACGGAATCCAGGTGCAGCACGAAGCCCTGTGGCGCCTGGCGCGGCGGGCCGGACTCCCGAGCTTCGTCTTCGTCAACAAGCTGGAGCGGGAAAGGGCGGACTTCCACGCCGTCCTGGGCGCCCTATCCGACCGGTTGGGGTCGGGGTTCGCCCCTTTGGACCTGCCACTGGGCGAAGAGCACCAGTTCCACGGCATCGTCGATGTTTTGAGCGAAAAGGCCTTCCACTACGGCGCCGCGGGCAAATCGGTGGAGTCGGACATGCTCGAAGACGTGGCCGCCGAGGCCAAACTTTTGCATACCCGCATTCTCGATTCGGTGGCCGAAACCGACGACGACCTGCTTGAGAAATACCTGGGCGGCGAGGACCTGACACCCGAAGAAGTTAAAAGCGGGCTCCACAAGGGCGTCTGCGAAGGCAGGGTGTTCCCGGTCCTGGTCGGGTCTGCCACCAAACTGGTGGGGTTGGACCGGCTGGCGGACATCCTGGTTGAGATGGCGCCCTCACCGGTTGAGCGGGGGCCGTCCGTAGGGATCAAGCCGGGCACCGAGGAACCCGAGGAGCGTAAACCGAACGCCACCGAACCGCTGTCGGCGTTCGTCTTCAAGACCATTTCGGACCCCTACGTCGGCCGGATCAGCCTGTTCAAAGTGATCTCGGGCACACTGCGGCCCGACTCCAACGTATTTAACGCCACTACCTCGGCCGACGAGCGCATCGCACATCTGTTCACACTGCGAGGAAAATCCCAGGAGCCTCAACCCGAGGTGGTAGCCGGCGACATCGGCGCCGTTGCCAAGCTGACCCATACCCACAGCGGCAACACTTTGACCGACAAGACGAGCCCCATTGCCTACGAAGATTTGGAGGCGCCGGACCGGGTGCTGGCCAAGGCAATAGTCCCCAAGACGAAGGGCGACGAGGACAAGCTCATGACCGCACTCTCCCGCCTGCATGAGGAGGACCCGGCGCTGCTGGTCGACCGCAACTCGGAAACCCACCAGACGCTCATCTGGGGCACCGGCGACACCCACCTGGACATTGCGATGGAACGGCTCAGCCGCAAGTACGGAGTCGACGTGGAGGAGATTCCACTTCGCATCCCCTACCGGGAGACCATCGCCGGACCGGGCAAGGCCGTCGGACGGCACGTCAAGCAGAGCGGGGGGCACGGCCAGTACGCGGTGTGCAACCTGCAGATCGCCCCTCTTGAGCGAGGCGCCGGCTTCTCCTACGTCGACAAGATCTTCGGCGGTTCGGTTCCGTCGCAGTTCATCCCCTCGGTGGAGAAGGGCATTCAAAAGACCCTCGCCGAGGGCGCCGTGGCGGGCTATCCGGTCGTCGATGTTCAGGTCACCCTGGTCGACGGCAAGTTCCACCCGGTCGACTCGTCCGACATGGCGTTCCAGATCGCCGGCAGCATCGGTTTTAGGGAAGCGGTGGCGGACGCCGGCGTGATGTTGTTGGAGCCGGTCATGGATCTGGAGGTCATGGTGCCGGACTCCTACCTGGGCGACATCATGGGCGACCTCAACTCCAAGCGCGGCCGGATCCAGGGAACCGAAGGGGTTGCCGGGGGCCGGCAACTGGTCAAGGCGCAAGCGCCCATGTCCGAGATCGCCCGCTATGCAATCGACCTGCGGTCGATGACCGGCGGCCAGGGCACCTTCCACTCGACCTTCTCCCACTACGAACCCGTGCCGGCCCACCTTGCGGACAAGATCATCGCCGAGGCCAAACAGGCCAAAGAAACCAAGACCGGCCATTGAAAGAGTTCGAGTCGGTCGGCCCCGGACGGATGATTCTGCGGGGCCTCACCCGGCGGTGCCCATTCTGCGGCCGGCGCCCGATATTCGACAACTGGTTCAAGCTGAAGGACCACTGTCCCGACTGCGGGCACCGGTTTAACCAGGAGGAGGGCTTCTACCTGGGGGCCTACGCGCTCAACTTTGCCATCACCGAAGGACTGCTGCTCGCCTGTTTGATCCCCTACATTGTGATCTCGGCCGCCAACCCTGACGTCAAGCTGAACGCACTCCCCTTTGCGCTGGTGGCATTGGCGCTGGCGATCATCGGCCCCATCCTCTTCTACCCATTCTCCCGGAGCCTGTGGATCGCGCTGGACATGACGCTCAGGGGCGGCCGGAACCTGGACGACTCCTGGAAGGAGCCCCCGCCGAAGGACTAGGAACGGGCAAGTACCCTAGTCATCGTCCGCCCCCGACCCCTGTGCGCCCTCCTCGCCGGGAGTCCCCTCTTTGCCGGCTTGGCCCTTATTGCCGTCGTTCCCCTCAACGATCATCCCGTCCCCGCCCACCTGGATGAGGTCGTCGTTGTCCGGGACGTCGACATCGCCGTCGTCATCGCCGGCCGCGCTGCGTGCAACGTCCGACGGGGTGGGCCGGGCGGGTCGGCGAACTACCGCGGAGGCCCGGGGGGCCGTGTCGGCGGGTGAGATTGAAACCGTGGAGATCGAATCGCCCTCGGCGGAGTAGAAGGCTCCCTGCATTCCCCTGCCGGCGTGGAATTTGCAGTAAAAGCGGAAAGCTCCCGAGACCGGCAACTGAATCACCATCTCGGCCTCCTCGCCCGGCTTCAGTTGGCGGTGGACCCCCAACGAGTCAATCGTGAACGTGTGGTCGGCCAGCCCTCCCGGGTTCTTGAGGGTCAAACTCAGGTTGGCTCCGGGGGTCGTTTTGACGAAGGTGGGGTTGAAGGCAAAGTCTGCCATCGTGAACTCGGCCGTCACCGCGTTGCCCATACCGGTCAGGTCGGAGATCCCCACGTTGTTGACCGGGCCCTCCAGGGCCACCGGCATGGGCTGAACCGTGGGCGATGGAGCCGGCGAGGCCGTCGGGCTGGGACTGGGGAAAGGAACCTCCTCCCCTGCGACCTGCCCGGCGTTTCGGGTGCAGCCGGCGGTGGACACCATCACCATCAATGCCACAACAAGTCTTCGCCTCACAAAGTGCCTTTCCGCCGGGGCAAACCTACCGGGGGTTCCGCGCCGATCATAGCCAACGGTGAAACCTGAACACCACGGCGCCCCGGCCGTTCGATAAGAAGGTGGAACCCGCCGGGCCTATCACAAGACCCCAGGGGCGAGCGCAGTACTAGGAGCTTTCGTCCCCGAAGTGCGACTTCAGCCGGACGTACGTTTGCTCCAGCGTCTCGGGCATCACTTTGGTCTCGGCCACGACGGGCATGAAGTTGGTGTCGCCGGACCATCTGGGGACGACGTGCATATGCATATGTCCGGGCAGACCAGCTCCGGCGGCCGCTCCCAGGTTGGCTCCTACGTTGAACGCCTCCGGGGACATGGCTGCCTTCAGTGCCTCGATCGACCGGACCGTCAGAGCCATCACATCGTTGCGTTCGTCGACGGTCAACTCCTCCAGGGCCCCGACGTGCCTGCGGGGGGCTACCAGCAAACTGCCGGCGTTGTAGGGGAACCGGTTCATGACCACCAGGCACCGCTCGGTACGGAGCAGCACGTAGTTGCCTTCGAGATCTTCGGTTTCGGAGTCCGTACACATAAAGCACCCCTCGAAGTGAGCCGAGGTCACGTACTCCATCCTTTGCCGGAATAGCCGATCCACGGGGTCAGGCGGGAGAGATCTGGCGGTCTTCGACCTCTTTTACGATGCCGGCAAGGAACTCTTCCAGGGGGACGCCGCGCTTCTCGTTGCCGCCACGGGGCTTGACCGACAGAGTGCGCGCCTCCGCTTCTTTGTCGCCCACCACCACCATGTAGGGCACCTTGGATACCTGAGCCTTGCGCACCCGGTTACCCAACGATTGGTCCGAACTGTCGACGGTCGCCCGGATTTTGGCCTCTTCCAGGCGGGCCGCAACCTCCCCGGCGTAGTCGTAGTGGCGGTCGGAAATGGGGACCACCGTCACCTGTTCGGCGGCCAGCCAGGTGGGGAAGGCTCCCGCGTAGTGTTCCAGCAGGATGGCGAAAAAGCGTTCGATCGACCCGAACAGGGCCCGGTGGATCATGAACGGGCGGTGACGGGCGCCGTCCTCCCCGACGAACTCCAGATCGAACAGGTTGGGGAATTGAAAGTCCACCTGCAGGGTCGACAACTGCCAGCGCCGGTTCAGCGCGTCCTTGATGTGGACGTCGATCTTCGGTGCGTAGAAGGCGCCTTCGCCCTCGGCAACGGTGTAGGGGATTCCGGCGGTTTCCAGGGCCAGCCGCAAGGCCTCGGTTGCCCGGTCCCACTCCTCGGGTTCGCCGACGAACTTTTCGGGCCGGGTACTGAGTTCCGCTTCAAAATCGGTGATCCCGAAGTTGCGCAGAACCTTGAGCACGAATTGCAGGAGGCTGGCCAGTTCGGATTCCAACTGGTCGGGCATGACAAAGATGTGGGCGTCGTCCTGGGTGAAGCCCCTGACCCGGGTCAGCCCGTGCAGGACCCCTGAGCGCTCGAAGCGGTAGACCGTGCCGAACTCGAACAGCCGCAGCGGCAACTCCCGATAGGAGCGGGTGCGCGAACCGTAGATCAACATGTGCATCGGGCAGTTCATGGGCTTGGGGTAGTAGGTGGCCCCCTCCATCTCCATCGGGGGGTACATACCATCCTTGTACCAGCTGAGATGCCCCGACTTGGCGAAGAGAGCTTCTTTGGCCAGGTGGGGGGTGACGACAAATTCGTAGCCGGCCGCTTCATGCTCAGACCGGGAGTAGTCCTCCATGATCTTGCGGATCAGGCCGCCTTTGGGGTGGAACACCGCCAGCCCCCCACCGATCTCGGGCGGGAAGCTGAACAGATCCATCTCGGGACCCAGCTTGCGGTGGTCGCGCTTGAGCGCCTCCTCCAATCGCCACAGGTACTGCTCCTGGGCCTTGGGCGACTCCCACGCGGTGCCGTAGATCCGCTGGAGCATGGGGCGTTTTTCGTCACCCCGCCAGTAGGCGGCGGAGCTACGGGTCAGCTTGAACGACTTGATCCGCCCGGTCGAAGGAAGGTGCGGCCCCCGGCACAGGTCGACGAATTTGTCGCCGTTCTTGTAAAGCGAAACCTTGTCGCCGATGACCCCCTGCTCGGATGCCTCCGGGTCCATCTCGCTGATCCACTCGGACTTGTACGGCTGGTCTTTAAACAGTTCCGCCGCCTCGGCTATGGATACCTCTTCCCGGGAAAACGGCTGATCCTCTTTGATGATCTCGGTCATCCGGGCCTCAATCTTCTCCAGGTCCTCCGGGGTGAAGGGGCGACCGATGTCGAAGTCGTAGTAGAAGCCGTCCTCAATAGGCGGGCCGCCGGCGTACTTAGCGCCCGGCCAAAGCGACAAGACCGCCTGCGCGAGCACATGGGCAGTGGAGTGCCGCAGCACCTGGCGGCCGAGGTCGTCCTTTTGGAGGAGAACCACCGAATCACCCTCTGGGGGGCGCGACAGGTCAAACAGCGTTCCATCTGCCACCATGTAAACAACCGCGTCTTTACGTCTCGGATCACTCATATAAGGCCATTGTTCCATGTCCCCAGAGCTGCTGTACCTGCTGCGACGCCGGATCCGAGCCGCCGGGCCGATAAGGTTCGACGAGTTCATGGAGCTGGTCCTGTACAGCGACCCTCACGGTTATTACCGCAATAACGTGCCCGGCGGGGACTCCGACTACCAAACCTCCCCCACCCTTTCGCCTTGGTTCGGCCTCCTGGTCACCCAAGAAATACAGGCGGTCTGGGAGGGGTTGGGGTCACCGGCGGAGTTCACGGTCGTTGAGGTCGGCGGCGGCAACGCCGACCTGGCAGCAGCAGTGGTCGACGCCGCCGAGGGAGAGTTCGGTAACGCCCTCAAGTGGGTATACGTGGAGCCCCTCGACTCGGTGGCCGCGATGCAACGGGCACGGTTCGGGTCGTCGGAGAAGTTCTCCTGGATCGGCGATCTCGACGAACTCGCGCCGGTGACCGGGGTAATCCTGGCCAACGAAGTCCTGGACAATTTCCCATTCCGGATCTTCGAGGTCGCCAAAGACGGAGTGGTCGAGATCCGGGTTGGCTTCACCCGCCACAACCTGCACGAGGTTCGTTTCCCGGTGGGTCCCGAGATCGCCGAACAGCTAGCGCCGGCGTTGGAACACCTGGACCCCGGAGACCGCCTGGAGGTGAGGTCCGGAATCAAGGAGTGGATGGCGAAGGCGGCCCGGGGACTGGCGGAAGGCCGGTTGATAATTGTCGATTACGGCGACCTTGAGCCGGAAACCTGGACCCGGCACCCTTCGGGTTCCATGGTCACCTACCGGCAGGGGGAGCTGGGCAAAGATCCGTTCGAGGAGGTCGGGGGCTCGGACATCACCGCCCACGTCAACTTCTCCGCGGTGGCGCGGGCCGCGACCGACGCCGGACTGGAACTGCTTGCGCTGCAGACCCAGAAGGGCTGGCTGGAGTCGCTGGGCCTCAAAGAACTCGTGGCCGACTTTCGGCGACGGGAAGCCGAAGCCCAAGCCGGGGGCCAGCATCCCGAATACCTCAGGATCATGGCGCAGAGGTCCAAAATCGAACTGCTGGCGGCGCGGGGCGGCCTGGGGGACTACCTGGTGTTCGGCGCCAAGAAGTAGCTCCCGCGTTCAGGTTCTAAACGACCCGGGGACCGGGAACCCAGCGACACTTGATCACCTCGGCCGAAACCGTTTCATCGCCTCCACAACACCATCGGCGATTCGTCCCGGCCGCTCTCCGATGCCCAGAACCATTGCCGGGTCGCACCGGGGGTCCACCTCCACCACTTTTGCCTGCGCCGGCACCCAGACGCCGTCGTGAACCAGCCCCCTCAAGATCCCCGCCAGCGGGGCCTGCAACTCATCTAAGTCGATGAAGGCCACAACCTGGCCCGCATCCACCTCGTCGGCAATCGAACAATCGGTCCTGAAGATCCCGGATTTCGGGGCGTAGATGAACCGTTCCCGGGCGTGGCCCCCGTAGATCCGCGGCTCTCCGGCCAGTTCCTTCGTGCGGCCCGAGGTAAGGACCTTGCCCAGGTCGTCGCCCCACTGGGTCTCTACAACCACCGTCGTGGTCATCCCCGCCTCGAAGTTGGGGCCCAGGCCCACGGTGAACGACGCCAGTTCGACCTGGCTCTCGGGGTGGGCGTGTTTGCGCATACGTGCGTCTATGAGCACGCCCGGGTGGAGGAATCGCAACACTTCGAAGAGGTCTCCCAAGAAGATGGGGATGCCCTCCCGGGCCTCGATCGCTGCAGCCAGGAGTGCCGGGTCCCGGTAGCAGGTTCCGATCACGCCCTCCAGGGCTGCGGAGCCGGAGAACGCGGCATCGGTGAACGACATGCCTCGCCTCGGCGCCGCCGGGGACGGCTCATCGTTAATCCAGACCCGGTGACCGTCCTGGAAAAGACGGTGGGCAACGGCGGACCCGACGTCGCCGATACCCCGTATACAAACCGATGTCATCGGGAACTCAAAAAGCCGGCCCATCGAGGGCCGGCCTTTTGATTCAATCGATACGGCCTATACGTCGGCCGGAGCCGCTGCGGGCTCGGCGGCCGGAAGGAACTTCTCGATAGCGCCGAGGATGGCGCTGGCCGGACGAGCGCCGACCACACGTGCCGCCTCGTTGCCGTCTTTGAACAGGACCAGCGACGGGATCGACATGATTCCGTATTCACCCGTTACGCGGGGGTTGTGGTCGATGTTCAGCTTGACCACCTTCATGCGACCGGTGAGGTCACTCGAAAGCTTCTCAACCTCCTTCGCGACAACCCGGCAAGGGCCGCACCACTCCGCCCAAAAGTCAACGAGTACCGGAGTGTCGGAGTCGAGCACGGCTTCCTGAAAATCGCCGTCGGTTACTTCCTTAAGATTTCCCATATTCTGGATAGACCCCATCACACATCCCGTGAGCCACAACTATCGGCTCAATCTGCTCGGATGGCCGGGGCCTTCCTCCTCTCTCTCGTATGTAGAAGCGAACCGACCCACCTTTTATTCCCGTGGGCGACTCCGCCGGCCGACAGAACCTATTTACAACGTCGAATACCAGTTAATCATCTATCAACTCTTAATCTCGTGCCCACCAAACTCCCGGCGGAGAGCCGCGACGACCTTCATGGCGAACGACTCCTCCTGCTGGGAAACAAAACGGGCGAACAGCGCGGCTGAGATGGCCGGTGCCGCAACCCCGGTGTTAACCGCCTCCAGAACGGTCCAACGGCCTTCTCCCGAGTCGGCGGCAAATCCCTTCAACTCGTCCAGGTCCGGATCCCGCTCGAACGCCGTTGCCGCCAGGTCGAGCAACCACGACCGCACTACCGAACCCTGCTTCCATACGCTGGCCACCTGAGCCAGATCCAGGTCGAACTCCTTTGACGCCCTCATGATTTCAAAGCCTTCACCGAAGCTCTGCATCATCCCGTACTCAATGCCGTTGTGGACCATCTTCACGAAGTGGCCGGCCCCCGGAGGACCCACCAGGGCGTAGCCGTTGGGCGGCGCCAGGGTCTTGGCCAGTGGCTCGATGATGGCAAAGGTGTCCGGTTGGGCGCCGACCATCAGCGAGTACCCCTCGGTCAGTCCCCAAATGCCGCCTGAGGTACCTGCGTCGGCCCAACGGATGCCCTTCTCCCCCACCTCGGAGGCCCGGCGGATGGTGTCGCGGAAGTTGGAGTTGCCTCCGTCGATAAGCACGTCCCCCGGTCCCAGCAGCTTGCACATCTCATCGATGTTGCTCTGGGTGACGTCGCCCGAAGGCACCATCAGCCAGACGACCCGGGGCGACGGAAGCTGGCTCACCAGATCCGCCAGATCTTTGGCCTGCTCGGTGTTGGAACGGGAGTAGCCGATCACCTCATGGCCGTCGCGCTCCAGGCGCTCTTTCATGTTGCCGCCCATCCGGCCCAGACCTACCAGTCCGATCTTCATGACATCACCTCTCGTAGTTGTTCCAGAGTGACCCTGGCCACGCGTCGACCGGCCTGCTGGAGACTGCGGTAGTCCCCCAGGGCCTGCGCTTTGATCAGGTCACCGAATGAGTACGTTGCGTGCGGAATGGCCAGGTCCTCGCCCATGTCGGTGTCGACAACCTGGATGAACACCCCCGAGTCCGTACCCCCTTTGTGAAGCTGCCCGGTCGAGTGCAGGTAGCGGGGACCGAATCCCACCGTCGTCGCCACCTTGTGGGTATCGCGGAGTTGCAGGCGGGCCTGCTGAAGCGCCTGTTCGGTTTCGTCGGTGCGGTCCAGGTAAGCGAGGATCGCCACGTAGTCACCCGGTTTGATGGACTCCAGGAGTGGCCCCAGGTCATCCCGGCCCGGATCTTCAAAACCGCCGGAGTCCAGGATCACCTTGGTGGCCTCTTTGGCCTGCGCTACGTTGGGCTGGTCGAACGGGTTGATCCCCAAGAGGTGCCCGGCGACCGCAATCGCGAACTCCCAACGGAAGAACTCCCCGCCCAGGTCGGACGGGCGGTTGTAGTCGATTTTCACCACCGGGTGGCCGGCCGCGGCAAGTGCGTCCAGACCGGGCACGTCGCCCAGCGACACGAACAAACGGTCGGAACCGTAACTTTCCGGCGGCCCAAGGTCCTCCCCGACCACCGGGAGAATCCCCTTGCCTTCCTTCCCGGTGGACTCGGCGATAAGCTGCTCCACCCAATCGCCCAGGCTGGCGACCTCATCGGGCAGCACGATGGTGATTTTGTCCCGTCCCAGGCCGGCGGCTATACCTTGGGCGATACCCAACCAGGCCCCCGGGTTCTGATCCACCGGCACGCAGTAGTGAGAGGCACATGCCATCTCCTCGGCGTCGTCCAGGATCGCGTTCAGGTCCACCCCGGCCAGCGCCGCGGGCACCAGCCCGAACAGCGACAGCGCCGAGTACCGGCCCCCGATGTCCGCCGGGTTGAGAAAGACCTTGCGGAACCCCATAAGGCCCGCGAGGCGAGCCAGACGAGTCCCTGGATCGGTGATGGCGATGAACTGCTGCGGGTTGTTGACCAGTTCGAAGAAGTAACCGAAGTGCGAGATCGACTCCGTGGTGGTCCCGGACTTGGAGGCCACGATGAACAATGTCTTGTCGAGCGGCAAACTGTCGCGCAACCGGGCGATGGTGCGAGGGTGGGTGGAGTCCAGAACCAGCAGCTTCAGCCCCTCTTCGCTGGAGAACGATTTGCGGAACACCTCCGAGACCAACGAAGAACCGCCCATCCCCAGGACCACCGCATGGGTAAACCCGTCGGCCTTGGCGGTTTTGGTCAACTCGGTTAGTTCGGGAACCCGGTCCATCATGGCGTCGGCGACAGTGAGCCAGCCCAGCCGATCGGTGATCTCGGTCGGGTCCTGCTTCCAGACGGTGTGGTCCTTGCGCCAGATGCGGGCGACAACGTCCGATCCGGCGACCTCGGCGGCCGAGGCTTCAACCGCCGCGGTCAACGAGGGGTCCAAATCGGCTTCCCAACGAACCCGGCCGGCGCACACCCGCTCGACCTTCTCTTGAAGAGTCTTGAGCAGGGACGCGAAGTCCTTTTCGAATGCCGCGATCCCATCGCCCTCGAGTTTGGCGGCGACCTCCTCCAGGTTGATCCCGTTGTCGGCCAGACCGGTCAAGACCGAAATCGCCTCGCCGACCCCGGCGGAGACCGAGTCCTGTTTGGTGGCGCCGTGGTCCAAGAACGCCTCCATCGTCTGTTGGGGCATGGTGTTCACGGTGTCGGGACCTATCAGCTCTTCGATGTAGAGGGTGTCGGGGTAGGCCGGGTTCTTGGTCCCGGTAGATGCCCAGAGCGGCCGCTGCACATTGGCGCCGGCTGCAGCGAGCTTTTCCCAACGGGGGCCGGAGAAGATGTGCTGGAAGCGCTGGTAGGCCATTTTGGCGTTGGCAACCGCAACCCTGCCCCGCAGCGGGGAGTTGTCCGGCAGGAGAGCATCTACTGCAGAGTCGACCCGGGAAACAAAAAACGAGGCAACGGAGTTGATTCCGTCAATCGGCAGGCCGGCATCCTTGCGCAACTCCAGCCCGCTGACGTAAGCCTCGGCAACTTTCTCGTAGCTCCTGACCGAGAACAACAGGGTGATGTTCACATTGACCCCGGCGGCGGTCAACTCCTCCACCGCGTGCGCTCCCTCGGCGGTACCGGGCACCTTGATCATCACATTGGGCCGGTCGATCTGGGCCCACAATTGTTTGGCCTTGGCGACGCTTCCTGCGGCGTCGTGGGCCAGGGACGACTCCAGTTCAAAGGAGACGAAGCCGTCCTTGCCCCCGGTCTTTTGGTACACGGGAGCAAACACTGTTGCCGCGTCCTGGATGTCTTTGAGAGCAAGTTCGTAAAAGACATCTACCGCGTCGCGCTCTTCCAGAGAGATCTGGGCGATTGCCTCGTCGTAGTCGGACGATCCGCCGATGGCCTTTTTGAAGATGCTGGGATTGGAAGTTACGCCGGTGATTTCCCACTCGTCGATCATTCTTGCCAACTCGCCGCCGGTGATCAGGCCCCGCCGGAGAAAGTCCAGCCAGATAGCCGTTCCGGCCTGGTGTAGCTGTTGCAGTCGGTTCATCCCCACCTCCGAAAAAGCTGGCGGCAGGCGTTCGAAAAGGCGGCCTGGACCAGCGTTGGTTGCCTTACCCCGTTAACGGCCGGTGTTGCGCAGGCCTGGGACCGGCTCTCGCTTCTGACGGGGGTGACTCTTCCCAAGCTTAGTGCCACATTCGCCCACCGGCATGTGGCTGGAACATGAACGTCGTCCCTGGGACACTGTTACCCATGAATCTTCTCCCCCAAGACGTTGCCGGTTATGTCCGGAACCTGGCCGCTCGCTCCGACGACCCCGTGCTGTTGGAGATGGAAACCCTTGCGGCGGAGCGCAAATTCCCGGCAGTCGGCCGTGAGGTCGGGGCGACGCTGGAGATGCTGGCCCGTTCCATCGGTGCCCGCAGGGTGTTCGAACTGGGGTCGGGGTTCGGCTTCTCGGCCTGGTGGTTCGCACGGGCGGTCGGTCCGGACGGCGAGGTGACGCTGACGGACGGGGACCCCGCCAACACCGCCCGGTCACGGGAGTTCCTCGGCAAGGCCGGTCTTTCGGATCGGTGCCGGTTCGTGACCGGAGATGCGATAACGGCCCTGGGGGCAACCACCGGGGAGTTCGACATCGTCTACTGCGACATCGACAAGACCGGCTACCCGGCGGCCTTCGCTGCGGCCGCCGAGCGAGTCAGGGTGGGCGGCTACTACATCTGCGACAACGCCCTCTGGTCGGGGAAGGTGGCCGATCCGGCCAACACCGAACCGGAGACCATGGCGATCAGGGAGCACAATCAAGCGGTCTTCGCCGACCCGAAGTTCCTCCCGACCATCAACCCCATCCGGGACGGCGTAATCACGGCCCTGCGGATCAGGTAGGCCGCCGGGGGCCTATAATTCCTGGACGGCCCCTTTTCGGCCGCAGTCCCGGGCGCGTAGCTCAGCGGGAGAGCGCTGCCTTCACACGGCAGAGGTCACAGGTTCGAAACCTGTCGTGCCCACTGCATTCGGAGCTTCACCACTCCTCATCCCCTCGCCCACGCCGTACCGGCGCCGGATAGGTGGTCTTCAGGCCTTGCCCGGCCTACCCTTTGGATGAAGGCCCATCTGAGTACTCGAACACGGCTTCCAGTGGCCGCCCCAGTGCCTGGGCAATCCGGAATGCCACCTCCAAAGAGGGTGAGTACTTGCCGAGTTCAATGGCGTTGATCGTCTGCCGGGTCACGCCCACCCTCTCCGCCAACTCCCCCTGGGTGATCTCCCCTGCGGCAAAGCGCAGGGCCCGGATCCTATTGGTAACTTCGGTGGGCTTGGCCAAACCTCAGACTCCCCGCCGGTAGAGAAGGATCCTGGTCCCCCCGGAGCTCAATTCGGCCAGCACCCATCCGGCCAGCAGAGCGTGCGCCACGAAGAAGTACGGCGCCTCGGCCATCGCCAGCACCAGACCCGCAAACACGCCCACCGCCAGCACGTAGCCCCCTACCCGCTCTCCGCGCAAGCTGATCCAGCGGTCACGTTCGTCGTGGTCGTTCGCCTCTTTCAAGTTGGTGAGGGCAAGCACTATGTGGCTGGCCGCTGCCAGGATTACCAAAGGCACAACTGCAACGATCAATAGCGGCTGGTACACGATCTCGTCGACCGGCGCGCCGGACATCCGCTGCCCGACGACCGTGAAATAAACCCCATAGACGACGGCCAGAATTGCCGTCATCACTATCGAACTCTTCTCCTGAAACGCCATCTGCTCTCCCGTCCATGTCTAGAATGTTTGACAGACCCAGAGTAAAGCAAACCCGACTTCCTGTACAGTCTCTTTTACATCTGGCAAAGCCTACCCTCCCGATCACCGGCCTATAATCCTCAGGTGTCCGACTTTGGCGACCTCGCTCGGTGGACGGCCGACCGGGTCGCCGCCTACCGGGCGAGCCTGCCTGATCGTCCGGTGGCCCCGTTGGTAGACCCCGGACACCTTAGGGCGAACCTGGGCGGAGACCTCCCCGACGCCGGAACCGCAGCCGCAGAGGTCGTTAAGCAACTGGCCACAGCAGTCGAGCCCGCTTTGGTGGCTACCGCCGGCCCGAGGTTTTTCGGGTTCGTCGTCGGCGGCGCTCTCGAGTCCGCCACCGCAGCCGACATGCTGGCTGCCGGCTGGGACCAGATTGCTTTCAACTTCACCACCTCCCCGGCCGCCGCCATCGTGGAGGACATTGCCGGAGGCTGGCTCAAAGATCTGTTCGGTATCCCGGCTTCGGCGTCCTTCGGGCTGGTAACCGGAGGGCAGGTAGGCAACAACGTGGCCCTGGCCGCAGCCCGCCACGCCGTCCTGGCCGGGGCCGGCTGGGACGTTGAAGAACGCGGGCTGATGGGCGCACCACAGGTGAGGGTGGTTGCCGGCGAGGAACGTCACGCAACAATCGACCGCGCCCTCAGGCTGCTGGGCCTCGGAACCGCGGCCATTGAGCCGGTTCCCTCCGGCCCCAACGGCGCCATCGACCCAGCCGCCCTGGCCGGAATCCTGGCCGGCGGTCCCAAGTGCCCGACCATCGTTTGTCTCCAGGCGGGCAACGTCAATACCGGGGCCTGCGACGACCTTGTCGCGGGCTGCAAGGCCGCCCGCCGCCACGGGGCATGGGTCCACGTCGACGGCGCCTTCGGGTTGTGGGCGGCAGCCAGCCCGGCAACCAGGCATCTCGTGGAGGGCATCGAACTCGCCGACTCCTGGTCGGTCGACGGGCACAAATGGCTGAACGTCCCCTACGACTCCGGCTACGCCTTTTGCGCCCACCCCGAGGCGCATAGGGCATCGATGGCGTTCAACGCGGCCTACCTGACCGGGCACGGCGACGGCGCCCAACGGGCACCCGCAGACTTTGTGCCCGAGTCGTCCCGCCGGGCCCGTGGTTTCGCCACCTGGGCGGCCCTGAGAGAGCTGGGCAAAGACGGGGTGGCGGAGTTGGTCGACCGCTGCTGCGGGCACGCCCGGCGGCTCGCCGGGGAACTGGCGAAACTGGATGGCGTGCAAATCGGCAACCGCGTCGAACTAAATCAGGTCCTGGTGGACTTCGGATCGGACGACCGGACCGAACTGGTCATCCGGGCGGTTCAGCAGGAGGGAACATTCTGGGCGGGCGGGACCACCTGGCGGGGTCGCCGTTATATGCGTCTGTCGGTCTCCAACTATTCGACCAAAGACAACGACGTGGACCGGACTGTCGACTCGATCAGGCGGGCCGCCGCGGCCGCTGGATAGGCCCGGAACTAGGAACCGGTCCCCACGCACGATTTAATGACTCCCCGACACTCGAACAAGGAGGCAGAGATGGCGGCCGATTCCACCCACTTCACGCTCGACGAAAGCCAGATCCCGGCGGCCTGGTTCAACGTCATCCCATCGATGCCCACGCCGCCATCGCCCCCGATCCACCCCGCAACCAAACAGCCCGTCGGTCCCGACGACCTGGCGCCGCTGTTCCCGATGGCGCTTATCGGCCAGGAAGTAACCACCGACGAGTGGGTGGACATCCCGGGGCCGGTCATGGACGTCTACAAGATGTACCGGCCCACACCGGTGGTGCGGGCCCGCCGGCTGGAGAAGCTTCTCGGAACCCCGGCGCGCATTTACTACAAGTACGAAGGTGTATCGCCGGCCGGCTCCCACAAACCCAATACCGCCATCGCTCAGGCCTACTACAACAAGGCCGAGGGAGTGAAACGCATCTCCACCGAAACCGGCGCCGGCCAGTGGGGCAGCGCGATATCCATGGCCTGCGCCTTCTTCGACCTTGAGTGCCAGGTCTACATGGTGCGCGCCAGCTACAACCAAAAGCCCGGCCGGAGGGTGATGATGCAGACCTGGGGCGCCCGGGTAACCGCATCGCCGTCGGAGGAAACCCAGGCGGGCAGGTCGATCCTTGCCGG
>JAJCYE010000068.1 GCA_029263075.1 Actinomycetes bacterium
CGTCGATCTTGCCGTCGCCGTCATCGTCCCGGCCGTTGTTGCAGGCGAACGCTCCGAAGTCGGGAGACTCGCCGTTGTCGCTCGGCGAGGTGCAGCCGCGGTCGGCCATGTCGATCCTGCCGTCGCCGTCATCGTCCCGGCCGTTGCTGCATGCGGGGGGAGGAGGAGGCGGCGCCGGAGGCGCCGGGGGACTGACGGGGGTTGGGGAAGACTTGGGGGTGGGGTCGGGAGATTCCGAGGAGTCGTTCTTCGAGGTGCACCCGGGGTCGGCAGGGAAGTCCTTCTTCCCGTCCTTGTCGTCGTCTTTGCCGTTGGAGCACTGTTTTGCCGAAGGCGCGACCGTCGGTTCCGGTTCGACCAGCGGTATCTCGGGCTCCAGGGGTGCCGTGGGCTGGGGTTCCCCGCCGAAGGGGAATGCCAGTTGGACCGCCGGACCTTTCATGTCTATTTCCTGGGCCGCCGGCTTGGAGGGGGCGGGCTCGGGGGTCTCGTTGTCCCGGGTCTGCAGGTAGGCGAAAAGCACGAAGGGGAGCAGGCCCAGAAGCACCAAACCGATGGAGTGAAGGAGGGCCCTAAAGGTAGTGGTTCCCGACGTGACCGGAGCGGCCGGCTGCTCCGGGCCGTCCGCGGGGCCGGTGGATCCTTTGCTCTTGCGGGATCGGGCGCGCAGAAAAAGGGACAGAAACTTTTTTATAGGACCCTCGGGCTCGGTGGGATTTCGCTGGAACCGCAGTGCTCGGCCTTCCTGGTCTGCGTCCGGCCCCGAATTATACCGTCGTCTCCGGCCGAATCCGCGGAGGGGGCAATGTGCTCGATCGTCGGGTCCCGCCGAAAAACCGCCCGATTTGGCGGGTCGACGGCCCTGCTATGGATTTGGCATCCCGGCCCTGGCCGGGATGCTGCTAGTTGGTGAACCTGGCGGCTATTGCGTTGGCCAGTGGGCTGGCGTCCGCCATGTTCTGCTCCGGAGGCACATCGCACGCGGTTACTTCGGGGAAAAATTCCTCCATCTGCTTGTCGCACTTGGGACAGAAGACCACCGGGTCCTCGTCCTCAACCAACTCAAGACCGCACATTGGGTCCAAACATTTGAAGGAAGCCACGTAGTCCCTCCTTTGGGGTTGCAATGGATGTTCCTTCATGATCGCGCCGGTCGGGCCCAAAAGGGATCTCGTCACAACAAATTACCCATTCGAACGCCGAGGAGGCTCCGGCCTTTTATGATTGCCTTCAGGTATCTGCTTAATGGGCGACTTGATGTACGGGAGGGCACCATCAGGTCAACGACGGACTTGGATCGGCTGGACGGCGCTCCCCAGGGCGGTGGTGCGGCGAACGACCGGCTGCACCATGAAGCGGCCCTCAGGCTGACGGGGGCCGAGCAGCGCTACACCGCCTGCAGGCGGGCGCTGGTTGATGTTATGTCGGCGGCCAAGCGCCCGCTTACCATCCCGGAGATCCTTGCTGCTGCGGGCGGGGTAACTGTGAGTTCCGCCTACCGCAACCTCACCATTCTGTGTGAGGCCGAGGTTGCCCGACGGGTCTCCGGTGCCGATGATCTGGGCCGATTCGAACTGGCCGAGGATGTCAGCGGCCACCACCATCACCACCTGATCTGCTCCTCCTGCGGGACTATGGCCGACGTCAACGCATCGGACAAGCTCGAAAAGGCCGTTGCCGAAGCCGCTCGCCAAGCCGCGGAAGAGACCGGCTTCGACGTCAAGACCCACCGCGTGGACCTGGAAGGGCTATGTCCGGCATGCCGGTAGGCCCCAAGCCAAGAAAGGACGGATCCGATGGACTGGAAGTTGGAGTTGGTGCCGGTACCCGTATCGGATGTTGATCGCTGCATTGCCTTCTACCGGGACAAGGTCGGGTTCGTTTTGGACCATGACCACCGGGTCAACGAGGCCATCCGCTTTGTCCAGTTCACCCCGCCGGGTTCGGCCTGTTCGATAGCATTTGGCACCGGGCTGACCGACATGACCCCGGGTTCCCTCAAAGGACTGCAGGTAGTGGTGGACGATGCGGCGGCGGCCAGGACCCACCTTTTGGATCACGGCGTGGAGGCGTCTGAAGTGCAGGAATTCCCCTGGGGCAAGTTCGTGTATTTCAGCGACCCGGACGGGAACACCTGGTCGATCCAGGAGCTTGTTCCCCTGCCCTAAGCTGGTGCCGGCGCCGGGCGCAGGATGGTTAGCGGTCCTCGAACCGCACCCGGTGGTCCTTGGCGTCGTAGCCGATGAACCTCACCAGGTTTTCGGCTTCTTCAACTAGGTGCTCCCGGCTGGGGCGGGAAAGTGTTCCGAATGGCTCGATAACCAGGCTGGTGGTGCCTTTGGATTTCTCCGTCCTCCACGTTCCGGCCACGAAGCCGTCGACCAGGATGGTCGGGCGCACCCGCAGCACCGGGACGTAGACGGCCGAGCGGTGTTCATCCGCGATCACTCGGGTGCGCTTGGAGTAGGAAAGCAGCAGGTTGTCGAACTCGGGCAGGAACCTCTCCGGCGCCGGACGGTCGGGGTCCTCAATCGTGAGGTCGGGGTGGTCGAACAGTTCCCGGCGGTTTTCGTCCCGGCAGACGTTCAGCCCGGGGCGCATCGCATTGATGGCCTCTTTCAGGCCGGTGAATCCGGACCAGGCCTGTATGTCGGTCACCGACGCCGGCCCGAAGGCGGCGAGGTATCGCAGTATCAGCTCCTTGAAGTGCTCGTGCGAGG
>JAJCYE010000069.1 GCA_029263075.1 Actinomycetes bacterium
TTCGACCGCCGAGGGCTTTTGCGTTCGCTCGTACCTAGCGGCGCGCCGGAGCGGATCGCAGTTCTTACTGTGTTTCTTGCCACTCCCAACTGCCGGGCTACCCCTTGGTGCCCATCTGCTCGGCGAAGGCCAGTCGCCGGAAGCCTAAACGGCCGTCCTCGCAAGACGCTCGGATTCATGAAACCATCGGAGAAGCTCGCCGAGCTTGTTGCACTAACCGGTTGAACCTGCCAGGCGAAAAGGGGTCAATTTTCGACCGGCGCCGACACATAGAACAGTCCAGTAGTAGGGCGCTACACGGAGCTAGGCTGAGCGAATGCTGCTGGCAGTGACCAGGCGCAGATGGTTGCCAGGAGTCATTGTCAGTCGTCGATACATCTCAAGATTCTCGAACTCCTTGCCATCCTCAGGCCGTCACGTCAAGACCCTGTAAGGATAGCGGAGAAGTCTTCCCACACCTCCGGGGGGCGAAAGAGGAGGGGTGCGGACGCACCCCCCTCCTTCATTTGAGCGTCAGCAAGCGGAAGCCGTGGCGCCCTCGCCGAATTCCTGCGCGTAGTCGATTCTGCCGGAGGCGTGTGCGCAGATCCCTCGTGCGTACACCATGTTCGTGTAGATCGATGCGTAGCCGGTGAGATCCTCAGTGATCGTTCTTCCATCCGAGTGGCGGTGTACGTTTGCGACCAGTCGGCGGTACGGGATTCCACTTGAGGCGGTAACCTTTGCCCAGTTGGTGCCGCATGATTCCGACCACCTAAGTTCAACTTTGCCAACGGTGTTGTTGCCTACTCCCAATATTGGTGCGGATCTGACGGTCCTAGCACCTCCTGCGCAACCCATTGCAATCGGGTCTTTGCCATCACATCCGTACCCGCTGCAGCGTGCGGCCAACGCCGATGGGACACCAACCGCGAGACTGGAGGCAACGATAAGGCTCGTGATTCCCGCCATAGCGAGGCGCCGTATCCCGATCCTTTTAGTCGTGCATATGGCAAATCTGCTCACTCTCATATCCGGTCCTCCTCGTGGATTGTTTGGAGTCACCCGCTTCCGGAAGCGGTGGACTCAGATCTGGAACGGCGACTGGGCCCAGATAGCGATAAATAGACTGGATGACAGGAGCCGCTATCAACACCAAAACCAACTGACAAATAGGGCAAGTTGGCCCACAATATGAGCCATCGAGCGACAATTCCATAACTTTTCCCAGGTGCTTTCACTATGAACCAATGTTCATGCGTTTGGGCTCGAGCCCAAACTTGAATCAGCCGCCAGAGCACGGCTCTGTCGCAAGGGCGGCAGACTTTTCCACATTGGGCGAGGAACTCCGACAAAGGCGGAGGTTGGCCGGTTTAAGCCAGGAAGAACTATTCGAGCGGTCGGGAGTAAGCGTTCGAACCATCAGCAATATCGAACGCGGAGTTGGGCATCGGCCAAGAAAGAGCACCATAAAGGAGCTTGCAAGAGGCCTGGGGCTTAGTGACGAGGAGCTAAGGCAACTCGAAGCAAGCGCCGAAGGACGAATATCGTTCGGGCCTGGAGTTCAGCCGAGCGCGGATCTATCTCGTGGAGCGAGCACCCGAGGCGCGACACGCTCTCGGGTAGTATTGGGATTACTGACCCTTCTCCTTATTTCCGGTATTGCGGCATGGCGGGTGACTCAAGCGCCGGGCAAGGAGCAGCGCGTGCCTACCTTTCCCGACGGCTATGAAAGTGCTGAGGAATGTTCACGCGATGCGTTCACTGTTGATACTCAGACCGGCGTAGCGGCGGACGGCCGACCGTTTGCGGACCTCCAGCTTCGTTTTTCCAAGAAATGCGGAATGGCTTGGGGCAAGCTCATAAGGAAGGATCAGGACAACCCGATTCCCGGAATTGTCCACATACGAGCGGCTCGACCAGGCACCCTAAGTGAGTCGATATATGACCATGACGGCCCAGACAGCGGAATTTTTGGCAATTTACTCGGGAACATTGAATCATGCGTCTTCGTAGAGGCGTGGGTTGGAGATGGTCCGGACGCTTCGCCCCACATAAGAACTGAGTGCTATCGCGCAGGCAAAGGGGCGGGAGTTTCCGCCGAACAGTGAACCCGTCAAGCCTCTCCCTGGCCTTCCCATTCCAATCAGTTGGGCTAACTAAGGAGAATCAAGGTTGCCGCTTCACCCCCTGCCGCGAGGCCTGCTGAGGGCCATCAAGTCAGGGAATCGGCGTCGAATACATACCTTGACTCACGGTGGCGATGACTCAAACCATACAGCCGATCAGTGGAGTCTCAGGGCTCAGCTACCCGCAGTACCAGCCGCTCCCGTCGTATGGAGGACCACTTTCAGGGTCCTGCAACAGGCCTGTCCGTCTCATTCCTCCCTATAGAGGTCCCGACGAACGACGAGTAGCATCCAACGGCGTGGTGTACGAAGGACCTCAGGTCGGGTGACAGGCAGGCTCGAGCGGGACCAGATCTCGCAATCGGCGGCACATCGGAGTAGGATCTCGCCGATTTTCCATTGAATGTGAGGCTCCGGCCACGGACCAACTCTCCGATCCTCCGGTTGCACTGACGGCACCGCCCCCGGTCAAGGGATCCCTCGGCGGTGAGTTCAACCCGTTCTCCGGGCCCCAGTTGGAGGATCCATACCCCTTCTACGATCGGGCCCGGCGCGAAGAGCCGGTGTTTTACAGCCCGGCCCTTCGGATGTGGTACGTAACTCGCTACGACGACATCGTCACCGTCTTGAAGGACCCCGCACGCTTCTCGTCCGCCGGGGCGGTGAACGTCCCCCTGGAGTACACGCCGGACACCCGGCGGATAATCCAGACGAGCTTTCTGTCCCACAGTTCACTGACCAACAACGACCCGCCTTCGCATACCAACGTCAGGCGGTTGGTCAACGCCGCTTTTTCGAGCATCGACCGGCTTGATCTCCAAGAACGGGTGCGCGGCATCGCCAACGAACTGATAGACGGCTTCGCCGGGGACGGGCGGGCCGAGTTCGTCAAGCAGTTCAGCTTCCCACTGCCCATGCGGGTGATACTCAGCCTGTTGGGAGCACCGCAGGACGATGTCGCCCGCCACAAGCAGTGGGCCGACGACTGGATCAAACTCTTGCTGGTCCAGATGAGCGCGCAGCAGCAGGCCGAAACCACTGCGCGGCTGCTCGAGTCGGAACGCTATTGGTTGGAGATGATCGAGCGGCGCCGGGAGCAGCCGGGCGAAGATCTGCTCAGCGAACTCGTCGAGCTTTCCGACGCCAGTCCCGAGCCGATCGAGCCCCTCCAGATGGTCAACACCTGTGCCGTTCTGACCCTGGCCGGCCACGAGACGACCACCAACCTGCTCGGTCTCTGCCTGCGCCGCCTTCTTGGCATGCGAGACCTCTGGGCCAAAATTGAAAAGGGCGGGGCTCCGATCCCGAGGATCGTAGAGGAAGCGCTGCGGGCCGACACATCGGTTCACGCCCTGATGCGAACGACCACCGAAGCCGTCGAGATCGGCGGCGTCATGGTGCCGGAGGGAGAACACGTGGCCCTGCTCTTTGCCTCGGCGAACCACGACGAAACCTACTTCGCCGACCCCTCACGCTTTGATCCGGCCCGCCGGCAGACAAAGCGCCACCTCGCGTTCGGGGGTGGAATCCACACGTGCGTCGGCGCACCCATAGCGCGGATGGAGACCCAGGTCGCGATGGAGATGCTCGCCCGCCGCCTACCCGGCCTGAGGCTCACGCAGGGGCAGGAGTTTCGCTACCTGGCCAACCCGATCCACCGCGGCTTGAACGAGCTATACATCGAATGGGACACCTGAACCCATAGATGCCCGACGAAATCGTCCTCACCTCAAGCGAAGCCTGATCGAACACCCGCCCTCAAATCGCACAAGGAGGGCGTGCAAAGACGCCAGGCAACGCCAACTTACGGCGTCAGGCGCCGGCGGTCTCCCGGCACTTGTCGATCCACTTGAAGTGGCGCTGATTCCAGCCGGCCACGGTGCGCCTTCCGGCGGGCAGGGGTCCGGTAGGAGCGGAGTTCCGCAACAGGCTCGGGTGCACCAGCGGCAGCCACTTGGCCACGTGGCTGCCCGAACGCAGCGTTCCGGGACTGCCGTAAGCCTCACCGTAGAGTGCGTCGTACATCGAGATCGGGGAGTGTGCGTCGTGGCCGAATACCAACTCCACCGTCCGCCACGCCTCTTCCCCCAGGGTGATAACCATCTCGGGGGCCCCGTCTGCAAACTCCTTGCGAAGGCGATCGCCGTACTCTTTTGCCGCCTGGACCGGGAGGGCGCGCTCGTGGATCCGGCGCAGAAGGTTGGACTTCGGAACCCCCATCTGATCGGCGATCGAGTTGTACTCGATGTCGATCGAATCCCTTTGTTCGCGTTTTGCCCTGGTGCCGGTCTTGACCATAAAGAACGGGAAGACTTCCGTAAAGATTGCCTCCTCGCGGGTCATACCCAATGGCTCGAGGTACTGCTGGAGGATCTTGCGACCGGACGCACCGTTTAGGGCCGGGAGCTTGGCGTCGATATGGCCGTGCTGTCCGGGCTCATCGCCTTCGGAAAAACCGACCTCTTTGAGCCATGACTCAAGAAGGTCCTGACCTCCGTCGTCGTTGCCCTCCCAATACACCGTGGGCTCAACCTCCACCGCCATGGCCTTGACTATGCCGGTGCGTCCCTTACCACCGGTTGCCGAAGCGGGCGCCCTCCAACAGACATGGAACGCGCTGGGGTATAGGCCGATAACCATGGCTCTTGGGTTGTCGGTGAGCTGCGAAGGCCGCACCAAGTTGGGCTGACCGAAAGGAAAAAGACCTGGATCCATTATTTCTCACACCTTCCAAGGCTCTGGGCCCAAGGGTTGGGAATGGCCGGCGGCTGGGCGCGGCAGTACCTCCAGTGTGACGCGCTTGGGCTCCGAAGTCCCCTGGCAGGCAGTTTTGAGCGTGGATTAGACCGGAAGGACGGACGGCTCCGTCAGGCAACTATGAACACGGGGGTCCCCGGAGCCACCATACGGGCCAGGCGAACCACGTCCGAGTTGTGCATCCGGATGCAGCCGTTGCTCGAAAACTGGCCCACCGACCCGTCGTTGCCGGTACCGTGGATGGCTATTTGGCCAACTCCGCCGCCGAAGTTCCTGAGGACATTCGAGAAGGCAGCAACACTCAGCATGTGGACGCCGTAGGGACCGCCGGGGTTCTTCAGCGAGAAGTCCACGTAAAAGCTTCCGGTGGGGGTCGGGGTCTTGGGGGTGCCAACGCCTACCGAGGTCTCCATCAAAAGCTTGGAACCCTTGAACGCACTCAGCTTACGTTTGGCCAGTTCGATGACCACATGGTTGGGCACCGTTTTGACAAGCACATCGGTCGACCTGACCCACCCGGTGGATCCGTTGGGCCGGGCCGGTAGCTGGACCTGCAGCCATTCCCCTTTGTTCTGTTTAACCCCAAAGACCAACTGCATGCCCTCAACCGAGGGGTTCTTCAGGGTCTTGGTTTGCGCACCGCCGGGCGAACTAAAGATTGGGATGTTCCCGATCGCCCCGTAGGCAGCCTGCGACGAACCCGGGTGCTTGAAGACCAGCGGCGCCTCGGGCGACGGGGAAGGCGAGGGCGACTCGGAAGGAGTGGGCGACGCTTCGGCCACCGGCGACCTCGACGGCGTAGGAGATGCAACCGCCACCTTCTTCGAGGGCGTACTGGCCTGCGAACTCATTGAGGTGCGGACAAAAATGCCGGTCGCCAGCATGGCAAGTACACCTACCAGCGACAAACCGACTCGAGAGAACTTAGTTATAGGGTGCCCCCATCAATCTATGACCGCGCCCGATCGTTACCCGACGGCGCTTGAAGGGCGCCAGCCTGCGGATAATCCTACCCGTCATCGGCAAGTTACAAGCCGCGCTAAGTGACGGAATGT
This sequence comes from Actinomycetes bacterium, assembly GCA_029263075.1. GTDB lineage: Bacteria > Actinomycetota > CADDZG01 > JAHWKV01 > JAHWKV01 > JAJCYE01. The sequence continues at coordinate 5,921 of JAJCYE010000069.1, forward strand.
CGCCCCCAGCGGCAGGATTCCCGCGTCGTACCTGGTTAACGGCACAACCGGAGGCGGGGATACGGCCGACTACGCACATTTCGGCACCCGGCGGACTACGGGAGGACAAAAACCGGGGTGCCCGGCGGAGCAATTCCGGCGAGTTCGATCACGGCGGCGTTGTTCAGCCGCATACAGCCGTTGCTGGAGAACTGACCGACCGACCCGGGGTTGTTGGTTCCGTGGATGGCCACCTGGCCGACCCCGTTTCCGAAGCTGCGCAGGACGTTTGAGAACCCGGCCACGCTGAGCATGAAGGCTCCATAGGCACCGCCCGGGTTCTTGACTGCAATGTCCACGTAGAACCTGCCGGTTGGGGTTGGCGTTCGGGCCTTCCCGACGCCGACCGGCACCTGCATCAACAACTCGGACCCGCTAAACGCGCTGAGGCGGCGGTTGGACACCTCCACCACGATGTGGTTTTCGACCGTGCTCAACTCGACATTCGACTCCTTGATCCACCCGGTGGTCTCGTTGGGTCTCACCGGCACCTGAACCTTCAACCACTGGCCGCTGCGTTCCAGGACCGACATCATCAGGGGAACCCGCTCTATGGTGGGGTTGTTGAGCGTCTGGAGCACGTTACCGTCGGGAGCGTCGTAAAGGCCGACTCGGGGGACGATCGCTTCCGCGGCCTGCGATGGGCCGGGGTGCAAAAAGTTTGCCAGGGTATCCGGCGGCGCTTCAACCACCGGTACCGGTAGGACTGCCGGTTCCTGGACCACCTCTTCATTGACCCGGTTCACCAAGATCGGATTCGGGTCCCGGTCGGCCGTAAGCCCGGCGACGGCCATCCAGAAAGCGATGACGATTAGTGTCGCTACCGCGGGCTTCCAATAACCCTCTCGACTCGGCGTCGCGATTGTCTGCATAAGTCCTTAACCCGGACCGAACGGTTGGAGGTCAAGCCTACGTCGAATAACGATCAAACGCCTTGGGTGCCCACAACCCAAAGCATGGATCCTGCGGTCAGAATCTGACCGCAATGGGCGCGATGATCTGTCTATGAGCGACACCACCTCCCGAATTCTTCGCCTGCTCTCGCTTCTTCAGACCCATCGGGATTGGTCGGGTTCTGAGCTGGCCGGGCGGCTGGAGGTCAGCCCGCGGACCATCCGGCGGGACATCGACCGGCTCCGGGACCTGGGCTACCCGGTGCACGCCAGCGCCGGGGTGGCGGGCGGGTACCGCCTTCAGGCAGGGGCCAGCATGCCTCCGCTGCTGCTCGACGACGAGGAGGCCGTCGCAATTGCGGTGGGGCTGCGTTTCGCCGCCGGGGGGTCGGTGGCAGGCATCGATGAGGCCTCGGTCAGGGCCCTGGCCAAACTGGAGCAGGTTCTCCCCTCCCGCTTGAGGCGCCGGGTCAACGCGCTGCAGACCTACACCGTCCCCATGACCTACGGGGACGGTGGCCCGACCGTGGATCCCGACGCCCTGATCTGCATCGCCCAGGCTTGCCGGGACCTGGAAAGGGTGCAGTTCGACTACAAAGCCAAGGACGGCGCAGAGACACAACGGCTGGTGGAACCACACCGGCTGGTGTCGCTCGGGCGGCGCTGGTACCTGGTTTGCTGGGACGTGGATCGCCGGGATTGGCGCACCTTCCGGGTGGACCGCCTGACCGGGTGCCTGCCAGAGGGCGTCCACTTCCACCCCCGGGAACTGCCGGCGGAGGATGCGGCGGCTTATGTTGCCGCCTCCATCTCCTCCACCTACACCCGCTATCAGGTCGAGGTGAAGCTCCACTCATCGAAGGCGGACCTTCGGGGCAAGGTTCGCTCGCAGGACGGCCAACTTGAGGAGATCGACAACAAATCCTGCCTCCTGAGAACAACCGGCGACTCGCTGGAGTGGATAGCCGCCTGGCTGGGGTGGTTCGGCGTGGAGTTCGAGATAATTCAGCCGCCCGAACTCATCGAATACGTTCGGGACCTCGCCGCCCGCCTGACCGGGTCTGCCTCCACCAGCGCCTAGCCCTCTTTTGCGAATATCCTTCTGGGCATGCAACCAGAATTGTTGAACGTCGCCGACTACGGCCGGGCGGCCGAAGCGACGCTGCGCCGGGACCTGTTCGATTACTACGACGGCGGGGCACTGGACGAGATCACCCTCCGGGAGAATGTGGCCTCCTGGCAACGGCTCAAGCTCTATTACCGGGTGATGGCCGGCGTCACCTCCCGGGATCTCGCCACGACCGTGTTGGGCCGGCCGGTCTCAATGCCGGTTTTGGTGGGGCCCACCGCCTTCCACCGGCTCGCCTGCGCCGACGGAGAGCCGGCCGCCGCTCGGGCAGCGGCCCGAGCCGGGACCGCCTTCTGCCTCAGTTCGCTCTCGAACACCCCAATGGAGGAAGTGTTCGGCGCGGCGTCGAGCCCCAAGTGGTTCCAGCTCTACCTGTACAAGGACCGGGGCCTGACCCGTGAGCTCATCGCTCGAGCGGAATCCGCCGGCGCCGAGGCCATCGTCCTCACCGTCGACGCCCCGGGGTGGGGCAACCGGGAGCGGGATGCCCGCAACGGCTTTCGACTCCCGCCCGGACTTTCGGTCGCCAACGTGGCGCCGGTAGGCAAAGGCGACTTCCCTGAGGTCGAAGGATCGGGACTGGCAGCCTACGTACGCACCCATTTCGAGTCCGCGCTCAGCTTCGACGACCTGGACTGGCTGTGCTCCACCACCGACTTACCGGTGGTCGTCAAGGGCATCTGCCGGGGCGAGGACGCCCTCCGGTCGGCCGAACAGGGGGCGGCGGCGGTGGTTGTCAGCAACCACGGCGGCCGGCAACTGGACACCGCCCCACCGACCTGCGACGCCCTGCCCTGGGTGGTCGACCGGGTGGCGGGAGCCTGCGAGGTCTACGTCGACGGGGGGATACGCCGCGGCAGCGACGTGGTGAAGGCTCTGGCCTACGGCGCCCGGGCGGTGCTGGTCGGCCGGGCCATCCTGTGGGGGTTGGCGGTCGACGGCGAGGAGGGCGCGTTTGCGGTGCTTGAGATACTCCGCCGTGAACTGGAGGAAGCGATGCTGCTATGCGGCTACGGCTCGGTGTCGGACATAGATGGATCGGTCCTGAAACCTTAAGGCCGGGTCAGCTCCCCCAGCATTCGGATCGCCTCGTCCAACGAATCGGTAACGGCCCCGCCGGTTGCCCGGATGAAGTACTCCACCTGCAGATTGACCACCGCGCCGGCTTCGCCGGACTGCCTCAGGTCGGTCCGGTAACCAACTACGGGGATCTTTCGGGCCGCGGCGTAGCCGATCTCCGATGCGGTCCCGCTGTCCACGTCGGTCCCGTCCAGAACCGCCAGCACCGCCGCGGCGGCGTCGATCATGGAAGCGTTTTTGGATCCGATGACCATTGGATCCACCGGGTCGTTCAGATCGGCCCCGTCGGGCAGCTCCCAGGGGTCCAGCACTCCGAAGCCGGCGCTCCCCAACCGCACCAGCATCTCGGTTTCATAAAAAAGGCGCGTCGGGACGCTGAAGCCCAGAGGGCTGGCAACGTACACGCGGGGACGGGAACTCAAGCTTCACGAAGCCTATCCGACACCCAGGTCCGGCACGCTCGGCCCCATCCTTTTATGATGGGGCCTAAGGAAGGGAATGCCATGTCAACGGAACGGCTTCTTGCACGGACCTTCGTTGAACTTGCCGACACACTGGTTGACGACTTTGACATCGTCGA
>JAJCYE010000070.1 GCA_029263075.1 Actinomycetes bacterium
CGCTTCTACTTCGACTGGACCGCCTACAAGGAAGCCTACGACCGCCCGGACTCCGAGAGCCCCTGGACTCCGGCGATCTCGGTGCTGGCCGGCATGGCCGCCGCTCTGCGGGTTGCCCGCGAAGAAGGCCGCCAGGCGATCATGGACCGCCACATCCTGCTGGCCCGCGCCGTCAAGGCCGGCGCCCAGGCCCTCGGCCTGCCGCTGATGGGGGAGGACCCGGAACGGGCCGTCGTCGTCACTGCGGTCAAGAACCCTCCCGGCCTCACCGACACCCAGATCGTCGGCGCCCTCCGCAAGGACTTCGGCATCGTCGTGGCCCCCGGACAGGGCCCCATGAAGGGCAAGGTCTTCCGCATTGGCCACCTCGGGTGGTTCATGCCGGTCGACGTGTTGCAGTTCTTCGGCGCCCTGGAGTTGGTGCTCGACAAGCTGGGTTACGAGTTCACGCCCGGCACGTCGGTTGCCGCCGCAGAAGCGGTCTTCAAAGAAACCGAATAACCGGTGGCCCTCAAGGTCCTGGTCGCCGAGCCCCTCGCCGAGGAGGGGATCGCGAACATGCGCCGTGAGTTGGATGTCGACGTCCTACCGGACCTTCCTCGCCAGAAGTTCCTGGACTTGATCGGCGAGTACGACGCGGTCATCGTCCGGTCGGCGACCCAGATAGACAAAGAAGCCATCGACAAAGGGTGGCGCCTCAAGGTGGTGGGAAGGGCCGGCATCGGCCTGGACAACATCGACGTCGAGGCTGCCACCCGCCGGGGCATCCTGGTGGTCAACGCCCCGCAGAGCAACATCCTGTCGGCGGCGGAGCACTCCATGGCGTTGCTGCTGAGCATGGCCCGGCAAATCCCGGCGGCCGATGCCTCGCTGCGGGAGGGCAGGTGGGCCCGCAGCAAGTTCACCGGGGTCGAGTTGCACGGCAAAACCCTGGGGGTTGTGGGGCTGGGCCGCATCGGCACTCTGGTGGCGCAGCGGGCGGCCGCTTTCGGCATGCGCCTTGTGGTGTTCGACCCCTACGTCACCGAAGCCAGGGCCTCCGAGATGAAGGCCACGCTGGCCACGCTCGACGAGTTGTGCGCCCAGGCCGACTTCATCACCATCCACCTGCCGAAAACTTCGGAGACCAAGGGGATGCTGGGCAAAGAGCAGTTCGCCAAAATGAAGCCCGGTGTGCGCATCGTGAACGCCGCCCGGGGCGGGATCGTCGACGAAGCCGCCCTGGTCCAGGCCCACCACGACGGGATCGTCGCCGCGGCAGCCATCGACGTTTACGAAAAGGAACCGGCCCCTGCCGATCACCCGTTCTTTAGTGAGCCCGATTTCGTCGTCACTCCGCACCTCGGCGCATCTACCCAGGAGGCCCAGGAGAAGGCGGGAACCGCCATCGCCGAGCAGGTCCTGATGGCGCTGAGGGGCGAGTTCGCCCCCTACGCGGTCAACATCAAGGGCGGCGCCGAGTACGTCGAGGCGATCCGTCCGTTCATCTCGCTCACCGAGAAGCTGGGGCGCATCGCACACGGCGTGGCCGGCGAACGCATCACCGAGGTCTCCATGGAGTTCCGGGGCACGGTGGCCGAGCACGACACCCGCATCCTCACCCTGGCCGGCCTGAAAGGCCTGTTCTCCGCCATCGTCCACGAACCGGTGACCTATGTGAACGCCCCTCTGCTCGCTTCGGAGCGGGGAATCGACGTCAAGGAGATCAAGTCGGCTGTCGCATCGGACTACGTGAGCCTGGTCTCTATCGGGGTGGGCTCGGACAACCACAGGGTCAACGTCGCCGGCACCCTGACCGGCAAGAAGGACGACGAGCGAATCGTCAGCGTTTGGGGCTACGCCATGGATATGGCCCCGGAGCGCTTCATGTGCTTCGCCAAGTACACCGACCGCCCCGGGGTCATCGGGACCGTCGGTTCGGTACTGGGCGAATCGGGCGTCAACATCGCCAGCATGCAGGTCAGCCGCCAGACCATTGGGGGTGAGGCCCTGATGGGCCTCACGGTAGACAGCGAGATCCCGCTCGAAGTCCTCGGCAAGATCAAAAGCGCGATCGATGCAACCGACGTACGGGCGATAGATCTCGGCGACTAGAAGTCCCGCTTTACCTCTTTTAGATACAATCAGCCAACTACTTAGCGCCCTGCGGCGCGCCTTGAAGGAAGGGAGCATTTAAGAAATGCCTATTACCCCCACTAAGTTCATCTGGATGGACGGCGAACTGGTCGAGTGGGAAAAGGCAACGGTACACGTGCTCAACCACACCCTCCACTACGGTTCCGGGCTGTTCGAGGGGATCCGGGCCTACCCCACGAAGAAGGGCCCGGCGGTGTTCCGGCTGACTCCCCACATCGAGCGTCTCCACCGGTCGGCGAAGATCTACCTGATCGACATGCCCTTCGGCGTCGAGTCCCTTGTGGAGGCCACCAAACAGACCGTTCGCTCCAACGAACTCGACTCCTGCTACATCCGGCCCATCGTTTATCACGGGTACGGCGAGATGGGTCTCAACCCGCTGACCTCGCCGGTGAAGGTGTCGATCGCGGCGTGGAGTTGGGGCGCCTACCTGGGCGAGGAGTCGCTCGTCCACGGGGTGCGTACCAAGATCTCGTCGTGGCGGCGCAACGACCACAACGCCATCCCGCCGGCGGCCAAGGCCACCGGGCAGTACCTTAACTCCGGGCTGGCCAAGGTCGAAGCGGTGAAATCCGGCTACGACGAGGCGATCATGCTCAATGAACGGGGCTTTGTGGCCGACGCCACCGGCGAGAACGTCTTTATGGTCCGGGACGGCATCTTGATGACACCCCCGCTGGCCTCCGGGCCGCTCGGAGGCATCACCCGGGAAGCGATCATGATCATGGCCAGGGACCTGGGATTTCAGGTGGAGGAGAGCGACCTGTCCCGCACCGACCTCTACACCGCCGACGAGGCGTTCATGACCGGTACTGCGGCCGAGGTGGTTCCTATCCGCTCGGTGGACGACCGGATGCTGGGCGACGCAGGCCCGGTGACGAAGAAGATCCAGGAGATGTTCTTCGCCGCGGTCCGGGGCGAGGTCGAGAAGTACTCTGACTGGAACGAATACATTTAAGGCTTGGGTGCCGGCTTCGCCGGCAGTCGTTCTACAACCCACGAAGGGGCCAACTTATGAAGTTTTGTCTTGGAATGTTTGATCGCGGGGTTCAAGTGGGGTCCCTTAGAGCGTGAGGTTTGCCCGGTTCAAACACGGCGGCCGCATCGGATACGGCGTCCTGCAGGACGAGGTGTTGGAGGAGATCTCAAGCACACCGTTTCTCCCGTGGGAGGAGACGGGGGTGACCTACGACCTGGCCGACGTCCACCTGTTGGCCCCGTGTGTCCCCTCCAAGGTGATCGGCATCGCCCTCAACTATCGCGACCACGTGGAGGAGATGGGAAAGCCCATCCCCGAGTACCCGATGTTCTTCTACAAGCCCTCCACCTCGGTGGTCGGGCCGGGCGGTACCGTGGTCAAGCCCCCGGGCTGCAAACAACTCGACTACGAAGGGGAGTTGGCCGTGGTGATAGGTAGCGTGGCCAAGTCGGTGTCTTTGGGCCGGCACGAGGAGGTGATCCTCGGCTACACCTGTGGGGTCGACGCGACCGCACGGGACCTGCAGGCCCTCGACGGTCAATGGGGTCGGGCCAAGGGCTTCGACACCTCGGCTCCCCTGGGGCCGTGGATCGAGACCGAGTTGGATCCCTCCAACCTGCAGATCGTCACCAAGTTGAACGGCGAGACCAAGCAGTCGAGCACCACCTCGAAGATGGTCTTCGGCATCTCCGCCCTCGTCACCTTTGTGTCGGCCTACGTCACGCTGCTTCCGGGCGACGTGATTTTGACCGGGACGCCCTCGGGGATTGGGCCGATGGAACCGGACGACGACGTCAGCGTGGAGATCGAGGGAATCGGCGAGCTGAAGGTATCGGTCGCCGACAGCCGGGGGCCCCGGCGATGAGCGACGACGTACGGGTAAGGGCAGCCCCGGCGCCCAGCGGTTCGCTGCACGTCGGCAACGTGCGCACCTTTCTCTATAACTGGCTCCACGCCCGCCACACCGGCGGCAAATTCGTTCTTCGTATCGAGGACACCGACACCTCCCGGTTCACGGAGGAGGCGTATCACGCCGTCCTGGAGGACTTGAGGTGGCTGGAACTGGACTGGGACGAGGGTCCCGAGGTCGAGGGACCCCACGCACCCTATAGGCAGTCGCAGCGCACCGATCTGCACAAGCGGGCGGCGGAGCAACTGCTGGCCGACGGCGCCGCCTACCGTTGTTACTGCACCAAGCAGGAGTTGGACGAACGCCGCCAGCAGGCCATGGCCGAAAAGAGGCGCCCGGGCTACGACGGCCGTTGCTCCCGCCTCACTGCGGGACAGATCGAGGCGTTTGAGGCAGAGGGTCGTGCGAGTGTCGTCCGGGTGCGCGTCCCCAACGTTGGTCAGAGTACTTACGAGGACCTGGTGATCGGCGAGGTGAAGACCGATCTGGAGCAGATCGACGACTTCGCGATCGTTCGCTCCGACGGCGCCCCGCTCTACCATCTGGCGGTGGTTGTGGATGACGGGATGATGCAGATCAACCACGTTATCCGGGGTGACGACCTTCTCTCGAACACCCCCAAGCAGATCCTGCTCCACGCCGCTTTGGGCAACCCGGTTCCCCGTTTCGGCCACCTGCCTCAGGTGCTGGGCCCGGACCGCAAGCCGCTGGGTAAGCGCCACGGATCCACCTCTATCGCTGATTTCCGGGAAGCCGGATATCTGCCGGACGCCTTGGTCAACTTCTTGGCCCTGCTGGGGTGGGGGACCGCCGACGACACCATCATGAACCGGGAGGATTTGATAGCGCGGTTCAAGATCGGAGACGTTCACCCCTCACCGGCAATGTTCGACACCAAAAAGCTCGACTGGATGAACGGCGAGTACATCAGGTTGCTCTCCGATGATGAACTGACCCGCCTGGTCACCCCGTTCTACCTGAAGGCAGGCCTGATCGGTGAAAGCCCTTCGCCGCAGGAGCAGGCGAAGATCGAAGCGGCGACCCCGCTGATCAAAACTCGGATCAGGCGGCTGGACGAAGCTTCGGCACTGGTCCGGGGGTTGTTCGGCCGGGTCGATATCGATCAGCAGGCTGGGGCGAAGGTGCTGGGGGCAGACCACGTGGGCGAGTTGTTTACCCGGACCACGCAGGCGCTCGGGGCGGTGCAGCCGTGGGACAAAGAGAACGTGGAAGCCGCTTTGCGAGCCGTCGCCGAGGAAATGGGCCTTAAGCCTAGGACCGCTTTTGCGCCGTTCTACGTGGCGGTCAGCGGGTCTACGGTGTCCGCTCCGGTATTCGACCTGATGACCCTGATCGGGCGGGACGAATGTCTCGCCAGGATCGCGCTGGCGCAGGAATTCAGCCGGGCACTACAGGCCTAAAACACCGACGGACGTTGCGTGTTGCGCAACGTCCGTAGCTACGAACTGACCTTGACCTTTTTTGATATGTAGGTCATGAGTGTCTGAGTTGGTGTTTTGACCCTGTGTACAACCCGCAGGTGCTCAGAGACCTGCGCCATCAGGTCTTCCCATGTTGCGGCGATGAAGTGCTTTGTGCACGTATCGGCCCCGATATCGGAGCATCTGAACTCAACGGGCATAACAAGGGTCCTCCGTGGTCGTAGTCCCACAGCTTCGCATCCCCGACCGGGGAGCGCCCGATCCTACCTGGCGTGTTTCATGATGTAAGTCATCACCGTCTGGGTCGGCGTCATGACCCGGTGCACCTTACGAAGATGGACTGCGACCATTCGCATGAGTTCCTCCTTCGTGTCGGCTGTGAACTGCCCCTTGCAGGTATCGGCTCCGACATCGGATCACCTGAACGAAATCACCTCTCACCTCCTTGGCTTAGTGTGAGGTCCTGAAATTTAGTGCATTTGCCTCAAGAGTGTCGTGGGCACCCGGGTGCCCAGCCCCCGGGTGCGCGCCCGACTTACAAAATGGAGCATCTGGGGCAACGCCCCCGAACCTAGGTGCCGACGGCCCGCCTGCCGCCGGTGCGGCTGGACAGCGAGTCGGTGGCAGCCTGAACCGGAACCAGGTCGTTGTTGACCGAGATAACGGTTTCGGGAACGGTTTCGATCTGGCTGGCGATGGCTCGAACGCCGGCGATGATGGTGCCGAGCGTGAAGCTAACGTGCACCAGGATGGTGATTACCCGCAGCAGATATGACGTGAGGATAAAAACAAACGCCAATATCAGCAGTAGGGCGAGGACTCCGGCAACCGACATGAAATCTCCTTTGGATTGGGAACTGTGCTCGGTCGGACAGTGGGTTGTGGTGCGGCCTTACTTGCCGACCGCCCCGAGAACCTTGGCCACGCCGCCGCCGTAGCGCAGTGCGCCGGTAGCTACCTGGCTGACGATGTCCTTGGTCTCCGCGAGCATCTCGGTGACACCGTCGAGGTGGCCGGTGAGGAGAACGCCGTCAACGAGGATCTGGTCGATGTGTCCTTTGATCTCAGTGATCGGGGTGAGAATCCGGTTGAGGAGAAAGATTTC
>JAJCYE010000071.1 GCA_029263075.1 Actinomycetes bacterium
GGTCCGGCAGATTCGGACCGGGGAGCCAAACGACCAGCCGCTCGGACGCCGTCCGGTCCCTGAACGGCCGGGTGGCGGGTCCCAGTTGGCGGAGCGACGAGACCCCGCGACAACGCCGCCATTGGTCCCAAAGCTAATAGGCGTGGTCCGGCGGGGACGTGCCTGGGTCACGGACCTATGCCCCGAGCCCGAAGGTGGTCTGGCCCGGCCATTTCGGTTCCCGGCGCATAACAGGGAGGCATAATTTGGTACTCTACGAGTCAGCCGAGCTAAGGAGATGCTATGGCTTTGAGCAATTTCAGCAGGTTGGAGGCTGGCTCTACGGACCGAGTCTTGCGCTCCAACGACCGCGGATATGAAGTTCGGATGACGGAAGTCGCCGGGGAAGGGGTTTTTGCAGTCAGGCATTTTGCCCCGGGTGAAACCGTTGTGCACGGGCGGATAAAAGAACGGCTCGGCGAGAAGAACAGCGCCCATGCGAGCCAGGTGGGAAAGAACGATTTCGTGCTGCTGGCGGATATGGGCCCGAAGGTGAACCACTCTTGTGACCCGAACTGCGGCGTTCGGCTCAACTCCGAAGGTGCCTACGATCTCATCGCTCGCAGGGCGATTGCGCCGGAGGACGAAATTTCGTTCGATTACGCGATGCGCAACTTCCGGATTGAGCACTTCCCCACGAAATGCCTCTGCGGGTCAAAAAACTGTCGGGGTTCCGTGACTGGATGGCAGTCTCTGCCGGAGCACCGAAGACTGGAGTATCGGGGGCTCGTCGCCCCTTACCTCTTAGAAATCGACGCGGATTGAGCTTAGGCTGCGCCCCGCTCCAGATGGATTTGCCCGGGCCGGGTCATGGAATCCATAAATTCGTCCCAGTGTTCGGCGTCCCGGGAACACTGGGCGCCCTCCTTGTATGCCTCCCCGCAATAAGCGCAGGTCCAATCGGTGGAAACACGCTGCTGAACGATATCGGCTCGTAGGAACATACGACCCATCTCCTTTTAGCATCGTCGAAAATCTAGAACTTTGAGAATTGCCTCTGACCTATTTGTACCCGGGCAGGCGAATGGCAAACCCGCGCCGAGGCGGGATCAGGGAGAGGACGTAGGGGCCGGCAAACGTCCGGCGACCGACACCCCGATCAGAGCCGCCCACAGGCCGGCCAGCAGAGGCACTGCGGTCCCGCCGAACCAGACGAAGGCAAAGAGGGCGGTGCCGAGCGCCAGGAACCTTCCCGCTTTCAGGCGTTGCAACTCCACGAGGCCCGGACCCCGGTCGCAACCGGAGCGCGGAACGTACCAGCGAAGTGCTGCGAACGCCAGGAGGGTGAAGGCCAGCACTCCCCAGCCGAGTAGTCTCGGGTTCCGGAATCCTTCACCCAGCGTTCCCTGCAGGCCGGTCACCAGCGCCGCAGCAACAAGCGCAACCAGGGCGGATGCCCAGGCCCGGCGGGGTCCGGGCTGCGGCAAGAGGGTGTCCCAGACCAGCGCCGACGCCATTACGACGCCGCCGATCCAGCCTCGTGGGGCTAAGGCGAAGACCGCCGAGAGAGCGGGTACCACCACCAGGTCCAAGGAACTCGGATGTTGGCCGGTGGTGCGGATCACGATTCGCAGCGCCAGCAACACGCCGATAAGCGCTCCGGCCGCCGCCGACCCGCCGAGCAAGATCAGCGCCCCGACTGCGGCGGCTACGATTGCCGAATTTGGGTGGTCGGGGTCGAGTTCCCGGCCGATTGCCCAACTCAAAAAAATCATTACCGCCGAGTTGGCGGCTACACCCGCCGAGTCCGAGAGTCCGAAGCCGTCGTTTAACCGGGCTGCCAGGACTGTGGCGAAGGCCAAGGCCGCACCCCCCAAAATCAGCAGATGGCTCCGGTTCCTGGGGTCTAACTCCCGCCACAGGCAGGAGTCCAAGATCAACGACCGGGGAGTTTTCACCTCTCGGCTATCGCCCCCGCGTTCCGGATATCAACCTCAGGCAGGTCGTCGGCGGGATCGAACCCTAGGATGCGGCCGTAGAAATACAACTCCGCCTCGGCGGTGCGCTTGATGTTCTGCGCCTTGCGGAAACCGTGCTGTTCGCCCTCGTAAGCCAGGTAGGCGTACGGGACCCCCTTTTGGTCCAGGGCGTCGGCCATCATCTGGGCTTGGGCAGGCGGGACAACCTTGTCCTCCAGGCCCTGGAAAAGGATCAGCGGGGTGTTAAGCAGGTCGGTGTGGAAGATGGGGGAGCGCTGTTCGTACAGGGCTCGGGCCTGCGGCCAAGGACCGATCAGGTTGTCCAGGTACCGGGCCTCGAACTTGTGGGTGTCGGTGGCCAGCGCACCGGCGTCGGCGACACCGAAGTGGCTGCCGCCGCAGGCAAAGGCGTCCCGGAAGGTGAGGGCGCACAGCGTGGTGTAGCCGCCGGCGCTGCCGCCACGGATCACCAGACGTTTTTCGTCGGCTTCGCCCGAGTTCGCCAGGTAACGGGCGGCGTTGATGCAGTCATCGACATCGACCACGCCCCAAGTGCCGTTCAGCCTGCTCCGGTACTCGCGACCGTACCCGGTGCTTCCGCCGTAGTTGACGTCCACCACGCCGATGCCGCGGCTGGTCCAAAACTGAATGCCGAGGTTCAGCGCCGATGAGGTGGCGGACGTAGGACCCCCGTGACTGATCACGATCAGAGGGGGGAGTTCGCCTTCGGGTCCGCGGTAGTCCGGGTTGTGAGGGGCGTAGAACAGGGCGTGGGCCGTCAGCCCGCCCTCGGTGGGGAACTCGATTGCCCGGGGCTGCGAGATCAGGTCGGGCGAAACCGTCAACTCCCGGCTCCGGCGGATCACCTCGGTTTCTCCGCCGGGGACTGCGATGGTTACGACGGCAGGCGCCTGGGCCGCCCCGGCGCCGATTGCCACCACCCCATCTCCGAACGGGCGGATCGAGTGGATCACCGAAAACCCGGTTTCCACCGGAGTGAACGAGTTATCGCCGGGGGCCATGACCCCCATCCGGTCGAGGCCGTCCGCCGCCCACAGCGCCACCAGGGACCCGTCGTCCAAAAACGTGTAGGAGGACTGACCGAATACCCAATCCGGTCCGGAGAATTCCGAAGCTTGCGGCGCGACGGGGAGCGGGCCGCCGGGATCGTCTGCGTACAGGTTCCACCAGCCGCTGCGGTCTGAGATAAAAAACAGCCGGCCGGAGGGTGAGTACCGGGGTTGGGTCACGGACTCCTGCGGCCCGCCCGCCACCAGCCGGGGCTTGCCCAGCGTGAGGTCGGGACCTAATGGGGCTTCCCAAAGTTCGGTGCTGTCCCACGGCATGTTCGGATGATCCCAGCTCAACCAGGCAAGCCGGTCGCCGCCGGGGCTGAGGCGCGGAGCGGAGTAGAAATCATGCCCACCGAAAAGGGACTTGGGGTCGTCGGTCCCGTCGGCAGAGATGGCGGCGATCTCGTTGACCACCCCCGAAGAAGTGTGTCGTTCCCGTACGCACACCACCCACCGCCCGTCGGGAGAGACGGCCTGGTCGGCGTAGCGCTCGGACATTGGTTCCGCTGGTGCGGGGGTTAACAGCTGCGGTTCGCCCCCCGGGTCGATCCGGTAGAGGCGCTGATCGGAGAAGTTCGAAAAAAAGACCGTGTCCCCGAACACCGTGTGGGCCAGCCCCCCGTACTCGTGGGCCAGGGTGCGGGCGGCAAAACCCGGCGGGAGTACATCACCGACCGAACCATCGGGACGCCGTCGGACGATGACGTAACGTCCCGCCTCGGAAGGCCGCATCTCCAACCAAACCAGGTCTTTGCCCTGGGCCATGGGGTAGCTGAGTGCTACCGCTTTCTCAACCAGCATGTCCGCAGTAATGGGGGACGGCCAAGAGCCGTAGGGGAGTTGAGTAGTCATAGGTGCAGGTTACCCGGGGAGGGCCCGCCGCAACCCGGCGGGCCGGTTGCGGGCGCTAACTACAGGCGGCACAGCCTCCGGAGCCGCAGCTCGGAGCCAGGTTTGCCGCCTTTTCCATGTTTCCCATGCTGGCTCGTCCGGGCATTCCGGCGATTACCGACATCAAACGCCGGGGTTTGCCGGCGCCGCAGGCAGGACACGTGGTTTCGTCGACTTTTGCAGCGGAGGTCATCGTCTCGAACTGTTCTTCGCAGTCCGCACATCTGAACTCATAGATAGGCATGCGAGAAGTGTAGTCCGATCCCGATTGGGAAACGTTCACAATGTAAAAGATCGCCCACACAACAAAATAAGCGAAGGGAAGGGGCATGGAGGAGCCGCAGATCCTGGCCGGGTTCGAGGCTCTGCAGGAGAAGCTGGCGCCCTACTGGGCGTCGGCCGACGACCGCTCCCGGGCTCCCAGCACCATCGTGGTGATACCTTCGATCACCTACCCGGCCTCGATCCTCGGGCAGTTGGAGAACGTCCAGCAGTATGAGGAGAGGCTCCTCATCCTGTTCATGCTCCTGCGCAACCCCACCACCCGGTTGGTGTACGTGACCTCGGAGCAGATCCTGCCGAACGTGGTCGACTACTACCTGAATCTGTTGCCCGGAGTCATCGCCAGCCACGCCCGCCGGCGCTTGTTCCTGGTCTCGGCGCTGGATGGAACCGTGCGGCCGCTGACCGAGAAGCTGTTGGAGAGGCCCCGGCTGATCGAGCGGTTGAGGAGCCTGGTCATAGACCCGGACCGTGCCTACATCGTCCCCTTCAACACCACACGGCTGGAGCGGGAACTGGCGGTGAAGATGGGGGTGCCCATCTTCGGCGCCGACCCCAGGTTGGGCTCCTTGGGTTCCAAGAGCGGCTGTCGCCGGCTTTTTTCTGAAGAAGGGGTCCTGCACCCGGCCGGATTCGAAGACCTGGCCGGGATGTCTGATGTCGGGCCAGCAATCCAAAAGCTCCGGGCGGAAAGGCCGGGGCTGGAGCGGTTGCTGGTTAAGACCAATGAGGGCGTGAGTGGGTGGGGCAACGCCCTGATCGAGCTGTTCGGTTTACCGGCCCCCGGTGATCCCGAGGAGCCGGAGGCAATTCAACAGGCTTTGAAGGACCAGATCGGGTCCAGGTACACGCAGTTCGAGGACCAGTTCGATCGAGAGGGCGGGATTGTCGAGGAGATGGTGGCGGGGGACCAGGTACGCAGCCCGAGCGCCCAGATGCTGATCGATCCGTTGGGTGGTGTTCAAATGCTCTCCACCCACGACCAACTCCTGGGGGGCCCCGATGGCCAGGTGTATCAGGGCTGCCGGTTCCCGGCGGACCGAGCCTACGCGGTGACCATTAGCAAAGAGGCGGAGAAGATCGGAAAGAGGCTGGCGCGGGAGGGGGTTGTCGGCCGAGCTGCCATCGACTTCGTGTGTGTCAAAAAGGGCGAGGCTTGGGAGGCGTTCGCCATCGAGTTAAACCTCCGCCAGGGTGGCACCACCCACCCGTTCTTGACCCTGCAATTTTTGACCGACGGCCGGTACGTGCCCGAGCAGGGAATCTTCGTGGCGCCCAACGGCCGACGAAAGTACTTCGTCGCCTCCGATCACGTCGAATCGCCCCAGTACCGAGCCTTTACCCCCGACGACCTGTTCGACATCGTTATCCGGCACAAGCTCCATTTCGATCACGCCACCCAGACCGGGGTGGTGCTCCACATGGTCAGCGGTGTTTCGGAAGTCGGGCGCACCGGATTGACTGCGGTCGCCGACTCGGCGGAGGAGGCGCGGTGGATGTACGACGCGGTGACCCGGGTGTTGAATTCGGAGGCGGAAGGCGCCTACGAACAAAGACCGCCGTTCGGTTAGGCGGGCGACTGCGGCGGATAAACCCTGACCTGCAGATCCGCCTTCATTGTCGAAAGTGCGGTGCCCCGGTAGGACCCCTCAGACGGAGCGGCCGACGCCGCGGTGGGCCCGGCGCATACCGGCAGGTGCCGGTCGGCAACGGCCAGGCCCAGGGTCGGGTCAAATCCTCTCCAACCTACCCGGGTGAGATAGACCTCGGCCCATGCGTGTAGATACTTCTCCTCGATGTCGGGATCTCCCTCGTGGTAGCCGCTGACGAATCGCGCCGCCAGCCCGACCACCCGGCAGGCATCCATAAAGACGACCGCGACGTCCCGGCAGGACCCCTTCGCCAGACGGAGCGTCTCCGCCGGGGGGTACGGTTCGCCCTCGAGCCGCACCTCGCCTTCCACATCCGCCGCCAGGCGGCTCGCCAGGTCGGCCAAGAACTCGGGCGCCGATCCGGTGCCGGCGTTCAGCACGTCCCAGGCCAGCGCGGTGACGGCGGGGTCGCCGGTCGGCTGCATGTAGCGAAACAGGGCTCCGGCTTCGTCCGCCGGGTACCTCATCGGGAGTTCGTGCAACTTCGGGTCCAAGACCACGTAGTCAAAAGGGTTGGTTCTCAGGGTCTCCGCCCGGAGGCTGGTCGAGATCTCCAGGCTGGTGGTTGCTTGCGTAAACCAGGCCATGACCGTGTCGTTGCCGTCCAGGTCGGATATGTCGGTAATGCCATCCGGGGGCGGGTCCAGATGCATCCTGAAGGACAGGAGGACCTGCGACCGGTCCGTTCGGGGACGCAGTCGTACGGCCTGCGGCTCCAGTTTGACCGGCTGGCTGTAGTCGAACCGCGTGGTGTGCTCGACTTCGAAGATCATGTCTCGGCGGAAGTGATTGGCCTCACATTGGAAGCGGGTTCATCGCCGAACAGTGGCTCGATCCAATCGTCGGACATCTGCTCTACCAGTCGCCGCAGCTTGTAGTTCCATTTATCCGCCACCGGAGCCAGGTCCTCGTGGAGGAAACGACTGGTCTGCATGGGGGCCCCCGGTTTGAATATCACCGCATCCATCGGGTAGCCCACGCCTGCTGAGCTGCTCCGGGTTGAGTCGAAGGCCAAAAATCCCGCCTTGAACGCATCCTGCAGGGACGACTCGTAACGCAGGATCCGGTCCAGTAGCGGTTTGCCGTAGCTGCTTTCGCCGATGATGCAGTAGGGGGTTCCCTGGCTGATCTCCACCCAGTTCGCCTGCGGGTAGAGCATGTAGAGCTTGTGCTCTTTGTCTCCCGGACAGCGGCCGCCAATAAGGCAGTTGAGGTCGAAGGTCAGGCCCACTTCGTCAAGGGCCGCCTTGTCCTCAGCGGAGACCCTCCTCACCTGATCGGCAAGGGCGTTTGCCGCCTGGTAAAGCTTGTCGAACCCGGACTCGTTCTCTTCGAGAGTCTCCTCGAAATATGTGAGGACCTTGTCCCGGACGCTACGCAGGCCCGAGGTCATGAGCAGCATCGAGTGCTCCCCGTTTTCGATCACGGTGATCTTGCGGGCCGTACGGGTCTGGGAGCCGGTTGAGATCCGGGTGTCGGCGATTCCGACTATGCCCTCCCGGACCTTGATCCCGATACAGAAAGTCACTCTTTCCCCCCGGCCGTCCGGGTCATGAGGTTGCCGGCGCTCTGGGAGATCGTCCACGCTCTGCGATGGCTGTCCAGATCTTCCACCGGTTGCTGGGCAAAGAAGTTGTCGAAGATGGCCTGTCCGATCAAATTAAGCTGCACCTGGATGTTGTCGAGGAACTGGTGAAGCCCGAAGGAGACTATCTCCTCGATTCGTGCGAAGTTTAGCTGGGAACAGACCAGGCCGAGGTGCTGTTCGGCCGGGTTGTCGAATGTCCCTACCCGGGAACCGGTTATTTGGTGGAGCGAGTCCTGCCCGACGGCCAGGCAGTGGCAAATGGCCCGGGGGAAGTGGCGGTCCAGTATCAAGAACTCGGCCACCCGGTTCGGGGTGATGCGCCCGTGGCGCTTTCGGAACATCTCAAAGGCGCTCGTCGAGGTCAAAAGTGCCTTCCACTGCAGGGCATCAAACGGGGACCCCACCTCAATCGGGCTCGGAAGCAAGATGAAGTACTTCACGTCGAGCAGGCGGCAGGTCTTGTCTGCCCGCTCCAAGTTCCGGCCCAGTTGCCCGAAGTGCCACCCTTCTCCGTGCGACATGGTGTCATCCGTGATGCCCCGGAACAGGTGGCTTTGGATCTTGATCCGATTGAAGAAGGTGTGGGTGTCACCGGCTTGAAGTTCTCGGTGGGAGTAGGCGGCCACGAACAGATAGAAGGTGTTGACCTGCTCCCACATCTCGGAGGAGATCGCATCCCGGACGGCCCGGGCGTTCTGCCGTGCCATTTTCAAGCAGCTGAGGATGGAGTTGGGGTTCTCCGGATCGAAGGTTAGGAACTCTATTACGTTGGCCCGGGAGGGTTCGTCGTAGCGGGATTTGAACAGGGGCATATCGGCGAGGGTGAGAATCAGCGGTTCCCACTGCTCCTCGGATCCGGGCAGCAGATCCAGTGTCAGGTTGAGGTTGGCGTCGATGAACCGGGCAACGTTCTCGGCGCGCTCGATGTATCGGTGCATCCAATAGATGGAGTTGGCGACGCGGCTTAACATCTCATTCTGAAAGTACCCAGGTGTCTTTGCTTCCACCCCCCTGGGAGGAGTTAACAATCAGCGATCCCTTGGTGAGCGCTGCCCGGGTGAGGCCGCCGGGCATCACGTAGGTGTCCCTACCCAAAAGTGTGAACGGGCGGAGGTCGACGTGACGTCCTTCGAAGTGGTCCTGAACGATTATCGGGGCGCGGGAGAGGGCAAGGGTGGGCTGGGCGATGTAATTGCGCGGGTTTGCCTTGATGTGTTCGGCGAACTCGCTGCGCATCTGCGGCGTGGCGTGGGGTCCCACCATCATGCCGTAGCCGCCGGACTCGTTGGCCGGTTTGACCACCAGTTTGTCCAGGTTGGCCAGGACATGGAGGCGGTCCTTCTCCTCCCAGCATAGGTAGGTAGGCACGTTGGGAAGGATGGCGTCCTCACCAAGGTAGTACTTGATGATCTGTGGGACGTAGGCGTAAACGACCTTGTCGTCCGCCACGCCGGTCCCCGGAGCGTTGGCGAGGCCCAGCCTGCCGGCGCGGTAGACGTCCATGATCCCGGGCACGCCCAACATGGAGTCCGGGTTGAAAGTCTTTGGGTCCAAGAACATGTCGTCGATCCGGCGATAGATAACATCGACCCGGCGCAGCCCCCGGGTGGTCCGCATGTAGACGTAGCCGTCGTCGGCAAGAAGGTCTGTCCCCTCCACAAGTTCGACGCCCATCTGCTGCGCCAAGTAGGAGTGCTCGAAGTAGGCGGAGTTGTGTATGCCGGGCGTGAGAACCGCCACCGTAGGGCTGGAAATTCCCATCGGGGCCAGGTGTTGAAGGGTCTCCAGCAGCCGGGTCGAGTAGTTGTCGACCGGGCGCACCCGGCACTCGGCGAAGACCTGGGGGAAGGTTCGCTTCATCACCTGCCGGTTCTCCAGCACGTAGGACACCCCCGACGGGCACCTCAAATTGTCCTCGAGCACGTAGAACTGGCCATCCAGGTCCCGGACCAAGTCCGATCCGGCGATGTGGCACCAAAGGCCGTGGCGCGGTTTTAGGCCCACGCACTGGGGAAGGAACGATTTGGAGGACTGGATTACGTAGTCCGGGATGATTCCGGCCTTGAGTATTCGTTGGGCGTTGTAAATGTCGTCCAAGAACAGGTTGAGCGCCTGGATCCGCTGCACCAGTCCCGCCTCGATGCGGGTCCAGTCGTTTGCTTCGACGATGCGGGGGATCAGGTCGAACGGGAAAATTCTTTCCGGACCGGACCCGGCAGAGTTGAAGGTGATGCCCATGTTCAGCAGGGCCAGTTCGGCGGACCTTTGCCGCCGGAGCAGGTCTCCCTCAGAAAGACCGGTGATGCGTTTCACCAGTGGTCGGGAGTGGGGACGAGGCCGGCCGTTCGGCTGGAACATCTCGTCGAAGAAGCCTTCGGTGTCGTAGCTCTCGAAGCCCCGGGGTTCGGGGGAGTTGATACTTGCCGGGGCGTTAGCCGTAAATCCCACCTTCCTCTTTTGTTGCCGGCCCACGAGGTTTTTGGCGGGGGCTGGTAAAGGGGGTCCCAGCGGAGCGCCCTACGGAGGAGGCTCGTGGCGGCGAGACCGGATGGGCACTCCGGGGACCTTGGTTGAACTCTAGGAATCCGATGTTATGCGGTGATTGCCGGGCGGTTAAGTCTGCGTAAACCACGATATACGAGTCCTTACAGAATCGGAAGGTAGCGCTCCAGTTCATATGGTGTGACGTAGGCCTTGTGGTCGTCCCACTCCTTCTTTTTGTTCCGGATGAACCACTCGAAAGTGTGCTCCCCCAGGGTCTCACGGACGAGTTCGGAGGATTCGCAGACCTGGATTGCTTCGTGCAGGTCCTCGGGCAGGGCGCCGATACCGGCGCTCTTGCGCTCCTTGGGAGTCATCTCATAAATGTTGTCATCCGCCTCAGGCGGCAACTCGTAGTTCTGATTGATCCCCCTCAGCCCGGCAGCGAGCATGACGCTGAACGCCAGGTAAGGGTTGCATGCGGGATCCGGGAAGCGGGCTTCGATGCGGGTGGCCTGCTCCTTGCCGGGTTTGTACATCGGGACCCGCACCAGAGCCGAGCGGTTGCGCCGGGCCCAGCAGACGTACACCGGGGCCTCGTAGCCCTGGACCAGCCGTTTGTATGAGTTGACCCACTGGTTGGTGACGGCGCAGATTTCGCTGGCGTGACGCAGAACCCCGGCAAGGAACTTCTTGCCGATAGGCGATAGGTGGGCTTCGTCTGTTGGGTCGAAAAATGCGTTGTGGTCGTCTGCGAACAGCGACATGTGGGTGTGCATACCGCTTCCGTTGATGCCGCTGACCGGCTTCGGCATGAAGGTGGCGTAGACGCCCAGTTCCTGCGCCACCTCCTTGACCACCAGTCGGTAGGTCATTACGTTGTCGGCCATCGAAAGCGCGTCGGCGTATCTAAGGTCGATTTCGTGTTGGGAAGGGGCCACCTCATGGTGGACGTACTCCACCGGTATCCCCATCTCCTCCAGGTACTCGACCGTACGTTTACGCAAGTCGCCGGCCTCGTCGAGCGGGGTGAGATCGAAGTAGGAGCCGTGGTCCAGGAACTGGGTGGACTTGGAGTCCTTGAAGTAGAAGTACTCAAGTTCGGGGCCGACGTAGTAGCTATAGCCGAGTTTGGCCGCATCTTTTAAGGTGCGTTTGAGCACCTGACGGGGGTCGCCGGCGAACGGGGTGCCGTCGGGGTTCCATATGTCGCAGAACATTCGGGCCGAATCCGACCGTGATGGGTGGGCGGGCATGACCTGGAAGGTCGATGCATCCGGCCAGGCGATCATGTCCGACTCCTCGATGCGGGCAAAGCCCTCGATCGCAGAACCGTCAAACCCGATTCCCTCGGTCAGGGCCTCTTCCAGGTCGGTCGGCGTGATATCGAAGGCCTTGAGAAAACCGAGGATGTCGGTGAACCAGAGGCGGACGAACTTGATGTTGCGTTCCTCAACCGTCTTTAGGACAAATTCTTGATCGGGTGTCAGCAAAATTCCTCCAAAACCGGTACCCGCCGCACGGCAGGCACCCCCATTCGTCTAGCCGGCGAAGCGATATCCCACGTTTCTGACTGTCTCGATCATGTGGGCTTCATGCCCAAGCTTGGCCCTCAACCGTCTCACATGAACGTCTACCGTACGGGTGCCTCCAAAAAAGTCGTAGCCCCAGACCTCGCTTAACAGTGCACTACGCGAACACACCCGGCCCGGTCTTTGGGCCAGATAGGCGATCAACTCGAACTCCTTGAACGTCAGGTCCAGGGTCTCGCCCCGTACCTTTACCTCGAAGCGCTCCCGGTTGATGTTGATTTCCCCGCGCTTGATCACGTCCGATGACTCCACCTCCACCGGGGTGACCACCCTGCGGATCCGGGTGTCCAACTCGATGGAGGTGCAGCGGTCGGTTAAGAAGTCGGAGGCGCCGCAGTTCCAGTCGAAGGTGGCGAGAGACTCGTCGGAGAGCACCACGATAAAGGGGGCCTCGGTTTCGCCCCGCAGCTTGCGGATGACGCCGGCGGCCTCCTCCGGACGCTCCCGTCCGTCCACCAGAACCAGGTCGGCCAATCTGCGACCGAGAAGATCCGGCGTGGCGTCGGCAAATGTGATCGGCTCAGGTGCCGGCCGTTTACCGGCGAGAGGGGAGAAGGACTCCTCGGGATCGGAACGCTGACTACTCAGCCAAAGTAGGCGAATCATTAACAGCAGTCTAAGTGCTGATGCGGTAGCTGTGACGACCGTCGAATGTTGGACTCCCCTTGTTCTACCGAACTATAGGATAACTTGCCATGTCCTCCGGATCGCAGGTCCCTGCTTCAGCGACGTCCCGAGCTGCCCTCGCCGGACTGGCTGCCGGGGCGGTGGGAGCGTCGATTTTGGGTCCGAGGATCTTCGCCGGCTATGCAGCGGTGGGGCTGTTTTCGGGTGTAGGGCTCACTCTCAGGTCCCTCGGCACCTCCGGACGGTTCCTGCCGGGCTTGGCAGCCGGTCTGGTGGTCCTTTTCCCGCTGGCGGCGAGTGAGATGGGTGAGGAGGGGATTCTGCCGGCGGTCGCGGTAACCCTGATGGTGCTGGCCGCCGGGTTTATAGGCCGCGGCCTTAAGGGCGGGGCCGTCGGTTCAATGGCGCTCAGCCTGCTGGTGGTGCTGCATCTGGGCCTTCTCGGCTACTACCTGGTGCTGCTGGCGGCGTCTGGCAATCGTCTTCTGGGAGCCCTGTTCTTGATGGTGGCGGGGTTCGAGGTTGCCCACGGGCTGTTGGCCGGGCGGCAAAGCCCGAGGGCCGGCCGGCCCGCCATCGACCCGGTGGCAGCGGGCGCCGGGGTTGTGGCGTGCATTGCCTCGGCATTGGTAGCCAGCCTGTTTTTGGACTTCGGCCTCGGCCTCGACAGTTTTCTCCTCCTGGGAGCGGTGGTTGGTGCTTTTGCCGCCCTGGGGCATGTATCCGCGTCCGGGGCCATGGAGGACCTTTTTGGTGGTCGGGTGGGGGCTCCGAACCCCCGTGCCCTGGCCGCCCTGAATGCGCTGTTGTTCGCGGCCGGAGTTTTTTACTACGGGTTCAGGCTCTACCTGGCGTGACATCCGCTCACGCTGGGGAGGTGGGGAGGGGATATGCCCTTGCCCTCTCCAGGGCGATGCGCAGGGCATCAAGAACGATGGTGGCGCAGTTCATCCGGTCCTCCGGGATTCCCCCCAGGGCGAAAGAAAGGTTGCCGGCGTTCAACATCTGGGCGGCGGTAATCGACGTGCCGATGACAAGCTCACAAACGGCATCCGCCGAGGCAATGGCGGTGGCGCAGCCCTGAGCCCGAAATCGGGCGTCGGCGATAACGCCGTCGACCACCTTTAGGGCCAGATGTACGACGTCGCCACAGGTTTCGTTGCCCGCCTGCGCCGCGCCCTGCGGCTGGTCCAGATCTCCGGCATGGGAAGGCTCCAGGAATCTGGCCATCAGCGCATCGCTGTACATCTATCCACTCTAATGGAGGCCCCGTAGCTACCCGAGGCCCCCCGCAGCCCGGTAATGGTGCGTTACTCTGGGTCATGCCTACTATCGAGCAAGTCCGTGACGTCCTGGCCACCATCAACGACCCCGAGTTGCACCGCAGCATCGTGGAGTTGGGCATGGTGAAACAGATCGATGTCGCGGTGCCCCATGTGACGGTGGACCTGGCGTTGACCATCCCGGGCTGTCCTCTAAAGGCCTTCTTTCAGGAAGTACTCCCCGCGAAAATCCAGGCGTCCTTCCCGGAGATCACCCAGGTCACAGTGAACCTGGGCGCCATGACCGACGAGGAGCGCAAAGCTCTGGTCGGCGGAGTCAAATCCGAAAGCCCGTCTTCCTTCGCCGGACCGCAGTCGCGGACTACGGTGCTCGCCGTCGGAAGCGGCAAGGGCGGTGTCGGAAAGTCCACCCTCACCGCCAACTTGGCGGCCGCTCTCGCGAAACGTGGCCACTCGGTTGGGCTGCTGGACGCGGACATCTGGGGATTCTCGTCCTCACGGATGTTGGGGACCTCGGCCAAGCCGACGGTTATCGACGAGCGGCTGATTGTGCCGGTCGAAGCGTACGGCTTCAAGATGATCTCTATGGGCAACCTGGTGGAGGACGACCGGCCGGTGGTCATGCGCGGCCCCATGCTCCACAAGATCCTTCAAAGCTTTCTTTCGGACGTGCACTGGGAGGAACCGGACTACCTATTGATAGACATGCCTCCCGGAACCGGCGACATCTCGCTTTCGCTTTCCCAGTTTGTCCCCGGGTGCTCGATCATCCTGGTCACCACCCCCCAGCAGGCTGCCGAGAAGGTTGCTGAGCGGGCCGGTCATATGGCCGGCAAAGTCGGAATGAAGGTGGCAGGGGTCATCGAGAACATGTCCTACGCCCTTTGTGATCACTGCGGAGAACGAACTCACCCCTTCGGCACCGGTGGAGGCAAGGAACTGGCTGAGACTTTCGGCGCCCCGCTTTTGGGTCAGATCCCCCTGGACCCGCCCATGGGCGAATTGGCGGACCACGGCAAGCCGTCGGTCGTAGTCAGCCCGGACTCACCGTCGGCAAAGGCGTTCGAGGAAGTCACGGCGGCCTTGGTCGAGTTGATTCCGCCCAAGCCGAAGTCCCGGCCGAAGATTTCGTTGCCGATCATCATGAGTCCGTCGGCCCCGGCTCACAGCGGCTGAGCAAGCCTCCGGCGCCTGATCGGCGGCGGGTTTCGGTGCCCGCATAGGGTCCGAAAAGCCAGTCCTGCGTCGTTCGAGAAAATCACTGGCCTATTGCCATATCACCTTGTACGATACCGATGTCGTGTCCCCCTGTGGGGAGGCGATGATGTGTAGCGTTTGTCGTTTCTAGCGGGGTAGTGGAATTCTTGACGATTTCCTCGATTTGTCCCTCGCAAGGGGGTAGAAAACTTCCCAAATATGCAGTGTTGGAAGCAACTGATTCGTCCCGGATTTAGATCCTCCGGACGGTCGTGTCGTTCTGATAGAGTTTGCTAGACTCGCGTCAATTCACTTAGATTCGAAATGAAACGTAAGAGGAGGTAGTAATGAAGAAGCTCACGGGACTACTGCTCGTGACTGTGATTGCAGGAGCGCTTTTCGCCGCTCTGGCTCTCCCGGCGTTTGCTGCCAGCAGCAACGCAGGTGGAGTTGTTGTCGAGTCCGGCGATGCGCCTGACTGTGTCGGCGGAAGCTGCGGCGGCGTCATCGTCGAGGACCCGGCCGGCATCGGCCCG
Organism: Actinomycetes bacterium; assembly: GCA_029263075.1. Taxonomy (GTDB): domain Bacteria; phylum Actinomycetota; class CADDZG01; order JAHWKV01; family JAHWKV01; genus JAJCYE01. The sequence continues at coordinate 15,161 of JAJCYE010000071.1, forward strand.
GACTGCACCGGCGGTAACTGCGGCGGAAGCATCTGCCAGGGCCCGGACTGCGGAAGCTGCGCAGACGGTAACTGTGGTGGAAGCATCAGCGGACCCGGTACTCCGGCCAAGAGCCACACGGCTGCTGCGCCCCCCAAGGCCCTGCCTCGCACCGGTATCCCCACGGCTGCCACGCTTGCCCTGGGTGCCGGAATGATCCTGGTCGGACTGTTCTTCACCTTTGTGGAGCACCCCTCCACCAAAGTGGCGATGGCAGCAATGTCCTACCGCCCGAAGCGTCGTCTGTAACCAACTAGCTTCAACAAACAGCCCCCGGAAACGGGGGCTGTTTTTTTTGTGCCATGAGCTAGGGTGTGCGTGAATTGAGCGCACCCGAATCTTCGCCCGAACTGCCGAACAAGCCGCCTTCGCCGCTGGCCCGACTGGCGGCGTCGCTGGGTTCGCCGGTGGACGCCGGTGCCCTCGCCTACTTCCGGATTGTTTTCGGGTTGGTACTCGCCTGGGAAGCGTACCGATACATGAGCTTCGGTTGGGTCGACAAGTACTACGTCGACCGGCCGTTCTTGTTCGGTTACTGGCCTTTCGAATTCGTCAGGCCGTGGTCGGCCGACGGTCTGAGGGTGCATTTTGTCGTCCTGGTAGTAGCCGGCCTTCTCGTCAGTGCGGGCCTGTTCTACCGCCTGGCGACGGTTGTCGCGTTCTTGGGTGTGACCTACATGTTCTTGCTGGACAAGTCCCTGTACCTCAATCACATCTATCTGGTTTGCCTTGTGGCGCTCGTGATGATGTTCCTCCCGGCCCATCGCCGCTGGTCGGTCGACGCCTTGCGCAGCACAGAAGTCGCTTGCGAGGTCGTTCCTGCCTGGATGTTGTGGCTTATCCGTTTCCAGATTGCCCTTCCGTACTTCTTCGGGGGGATATCCAAGCTCAACCCGGATTGGTTCCAGGGCCAGCCGTTGAAAATGTGGTTGGCGGATCAGACGGACTTCCCATTGATCGGCCACCTGTTCGTCCAGGACCCGGTTCCCCGGCTGATGACCTTCGGCGCCCTGGTGCTAGACCTGGGAGTGGTTCCGCTGCTCTTGTTCCGCAAGACGCGGCCCGTCGGATATGCGGCGGCGGTGGTATTTCATTTTCTGAACGCGAGGTTGTTCAACATCGGGATTTTCCCCTGGTTCATGATCGCGGCGACCGCGATCTTCTTCCCGCCCGACTGGCCCCGGCGGGTACTTAGGGATCTGAGGCGCAGACCGGAGTCGCTTCGATCGTTGGCCTGGTGGATCGGATTTGCGGGCGGAGCCTGGCTGGCGTGGTTCCTCCCGAAACGCTTTGAGGTGCCCCCAGTCGTCCTGGGGGGATTGGGCTGCGCCTTGGTTCTCTACAGCTTGGTAGAGCTCTTCCGGCCGCTTCCTGACGCTCCTGAGCCCGGCGGCGAGACGGGGGAGACCGCTTCCCTGGTAGCGAAGCGAGCGGACCGGCTTTCCCGCCCGGTTTCGGTGTTCCTGGCGCTTTGGGTTGCCTTCCATCTGCTGGTGCCCCTCAGGCACCTGGCGATCCCGGGGAACACCTATTGGACCGAAGAGGGCCACCGTTTTTCGTGGATGATGCTGGTCCGATCTAAGGTCGGCACCACCCGCTACGTCATTACGGATAACTCGAATGGCCGGACCTGGCAGGTCAATCCTGCGGTCTATCTGGCGCCGCATCAGCTTCAGGGGATGCGGGGCAAGCCGGACATGGTGCTTCAGTTCGCCCGCTACCTGCGGGATCGCCTCCACGAGGAGGGGCATACGGACGTCGAGGTCCGGGCGCTTACCAGCGTTTCGTTGAATGGGCGGGAGTGGCGTCCAATGGTCGATCCGGAAGTCGACCTTGCCGCAGCGCGGTGGCCGTGGTTCGGGCATGCCGATTGGATTTTGCCCGAGCGGTAGGAATCTATGGGCGGCAGGTCAGATACTCAGGCGTTTGAAACCCGGTTCGTGAAGCGCAATTCAGGTTTTGACAATGTAGGCCCAGCAAAAAGGGCGACCCCCGGAGGGGTCGCCCTTTTGTGAAGCTCGTCTTCTTTTAGCAGTCGTTGTTGGTGCCGGCGTCGGCACAAACGTCGCCGCTGTTGCCGGTCTCGCCGCTGTTGCCGGAGGTGCCGCCGTCGCCGGCGATGCCGGAGTCGCCGCCGACGCCACCTTCGCCACCGTCACCGGTGTCTGCGTCGCCGCCGTTACCTTCGCCGCCTTCGCCGCCTTCGCCGTTGCCACCGTTGGCTCCGTTGCAACCTTCGCCGGTGTCGCCACCGCTACCGTCACAAGCACCGGTGCCGCCGTTGCCGCCTGCTCCGCCGCCGCCGTCGCCGCCGCCGGTGGTTGCACCTGCGTAGGCTCCGCTGCCGCCGGCTGCTCCGCCGCCGCCACCTGCGCCGCCGTTGCCGCCACCTGCGCCACCTGCGCCACCTGCGCCTGCTCCGCCGCCGCCGCCGTCGCCGCTACCGCCGGCCGCCGGGCCGGATGCGCCGCCTGCTCCGCCGGCTCCACCGTCTCCGGATGCGCCGCCTTCGCCGCCACTGCCGGTCTCACCGGAGTCGCCGCTGCTGCCGGATTCGAGGCTGAAGTCCTGCGAGCACTCGGCTTCGTCGGATCCGGCACCTGAGACGTCACAGTCGTTCTCTGCAGCCGCCGTGGGCATCAGCAGCGCTGAAACCATGGCGAGCATCATGAGCGTACCAAACAGCTTCTTGATCATTACTGGTTACCTCCTAGGAACGGTTGGTGCCAGATGTCCTTGGGACACCGTGAGAAATCTATCCTCAGGGATGCGGCTTGGCAACCCCATTTGGGGGTGCCAGGAGGTAATTCTTATGAGGAGTAGGAGTTTGGCTGGTTTGGCGAGAAAGACGAAGGCCCCCGGGGAATCCCCGGGGGCCTTCGGTGTGACCTGATATGGAGTTGAGGGCTTGGCCCTCCGCTCCTAAATCACAGGTCTCGTTTTAGCAGTCGTTGTCGGTGCCGGCGTCGGCACATGCGTCGCCGCTGTTGCCGGTCTCGCCGCTGTCGCCGGAGGTGCCGCCGTTACCAGCGTTGCCGCTGACGCCGCCTTCGCCGCCGTTGCCAGCGTCGCCGGTGTCGGCGTCGCCGCCGTTACCTTCGCCGCCTTCGCCGCCTTCGCCGTCGCCGCCGTTGCCGCCGTTGCAGCCTTCGCCGTTGTCGCCGCCGCTGCCGTCACATGCGCCGTCGCCGCCGGTGCCACCTGCGCCGCCGCCGCCGTTACCGCCACCGGTGGTTGCGCCCGAGTAGTCGCCGCTGCCGCCGGCTGCTCCGCCGCCGCCACCTGCGCCACCGTTACCGCCACCTGCGCCACCGTCGCCGGCTGCGCCAGCTCCGCCGCCGCCGCCGTTGCCGCTGCCGCCGGCTGCTGCACCGGTGTCTCCACCAGCGCCGCCTTCGCCGCCAGCGCCGGACTCGCCGCCGTCGCCGCCACTGCCGGTCTCACCGGAGTCGCCGCTGCCGCCGGTCTCGAGGCTGAAGTCCTGCGAGCACTCGGCTTCGTCGGCTCCGGCACCTGAGACGTCACAGTCGTTCTCTGCAGCCGCCGTGGGCATCAGCAGAGCTGAAACCATGGCGAGCATCATGAGCATGCCAAAAAGCTTCTTGATCATTGCGTGCTACCTCCCTGTTGCGTTGTCTTCTGACTTGGTGTTGCAGCGTTGCCTGATTGCTTGCTATCTCGATTCCCGCAACCCCATGGGACTTGCCGTGCACCTTATGCACCGTGGCGCCTAGGAACACTGTCCCCGAAGTTACGGCGTGACTCTATCAGGTTGGTTGGTCGGGAAGGTGGGAAGCCGCGAAGAAATCTTATAGACGGGTCGACGGGAGCAGCGCGGCTAGGAAACAAAAAGGACGACCCGAAGGTCGTCCTTTTTGTTAGCCATTGCCCCGCACTTCATGTGCGGGACTCAACGTCTTTAGCAGTCGTTGGTGTCAGCCTCGGCACATGCGTCGCCGGTGCTTCCGGAGTCGCCGGTGGTGCCGGAGTCGCCGCCGGTGCCTGCGTCGCCGGAGTCGCCACCGATGCCGCCTTCGCCGCCGTTGCCGGTGTCAGCGCTGCCGCCGTCACCTTCGCCGCCTTCGCCGCCGGTGCCGTCGCCGCCGTCGCCGCCGGTGCAACCAGCACCGTCGTCGCCGCCGCTACCGTCACATGCGCCGTCGCCGCCAGCGCCACCTGCGCCGCCGCCGCCGTTACCGCCACCAGTGGTAGCGCCCGAGTAAGCGCCGCTGCCGCCGGCTGCTCCGCCGCCGCCACCTGCGCCGCCGTTGCCGCCACCTGCGCCGCCGTCGCCGGCTGCGCCTGCGCCGCCGCCGCCGCCGTCGCCGCTACCGCCTGCTGCCGCACCGCTGGTGCCGCCGGTTCCGCCTGCGCCGGCTACGCCGGAGTTGCCACCTGCGCCACCCTCGCCGCTCTCGCCGGTAGCGCCGGAGTCGCCGGTGCCCAGTTCGTAGCTCTGCTCGCAGCTGGCTTCGTCTTCGCCGGCACCTGAAACGTCACAGTCGTTCTCTGCTGCTGCGGTCGGAACCAGAAGTGCGGCCGCGAGGGCCAGCATCATCAGCATTCCGAGGAGATTCTTGATCCTCATTCTGTGTGTCCTCCTTGTAGTTCTTCTAAAGCGGCTCCCAGAGGAGCCGTGATGCGTGCTTCAAACAAGGCATGAAGTTATGCAGCTTCACGCTGTGCTCGGGGAGTCTATCAAAACGCTTGGTCGGAATGGTGCCAGAACGGGAAGAAATATTCAGGGGTGTAGCGGTCCCAAAGGACGCGCAAAGGGCGGCCCGTTGGGCCGCCCTTTGATGTTGAGTGTTGCTTTAGTGCATTGCCGAGATCGGCTGCTTAGCAGTCGTTGTCGGTGTCAGCGTCTGCGCATGCTTCGCCGGAGTTGCCGGAGTCGCCGCTGGTGCCGGAGTCGCCACCGTCACCGGCGATGCCGGAGTCGCCACCGACGCCACCTTCGCCACCGTCACCGGTGTCAGCGTCGCCGCCGTTACCTTCGCCGCCTTCGCCGCCGGTGCCGTTGCCGCCATTGCCGCCGTTGCAGCCTTCGCCGTTGTCGCCGCCACTGCCGTCACATGCACCTGCGCCGCCGTCGCCGCCGGCTCCGCCGCCGCCGTTGCCGCCGCCGGTGGTTGCACCTGCGTAAGCGCCGCTGCCGCCGGCTGCTCCGCCGCCGCCACCTGCGCCGCCGTTGCCGCCACCTGCGCCGCCGTCGCCGGCTGCGCCTGCGCCGCCGCCGCCGCCGTCGCCGCTACCGCCGAGGGCTGCCGCGCTGGCGCCACCTGCGCCACCTGCGCCACCTGCGCCGGATGCGCCACCTGCGCCTGCGTCGCCGGTTGCGCCGGTTTCGCCGGTGTCACCGGTGGTGAGGTCGAATTCCTGCGAGCACTCAGCGCTGTCCGGGCCGAGGCCGGAGACGTCACAGTCGTTCTCTGCTGCTGCGGTCGGAACCAGAAGTGCGGCCGCGAGGGCCAGCATCATCAGGGTTCCCATGAGCTTCTTGATCATTCTGTATTTCCTCCTGTGTGTTCTTTTTGTTGCAATCGTTCCGTGGACCTTGCCGCCACGAAGAACGAAACCGTGAAAATTTGCGAACTGTTTGCGATGCCCGTGGGCGGTTCGATGTGCCGCCGGGTTGGTCTTTCGACCCTTTGAGATGACGACAACCATGCCCACACTAGCTGGCCGGTAGATGTTACCCCGTCGCTTGTTCGTGTTCAAGCAATTGTTGGGACCTCTAAAATGCTGCCCCCGAAGAAGCGGTGTCCTGCATGCGGTAGGCAGCCCGTGGCGCCGAGTTAGACTCAAGGGGCCCTTAATAAGCCGGGACTTGCGTCGGAGGATGAGTTGTCGGAGAAGCAGCAACGTCGTGATGACAGGATTCTGGACGCTGAGATCCTCAACAATGTCCAGACGGTGCCAACCGGGGATCTGCGCACGCGGCGGGATGAGTGCCGTGAGTTGGAGTCGGAGTTTTCGTATGCCCGCCGTCTGCTCCAGGGCAAAATCGATATTCTCGGTTCCGAGTTGAAGCGCCGTTCCGAGGGCGGTGATGTCGGCATGGGTGACCTGGTCGGCCGGCTTCCTTCAATACTGGCCGATGAACCCAGGACCGGCGGAGCGACCCGCCTGTTGGAATCGGATCTTCCCGCCAACGCCGGCAAGTACCGCCGGTACACGGAGCGGTTGGCTACCGGTCTTGCGCACATAGAGACCTCTACGCCCGAAGAGCTGACCGCGATGGTGGAGGAGTTGGCGACCGAAGAGCGGAAGGTTTCTGAAGACCGCAGGCGCGCCCAGAAGATCATTGATGGGCTCAACGCAGAGTTGGTCCGGCGATATCAAAAGGGTGACGAGGATCCTTCGAGCCTCCTCGGCAACTGATCCGGTGGACCCCTCAGGCACTTCCGAGGTGAACGATGCGGACGGTCGGGTCTCCCCCGAGGAGATGGATTCCGATACCGACTACCGGGCAGAACTTGAACGCACCCGATCTCAACTGCTTGTCTTCGCTCGGGACATGAGCGCGGTCTACCAGCGCAAGCGTGAGCATGAACTAAAGCTGGGCGCCCTCCTGGAGGAGTTGAGAACCGACTATCTGTCGATCGTCGAGACGCTGGCGCTGGTGGTCGAGGCCAAGGATCAGTACACCGCGAACCACCTTGAGCGGTGCAAGCGTTACGGCATCGCTCTGACCAGCCGCATCGACGAGTCGATGATCACCCCGCAGTTGCAGTACGGGTTCTTGCTCCACGACGTCGGCAAGATCGGTATCCCGGAAGGAATCCTGATGAAACCGGGACCGCTGACCGACGAGGAGATGACGGTGATGAGAACCCATCCGCTGATCGGGGTGCAGATCGTGGCTCCGATGCGCCGGGTCCTCGATGAGGTCACGGTAGAGGTCATCCGGCATCACCATGAGAGGTTCGACGGCAACGGCTACCCCGATGGACTAAAAGGCGAGGACATCCCGTTGTCGGCACGGATCTTCAGCATTGTGGACAGCTTCGATGCCATGACCAGCGACCGGCCCTATCGCAAAGCCCTCGCCCTGGATGAGGCGTTAACCCGCCTGAGGGCCGAAGCCGGCAAACAATTCGATCCCGAGGTTGTCGCAGAATTCGAACAGCTCATGCAAAGCATCCAGTCCCCGGAGGATTGGTAGCCGCCCTAAGTCCGCTGGGATCGCCGGTGACCCGGGGTATCGCTGGAGTTCTGCTAGCGTCGCCGTGTGGAAATAACAGCGCATCCTATCGATGAATCATTCGGCCTCCCCGCCTGGGAACAGCTTTTAAGGGCCGATCCCAACCGGCACATCTTTTCGACCCCCGAGTGGAACCGGCTGTGGTGGGAGCGCTTCGGCAGGGGGCATCAGGAGGGCTTGGTCCTCACCTTCCAAGACCCCGAACCGGTAGCTATTGCCGCCTTGACGATCGACCGAACCGAACGCGGGCGGAGGGTCCGGTTCTTGGGGGGGGACGACCTGACGGACTACCAAGGTCCCCTCATTGTCTCGGAGCATTACCGCCCTGCGGTAGCCGAGGCCTTCCTTAAATACCTGTTCACCGAGTTCGCCGAATGGGACTACCTGGAGGCCAAGGGCCTGCCCGTACCATTCCACTTCTCCGAGTGGCTGGTTGAGGCGGCCGACCGGATGGGACTTGAATTCGAACTGGAGCTGCACGAGTTGACGGCGGTCCTGATGCTGCCGGATACCTGGGAGAAGTACCTGATTGGTCTCGGGAAAAAAAGACGTCATGAACTTGAGCGAAAGACGCGGCGGTTCGAACGGGAGGCGCCCGGCGCCGTACTGCGCACCGCCGGCGATCAAAGTCTTGAGGCGGACATCGAATCTTTTATCCGCATGCATAAGACCAGCGCCGGCGAGAAGGGGGAGTTCATGCTCCCGGCGCGGGAGGCGTTCTTCAGGGATGTCGCCCGCACCATGCAGGAGAAAGGCATGCTCTCCCTGGACTTTCTGGAGGTCCAGGGAAAGGCGCTGGCCGCCACCATCTCCTTTCGCTACGACGGCGTCCTCTACCTGTACAACTCCGCTTACGACCTGGAGTTGAGGTCCATTTCACCCGGACTGATCCTGGTCTCCCGCATGATCGCCCGATCCATTGAGGAGGGGGCCCGGCGTTTTGACTTTTTGAGGGGGCGGGAGCGGTACAAGTACGACCTCGGCGCAGAGGCGATGCCGCTCCACTCGATCCTGATGCGGCACCCGCCCGGGTCGCATTAGGAAGGGCAATTGGGCGCCTCCGGATCAATAAGTGCAGGGTTCGGCTACCATTTTCCTAGTAGGTAAGTAGCGTGTAGTGATGAGCCCCGGACCCGAAGGGCCTTTTATTGGCCGTTAGAGATTTCCCTTCAGCTGCCCAAAATCTGCCGCCCGTTCGCCGGGTGGCAATGCTTGTCGTTCACTCCAATCCCCTGGCCGAGCCCGGCTCGGGCGATGCCGGCGGCATGACCGTCTACGTTCGGCAGATGGCGGCGAGCCTCGCACAGCGCGGCATCAAAGTCGATATCTTCACCCGCCGCGACGATGCGGCAACCCCAACGGAGATGACCCTGCGGCCCGATGTTCGGGTGATACAGGTTGTTGCAGGTTCACCGGAGCTTTCCAAAGAGCAAATCCCCGCCTACCTACCCGAGTTCAGCGCCAACCTGCTCAAGATGGTGGAAGACTCCGGCGTCACCTACGACGTCGTCCACAGCCATTACTGGTTGTCGGGGAAGGTGGCCGCCATCGTCAGTGCCCGATGGAAGGTGCCGTTCGTCCACACATTCCACACCCTGGGCCGCGAGAAGAATCGGGCTCGCCGCCCCGGCGATTCACCGGAGCCGGAATTTCGTTTGGACGGGGAGGCGCGGGTGATCGCCGACGCCTGCGCGATTGTCGCCAGTACGGTTGAGGAGCGACGGGCCCTCATCGAACTCTATGCCGCCCACCCGGAACGGATTCACCTGATTCCTCCCGGCGTCGACCACTCGACCTTTCGCCCGCAGGACCGGGAAGCGGCGAAACAGGCGCTGGGCCTCGATGGGAAGAAGGTCATGATTTTCGTCGGCCGGCTTCAACCCCTGAAGGCCGCCGATATTGCCATTGAAGCGCTGGGGCACCTGGTTCGCTGGGGCCGGGTCAACCTGGACGAGATCCGTCTGCTAATAGTCGGTGGCGCGAGTGGGACGTCTGGTGCATCGGAGACCGGGCGGCTGGGCGATCTGGTTGAACGTTTAGGGCTAAAGGAAGCGGTTCAGTTCGTCCCCGCTCAACCCCACCACCGCCTACCTGCGTTTTATCAGGCGGCCGATGTTTGCCTGGTTCCCTCTTACACCGAGTCCTTCGGCCTGGTGGCACTGGAAGCCCAGGCGTCGGGAGTTCCGGTCGTTGGATCCGCAGTCGGGGGGCTCAAAGCCATCGTGAAGCACGGACAGACGGGCTTCCTCGTCTTGCCCGGAGCGTCGGAAAGTTTTGCCGAGAGGGCCTGGATGGTGCTTTCCGACAGCAGGCTTGCAGCCGGCATGGGCCGGTTGGCAGTGTGTTCTTCGGGAGATTTTGCGTGGGATCGGTCGGCCGGCGAGTTGCACGATCTATACACCGCCGGGGTACGCAGCAACGACTGCTCACCCTCCTCGATGTGGAGTGGGAATAAACCTTTCGGGTCGCGAACAATTGTCCTGAAGCGGCCTTGACGCCCCCGCCGGGACTTGGGTAGCTTGTTCGAGTCGCACGCGGTCCGGTAGATCTCCGACAGCGAGCGGTTCCGAAGAGGGCAGAGCGAATCCTCGCTGGTCTTCCGTCTTTGAAGGTTTTGGCCTGCATCGGCGTGGATTTGGGCGGGAAGGCACTGAGTCGTCGGAGTCGTGGTTGTCCGGCTCATCCGGTCGGTTTGTGACAACGCAGGGCCCAAGATGCCGTAGGTAGCGTAGAGCTGTGTTCGGGGAAGTGCGCAGCGAGCGTGACCAAAGGTACCTTGGGCTCTGCTTTATTTTTGCCCGCCCGTGAATGTCTCGTGCCCCGCCCGGCATCTGGGATACTGCCCGAATGAACAGCGTCGCCGCGGTAGCGGTAATTGGGTCGGGCAAGATGGGCGAGATCCTTGCCGCAGGCATGGTTCGTGCCGGGGCATTTCGAGCAGATCAAATCTTCGTCACCGATGCCAGTGAGCAACGGGTAGCCGAGGTTGTGGACCGCCACGGGTTCCGGTCCCCCGGAGGGAACCTGGCGGCGGTAGGAGCGGCCGGAATTGTACTGCTGGCCGTGAAACCAAAAGATGTGGCCCAGGTGTTGGAGGAGATCGGCCCTGGACTGGGCGACGGCCACCTGGTGATCTCCATTGCCGCCGGTATAACGACGGCGTTTATCGAGCAGGGGCTGCCTCAGGGAGCGGTGGTGCGGGCAATGCCGAACGCCGCTTCCCAGGTGGGTGAGGGGATGACGGCTATCTGTGCTGGAAGCCGGGCCACAATCGAGCAACTTGAGACCGCCCGGGTCATTTTGCAGGGCGTGGGCCCGGTGATTGTGATCGAGGAGTCCTACATCGACGCAGTGACTGCGGTTTCCGGTTCCGGGCCGGCTTACTTTGCGCTTTTTGCCGAGGCAATGATTGATGCCGGAGTAACTGTCGGACTGCCACGGTCGGTGTCGGAACAGTTGGTGGCGCAGACAATGCGGGGGACCGCAGCCCTGGTGACCGACGGCGGTATGCAGCCGGTTGAGGTCCGCTCGGCCGTTACATCCCCCGGCGGGACCACCGCGATGGCGGTGGGGGAGTTGGAGCGCGCCGGGGTGCGGGCGGCGGTACTGAACGCCGTCCAGGCGGCGTTCGACCGCTCACGGGTCCTGCGGGGACCTTCAAGTTGACCCGGCGCTAGGCGGATCCGCCAGCTTTCTTAGCGGCCTTCTTGGCCTTCTTGGCCGCCTGAGCCGCATCGTTTTTCGGGCGCTTCTTCTCTTTGGGTGCGGGTTGTTTGGCCACGTTGCCTCCCTTTGATCAAGTGGCCGCCTGGCGCTTGTAACGGGCAAAAAACAGGCGAGCCACGCTGGTGCCATCTCGCATCGAAATGGTGCAGTTGCCGAGTGAGGGATCATACCTCGCCAGATGTCGAGGGTTGCCCTATGTTGCCCAGTGGGGCGGCATGTATACTCCCAAAAAAAGAGGGTGAGCGAATGGCTCGTGAAAAGCAGGGTTTCCAGTTTCTGACGGTCAGCGAGGTGGCTACGCTGATGCGTGTTTCGAACATGACCGTTTACCGGCTCATCAAATCCGGTTCCTTGAAAGCGGTGCAGGTCGGCAATCGCTACCGGGTAAAAGAGTCGGATGTTCACCAGTACCTGGACGATCACTACGTCAGGGCGGTCTAGGCAGCAGCTGTTGTTCTGACGGTTCCCGGACGGTTGCCCATCGGGTCGCATCCGGCAATCGGTTCAGCTGTCGTCTTGAGTGGTGACGGCGCGCCGGCGAATACGTCAAAGGATGCCTTGTGGCGCGTGTCTCTCAAACCGAACTAATAGAGCGACTAGTCGAGTCCTGCCGCACGATCGTTCTCGTCGGTGGGATCGACTCCGGTAAAACCGGCTTCGGCCTCAACCTTGCGGAGGCCGCCCGGCGCAAGGGCATCTCGGTCGCCTATGTGGACTCGGACCTCGATCAGTCCACCGTCGGACCCCCAGCCTGTGTCGGGCTGAAGTTCTGCACCGACCTACCCGTGGTCGATGCCAAAAACGTCCGGGACGCGGATGAACTCGGGTTCGTCGGATCCTGCAGCGCGGAACAGAACCTGGTCGGGCTAGTGGCGGCCACTGCTCGATTGGTGTCGCACGCCCGGGAAGCCGGGTGCCGGTTGGTGATCGTCGACACCAGCACGCTGATTTCCGGTCCCGAGGCCGAGCTGCTGAAGTTTCACAAGATGGATTTGCTCCGGCCCGACCACGTCGTTGGATTTCAAAGGGGCGAGGAGCTCGGCCCGATCCTCGGCGTTCTCAGCCGGTTCTTCTCGGTGGAGGTCACGGCGCTGAAGATAGACGGAGAGATAGCGGAGAGGTCGGTGGAGGAGCGCCTCGCCGCCCGCGAGACGTCGCTCGCTTCCTACTTCCAGCCGCCGCTGAACCGGTGGAGGGTCAAACGTACGGTGTTCATGCCCACCCTTTCGCCCGGCATAGATGCAGCGCGCCTGGACGGGCTTTTGGTGGGCCTGGAAGACGGGACCGGAAGGTGCCGCGGCATCGGCCTGCTTGAGTACCAAGCGGAGGGCGATGTGCTTCGGATGGTATCGTCAATAGGCACCGGTGCAAGGGGCCTAAGGCTTGGGTCTATCCGGCTCAACGTTGAAGGCAGAACCATCGGCCGGTTTCTTGCGCAGGAGATTTTTAGCGGTTAGTCCGGTTTAGGCCGAAATTCTTTAGGAGAAGGGCTCGATTTGTCATCCGTCGTGAAGAAGCGCAGGAAGAAGATGCGCAAGAAGAAGCACAAGAAGATGTTGAAGCGGACCCGCTGGCAGCGCCGGCAGCAGGGTAAATAGCCCTTCCGCCGGATAACCTTTCTCTCCGACTTCGGGCTTTCCGACGAGTACGTCGCGGTCTGTAAGGCGGTGATCAGGAGCATTGCTCCTGAGACCGAGATCTCCGACATCAGTCATCTTATCGCCCCCTTCGGGGTGCGGGAAGGTGCCGGGGTGTTGGCCGAATCGGTCGGATGGTTCCTTCAATCGATTCATCTTGCAGTCATCGATCCGGGTGTTGGTTCATCGCGCCGTGCGTTGATCCTGGCGACCCCTGACGGTTCGTATCTGGTCGGCCCGGACAACGGGCTCCTGCTGCCCTCCGCCGCCCGTCTGGGTGGCGTAGAGGGCGCATGGGCGATACACAACCCGGCACTCGGCCTGCCTGAACGCTCGTCCACCTTTCACGGTCGGGACATCTTCGCCCCGGCCGCCGCCCACCTGGCCCGTGGGGTGTCCCCGCTTGAATTCGGACCGGCCGTGGATCCGGGATCCCTCGTGCGTCTGCCGGAGGTCGGGGTGCAGGTTTTGGGGGATAGGGTTCGGGCGCAGATTGTGCACATCGACCGTTTCGGGAATCTTCAGACGAGCATGACCCGCAGTCACCTGGCCGGTCTCGGAGCGGAACCTGGTTCGGTGATGGCGCTGCAGATCTCCGGACGCACCTTCAAAGTTGCGATGCGGGAGGCTTACTCTTTCGGGGAGGCCGGAGAACTTCAGCTTGTTGAAGACTCGCACGGCAGTTTGGCTCTGTGCGTGAACCGGGGGAGCGCGGCTCAGGTATTGGGGATTCAAAAGACGGGTGTCGAGTTTGTGTTGGGGAGGCTGGGGCCGGGTGGCCTGCTCGGGGAGGACTAGTCGAAGGGTAGCCGCTGGGTCAGCGGGGGACGCTGCTCATTTGTAGGACCGACAGGGCGCCCATGATCAGGATCGCCAGCAGCAGGATGGCCACGGCCACAACCGTATTTCGTCTCACCCACAGAGGATAACGTGATCCGGCAGGTTCGACGGGGAGGTTAAGGAAATGAGTGCGTTCATCTATGCAGTGATCGTCGGCGGCATCGCCGGCTGGCTGGCAAGCATCGTCACGGGAACCAACCAGCGAATGGGTTGTTTGCTCAACGTCGTGGTCGGCGTGGTCGGGGGATTTATCGGCGCGTGGGTGTTCGGCACGACCGGCATGCAGATGCCGGGCGGGGACTGGGTCGGTCCAATCCTGGTGTCCTTTGTGGGTGCGGTGTTGCTGTTGGGAGTGGTGCGCCTACTGACCGGTAGGAATTGACCCTATTTGCCGAGTTGTAGCGTCAGTTCACAGATGGCTCGCTCCAGCGTCTGGAGGCCGTCGGCTTTGCCGACACACAGCGCTACCCCGACGTCGGCGGCCTGCTGCTTTAGGTCTTTGTCCACGTAAGCGGTGTACAGGATGATGTTTTGGTCGGGGGTCGCTTCGAGGATGCGACGGGAAGCCTCAAGCCCGTTCATGCCGGCCATGGCGTGGTCGATGACCATGACGCTGGGGCGGTGTTCGGCGGCGAGTTCAACCGCCTGGGCCCCGCTGGAGCCCTGTCCGACGATGTTGAAGCCGTCGAGGGTCAGTAGAGACACCAACATGTCGAGCACGTGTTTGGTGTCGTCGACTACCACCACATCTATCGCCACGTTGTTCCTTTCCCGAAGCCGTACCGGCCACGTCGGAGGCCCCGGAGTCCCCAATTCACATTACTTGAAGTTTCGCAGTTAGGGTGTAGGTGTGATGGGTCTATTTCCGCTGGCTGCAGCATTGGTAAGCGGCGTCTTTTCAGCCTCCCTGATCCGACAGTTTCGCCTCCGGAAAGGGCCGCACCGGCTCGCTTGGGGCGCCGCGCTTGCCACATTTGCGGCGGCGTCGATGTTTGCTTCGATCGGCATGTTCGGGGGGTGGTCGGATCCACTCTTTCGCGCTTACTACTTGTTCGGCGCTCTGGTTAACGTCCCGATCCTGGCGTTGGGCACCGTCTACCTTTACTTTCCTCGCCGGGTTGCCCATTCAGTAGGGCTTGTGGTGGGCGTTGCCTGCTTGTACGGGGCCTACGCCCTTCTAGGGGCCGACTTGGTGCAGGCTCCGCTCAGGGTTTCCGGAACGATTCCGATGGGATCTGAGGTGATGGCTCCCGGCGTTCGGGCGCTTTCCCGCTACTACTCCTACGTCGGGTTTTTGATCGTGGTGGCCGGTGCGGTCTGGTCGGCCGGCAAGCTGGCTCGCAAGCCCGGTGTGCGGTTCAAACGATTGGCTCAGGGCAACGCGCTCATCGCGACCGGCACCGTGATTGTTGCGTTGGGGAGCGCGTTCGCCCGTCAGGGTCAGGGGTCCGTGTTCGCGGTCGGACTGGCCGTGGGCGTGTCTGTAATGTACGCAGGATTTGTCCGGACCAGTTCGCCGGCGAAACCGCAGAGCGTAGATGGTGTTGAAGTGCCCGGAGGCGCCGCTGTCCCCGGCGGTTGACGTGACCGGTCCGAAGTCGTCTAGGAGCTCACAAGTTGGCTGACGTTACGTCTGTGGGCCTTCCTATTGCCTTTGTCGCCGGGGCGGCCTCCTTCCTTTCTCCCTGCGTGCTGCCGCTGCTGCCCGGCTACCTGTCGTATATGTCGGGCATGTCCCTGGAGATGGTGCGGGAGGGGAGTGCACCGGCAAAACGGTTGCTGGGCCCCACTTTGTTGTTCGTCGCCGGGTTCTCAACGATCTTTGTAGCCCTGGGCACTTCGGCGAGCCTGGCCGGTTCGCTTCTACGGGACAATCAGGTCCTGTTGACCCGCATCGCCGGGTCGCTGGTCATCCTTATGGGTCTGGCCTTTATGGGCTTGCTTCCTTTGCCGTTTCTTTACCGGGAAAAGCGCCTGGACATGAGGAGAGGTAGGACCTATACCGGCAACTACCTGATGGGGCTGAGTTTCGGTTTGGGTTGGACGCCGTGCATCGGACCGACCCTCGGCGCGACGCTGGTGATTGCCTCCCAAGCGGATCGGATCGGTGAGGGGGCGTTGTTGCTGTTGGTGTACTCAATGGGGCTGGGCATTCCCTTCGTCCTTGCAGCTTTGGGTGTTTCGCGGCTTGCCGGGGCCTTGGGCTTTTTCCGCCGGCACCAGCAGGCGATCCTGAGGGTCAGCGGAGGGCTGCTGGTCGGCTTCGGCCTACTGCTGTTCTTCAATCGGGTTTACGTAATTTCCGCCTGGATTCAGCGGGGGATGGATGCGGTTGGGCTTGAGGAGTTGATCGGGATTTGAGTGAGGTGGTGGTGTTCGGCAAGGAGGGTTGTTGTCTGTGCGAGGACGCCAAGGAAGCGCTCACTGCAGCGGGGGTGGGCTTCCGGGAGGTGGACATCACCCGTGACCCGGGACTGCTTCAGGAGTATGGGATAACAATTCCGGTCGTGGAGGTGGATGGCGTAGCAGTCTTCCAGGCGGGGATGAATCCGGCCGACCTTGCGGATCTGGTGCGTGAGGTGTCGTGAATTCCGGGCACTAAAAAGGGCCCGACCAATTGGTCGGGCCCTTTTGTTTGTAGCTGGACTATGCGAGCTGGGGCTGGCTGACCCGGGCTTGCTTTTCGATCCTCGAGACTCCGATGAGGTGAAGGATCATCAAGAACACGCTGATCACCAGGTAGATAACCGCGGGAACCTTTACGGAACCTCGCACCCTGACGGCGGCGACCTGCGCCTCGGGGGGAGCACCAGGCTGCCCGGTCATGTCCAGGGTGGCGATGGATACCTCGGGCTTGACCTTGTCGCCTTCGTTGAAGCCGAAATCGATCAGGTTGCCGGCGTTGTCGGCGTTGATCGTGATGGTCTGTCCGTCCGATTCAACCTCCATGACCGCCATGCCCGGGGTGATGTCGGTGCCCGGTTCGACCAGGAAGGACTTGACGGTGGCTTCTTCCTTGCCACCCAGGTCGCCGGCCGAAACGGACCCGGTGGCGACCGCTCTGCCTACCGCGATGACCGAGTCCTTGCCCGAAACCGTCTCCTGCTTCATACGGATGTCGGTGGCGGTGAACTGAGAGGGGTCGAGGGTGATCTCGCCCTCCACATGCTCGCTTACCGACTCACGGATGCCGGGGATCGGGCTGGTGGCTTCGCCGACCAGGGCCTCCATCACGGGTTTGGCGTTGTCCAGTTCGGACTGCACTTCGCCCTTGCCGAGGTCGGCGAGTTCGGAGTTCTCGTCCGGGACGATCCAACCTTCGCCGTCGGGGTAGTCCGCCGTCTCCCAGGTTCCCCATCTGGTTTCTGATTCCTGAAGGTTGGGGGCCAGCGAGGCGGGGTGCCAGGCGGTGTCGGTTCCTAGGTCGCCCCAGAAGCCGGCTTCGCCCTTCGGACCGAGGCCCGTGGCAACCCAGATGAGCGAAAGAATGGTCATGACTGCAAACAGGCAAGCTCCGGTAACGAAGTAACCGAGTTTGGCCCCGAGGATCATCGAGGTCAGCAGCCATACGCTGCCGACGAAGATGACGATGAAGGCAACCGTGATAGCGATCCCCTTCACAAAGGTCCCGCTACCACCAGAGGTTGCTGCCTCGGTGGCCAGCAGTGCGATGTCGGAGGTATTCAACGTCGTACTCCCATCTCCGACTGCATCTACAGGCTCCTCTCGTATTCAACAACCAACTGAATCTGTTCGTCGGTAAGGGTTCCGCCCCAGGTCGGCATGGCGCCGGTACCGGTTCCGGAAGTTCCGTACGGCTGTCCGGCCTGCGAACCCGCCTTGACGAAGGCCGTGTGGTCTTCGACGTCGGGGAACTGGGCGACCGTAGCTCCGTTCTGCATGGAGGGACCGGACCCGCCGGCACCGCCAATACCGTGACAGGCGGAGCAGAACTGGCTGAAGATCTGGTCTCCGGTTGCGTCGGCACCGACCTGCGGTGTCTCCTGGATGCTCTCGATCCAGTTGACGATGTCGTCAAGCTCTTGCACGGTCAGCGGGCCGCCGTAATCGGCACCCCAGGTAGGCATGTCCGTTCCGGGCCGTCCTCGCTCGATGGTCTCCCGAATGAATTCTTTGGCGTCCTTGAATCCCGCCGGCGGGGTTTCGTACCTGGAGAAGACGGTTTTGAGTTCGGGCACATTGATGATCGAGCGAGTGCCGGTGACCGGGTTCAGGAACTCGTTGGTTCCCCCCTCGGCGCCGACTCCGTGGCAGCGGGCGCACTCTTTGCCCTTGGCGTTGTGTGCACCGGTCTGCTGGTCCGTTTGCAGGGCGTAATACTCGGCGCCCCGCTCCAGCGACTCCTCGGCGAACTCAATTTCGTTGTCCAGCCGGTTCTGTGGCTCCTGCACCCAGTAGGCGGGCATAAAGAAGGCAAAGAACAGCGTGAGGGCCAAGCCCCACCCGTGGATCTTGGTTAGGCGTGAAGATTCCAGCACGGCATCGATGTCCGCCGGCCTCAGGGCCGGGGGTACCTTCGACTTGTTGCCGGACCCCGAACGCGTCCTGAGTACAACCAGAGCGGCGCCGGCGGCAATGCCTCCTACGAGAACTGCGATAAGTAGCTGACCCATGATCTCCTGCTAACTTGCTGTGTCGACGGTCAAAGATCTATGCGGTAACGCAGTGAGCCCCTTCAGGCTGCGGCTGCGTGGTAACGGTTCCCCGGGGTGCCCCGGCGATGATGGTGGCGGTATCGACGATCAACTGCCCGTCGACCACCTCAACCCGGAACTGGTCAAGGCTCCGAGGAGCCGGCCCGTCCCGGTACTCACCGTTAACCGAGTACTTCGAGCCGTGGCAGGGGCACTCGAACCACTTGGCAGGTGCACACCACGGCACGCTGCATCCGAGGTGTACACACTTGCGGTAGAGAGCCATGAACCCCGAAACATCCACATTCGCCGCTTTGTAAGCGGGAATGTCGGCTGCTTCTGCCGGGTCGCCTTCGTAAAGCGTCAGGTAGAAGCGACCGTCCGGGATGAACTTCGGCTCCCTGCTGCCGAGCTCGGCACGAAGATCTTCGGCTGAGCCGACATCGATCTTGGAACCGAAGCCGCCCCGCAGGCGGGGGTACAAAAAGTCGATGGAGGCCAGGGCGAACTGCCCCAAAAAGGCAAGGGAAGCAAAGCCCACGCCGCGCAGCAAGAACTTGCGGCGACCGACGTCGGTGACGTCGGAGACCGGAAGTGCCTCCAGCTGCCCGCCGGTGGCCCCGCCGGCCTTGCGGCCTCGGGCACCGATGAGTGCAAATGGAATCCAGGCCAACAGTGAGGCCAGGGCAATGATGAGGGCGAACTGTATAGGTGTCATAGCTCGAAAAATATCCCCGCGTCCCATGGGTAGACAAAGTTGAATCCAGGGCCTCTCATGATGGACCCTAGCATGCCGAGAATTGCGAACATGAGCATGAAAATCGTCCACATCGAGATGGCAAGTTTCCGGTCACCGGGCTTGTTAGAGGGGTTCCGGTCGATGTAGGGAGCTGCCATCAAGCCCAGGATCAGCCACTGCGGAATCGAGACTCCGGCGACCTGGGGGTGGAAGTACCGAAGCAGCTCCTGCAGGCCGAGGAAGTACCACGGTGCTTTGGAGGGGTTCGGAGTGACGTTAATGTTGGCAAGTTCCCTCAACTCGGCGTTGACGAAGACGGAAACGATCACCAGTAGAGCGGTGACGCTGAGAACCGCCAGGAACTCGCCGGCCATTAGATGGGGCCAAGTGTTGACCCTATCAATTGGCTCCTTCTCCACCCGCTGGATGGATTCGGGCTTAACAACAGCCAAAAGACGTTGCATACGCTCCGGAGCGGCGTCTCCCGCTCCTACGCCTGCTCGAGATGCGGCCCGCCTGCCTCCGGCAGCCGGAGCCTCAGGAGCAGATGCCGCCGCAGGGGGCGCAGATGCCGCCGCCGCAGGGGCAGCCGCAACCGCTGCCGGCTCGGGAGCCGCTGCAGGTTTTGCCGCCGCGGCTGCAGGTTTAGCTGCTGCCGCTGGAGATGCAGGAGGCGCAGCACCGGCGGCCGCTGCCTTTTTGGCGCGGTGCCTGGCTGCCTTGGCACGTGCTTCGGCTACCGCCGGAGACGAGCCTTTGGCGTTTTCCTCCGCCAGAGTCTGTTCGAATATTTCGTCAGGAGTGGGCATCAGTTCGTCCTAGTCCGTCGTGGAATGGTGCCGATCATAGTGGTCCCGAAATTCCGCCGTCCTTGCGGACCCGCCAAAAGTGGACGGCCATAAGCAGAGTGATGACGAACGGCAGCGCAAGCACGTGGAGTGTGTACCAGCGAATGAGCGTACCGGCGCCGATCTGCACGCCTCCCAGGAGGATGAACGAGACCTCTTTACCAACCAGTGGGGATTCGTAACCCATTTGGGTGCCCACCGTGACCGCCCAGATTGCAAGTTGGTCCCAGGGCAAAAGGTACCCGGTGAAGGCCAGCAGCAACGTGATGAGCAGCAAAACGACTCCGATGACCCAGTTGAACTCCCGTGGCGGCTTGTAAGAGCCGGTGTAGAAGACCCGGGACATGTGGAGAAAGACTGTGACGACCATCAGGTGGGCGCTCCAGCGGTGCATGTTGCGCACAAGCTGTCCGAACGCCACCGAGGTGGCCAGCCCGACCATGTCCGTGTAAACGACTTCGGTCGAGGGCCGATAGAAGAACATCAAAAAGATGCCGGTGATGGTCAGGAAAATGAACAAGAAGAAGGAGAGGCCACCCAGGCACAAGGTGTACGAAAGTTTGATGCCATGGCGCTTCACCTTCACCGGGTGGAGGTGGTAGAGCACGGAGTTCATAATCACGTAAGCACGGTTACGTGGTGAGTCCTGGTATCCCTTGGTCAGAACCGATCCCGGCCTGAAAATGGAACGCCAGACCTGGCCGCCTCTCAACCCATCCCAAGCACCCTTTACCAGGGCGCCAGGGTGGCGTAGACCACCAAGCTTTTCTTTCAGATTTGTCGCCACCCGCTCTCCTTGTGTCTTAGAAAACCTACGAAGATGCGCCTGAAACCTTGCCCATCGCCCGTGCCGGAGCCTTTTTGGCCTCCAGCCTGCCGATGGTCAGCGCCCCGGTGGGACACCTCTCAACGCACAGTAGGCACCGGGTGCACGCATCGTCATCGATCACGAACAAAATGTCATTGCGCTTCATGTCTCGGGCTATCTCTTCCGAGCCTGCCTCCGCAACTATGTTGGGAGTAAGCATGAAGATGCAGTACCAGGGGCAGATGTCGACGCAGCCCTCGCAGAGGATACACAGTTCGGGAATAAGCCCGATGTACCGCGGTGGCTTGCGAACAGACTTGAGCCAGGTGGCTTCCACGTCCTGCATCATGTAGTCCGTGCGAAGGCGCGGCTTTTCTATGTCGTTCTTCTGGCTGAATGGATCCTGCGGGTACGTCATCGGTCAATCATTTCCCGGGGAGGTATCCCTTGACGCCCTCGCCGCCCCTGAGACCAAGCCTCCGGCGACGCTTTTCGCCAAGGATGTAGGTCGCAGCGACCGGGATAGCAAAAATAAAGGTCTGGATGCCCATCGTGATCGCATCGTGGATGCGAACGAGAGTGTAGGGATCCTTGAACTCGATGCCGGCAGTCTTGCTGATGAAGGCTGCGATTGCATCGGAGTTGCCGTCCCATGCGTAACGGAACATGGATGGGAGGAAGCCGAGGGTGACGAATAAAATTCCGGTGATGATGGTGGACAAGATGATTGCCCGGACCCAGGTCATCGGTTTTTCAGCTTGTTTGCTCAAGGTCGAAGATTCCTCATCTCGTATGGTTCTCCGTTCGGGGTAGAACGGGTGACGGGCGCATTATAGCCGACGGTTTCGAAGACCCATCAGCGCCGAACTGCACAGCCGCCACTCTACTTCGCCGGGCTTGATTTTTCAGACGCCTTGAGCTCTTGAATCCGATGTTCAAGCGCACGCTGGCGCCGGGAGACCGAAAAAAGGAACACTGTTATGCCTGCAAACACCAGCAAAAAGGCCAGTCCGAGAAATCCAAGGCCGTCCATCAGGCGCGCCGGTTACGGCAAATTGAGTTCACGGGCAACAGACTAACCCGTGATGTGGGGGGTTATGACCGCGTTCTCCAGGAAAGTCGCTTCCAACTCCATGACCTCGTCCTCCAACTTGAGCACCCTGACCCCCAGTGCGAGCAGGACCAGGTAGAGCAGCGTGAAGACGGCGAACATCCCGAGCAGCACTATCAACATCTCCTGAGGTAATGCGGCCGAGGCTTCCGGGCGCACCACCGTTCGTGACGGGTGCTGGCCCCGCCACCAATCGACTGAGAAGTGCACCAGGGGTACGACCATAAATCCCGCGATGCCTATAACCGCGCCGATGCGGGCGCCGCGATTTTCGTCGCCGGCGTTGGCGCGGAACGCCAGGTAGCCCAGATAAATCAAAAAAAGCACCAGGGTTAACGTCAACCGGGGGTCCCAGGCCCAAAACGCGCCCCAAATCGGCTTCCCCCACATTGCCCCGGTGATGAGGGTGGTTGCGGTGAACAGCACGCCAACCTTGGCCGAAGCGTGGGCGACCCAGTCCCAGCGGGACTCCGACGTCTTCAGGTAGGCGACCGAACAGACCAGGACCACCCCGAAGGCCAGGTATGCCACCCAGGCGGAGGGAGCGTGGAGGTAAACGATTCTCTGCGACACGCCCTGGAAGGCCTCGGTGGGCACCCAGAAAAAGATCGCGACGAGACCGGCCATAAAACCTATGGCGAGAACAGTTTGGGTGAGCTGGAGTGGGTCTTTTTTCATTCCTCGATCACAAACTCGAAAGTAACGGCTCCGAGGGTCAAAAAAACAACGTCGAAGACTGCCATGAGGATAAACCAGCGCGCTTCACTACCAAACCGATTTTCAATAAGCAACGTCGAGGTCAGCTTGGATGCGCCCAGGATCACCGGAAGGCTGAGGGGGAACGCAAGGAGAGGGAGCATGAGCGACCGGGCCTCCGCATACTGGGTCGCCGCACCGAACAGGGTCCCCACCGCGGCCATTCCCAAGCTGGCAACCAGCATCACGGGCAGGATGCCGGGCAGCAGGGACCCCGGAGCGATGTTCGCAAAGAGCATAAATAGCGGGATGGCCACCAGTTCAGTAGCCAGCAGGAACGCCAGGTTGCCTATCAACTTGCCTGCGTAAAGGGCCGCCGGATCCACCGGCGCAAGAAGCAAGCCATCCCCGGCCGACCCCTCACGGTCGGCGGCGGCGCTCCTGCCGAACCCGATCACCGCCGCGAAGAAAATGCTGGTCCACAAGAGCAGACCGGTTATCTCCCGGGCGGAGATCGCCCCGGCCTTCGGCAGGGGGACCGGCGCCCTGAGTGCTCCCGGAGGCAGGGCGAAGGTCAACAGGAAAACCAGGGTGAGGGCAAATACAACCATCACCGGGGCGATCTGTTTGGCCCGCGACTCGCCGCGAAGGTCCTTGGCCGCCAAGGCCAGGATGGTTCTCATTCGGCCCGGCCACCGGTCAGGTGAATGAGCCGATCTGCCACCTGTTCAGCTCTCGGCCGGTCGTGGGTGGAAAGCAGTACCGTTCGACCGTTTTGGGCAATGAGTCCTGGAAGGCGCTCCGAACTGGTTTCGTCCAGACCTGAAAAGGGTTCGTCGAGCAGCAGATACCGGGGTTCGTGGAGCAGGGTCCTGGCCAGACCGAGCCGTTGGGACTCTCCGCGGGAGAAGGTGCGCACCAGCGAGGCGCCCTTGGCGCCCAATCCCACATCTTCCAGCAACTTGGGAACCCGGGTCCGGTCAACCCGGTAGAGGTCGGCGTAGAAGTTGAGGTTTTCGGTGGCCGACAGGTAGCGGTAGAGAAACGGCTCGTGGCCCAGATAGCCGATGGCTGATTTGCACTCCGCCGGGGGCGACCCCTCCAGCGTCACCGATCCGGAGGTGGGTTTGACGAGGCCGGCGACGAGTTTAAGCAGGGTGGACTTGCCAGATCCGTTGGCGCCCAGGATGGCCACCGTGGTGCCGTCGGCAATCTGAAGGCTCAGGTTGGTGATTGCCCGGACGCGGCCGAATGTTTTCGTCAGTCCGTCGAGGACGATCAACTCTTTGGCGGTTCGCTCAGTCCGGCAAGCAGACTGGCGCGCTGGGACCTATATGTTGGTTCGTCCAGTTTGCCGGCCTCGAACTGTTCGTCGAGTTCGGCTATCCGGTCGATGAGTTCCTGCCTGGGGGAGGGCTCAACGGTTTTGGCCTCAGGGACCTGCGGTTTTTGTTTGGCCGCCCGGCGGCGGCGCATACGGAGGGCGGCCGTCACAAAAAGAGCCGCCAGGACCGCGGCCACTGCCCCGAACCCGATCCAGACTCCGTCCGACGAGCCGTCGTCGGGGAACCCGATGTCCGCCTCGATCACCGATCCCGGGTTCAATGCCCCGCTGCGGTACCGGTTGTAGGACTCTCCGCCCAGGGTTTTGTTCTCCTGGAACTCAAATCCCGGCGCCGCGGTAAGTGTGAGCCGGTCACCGACGAGCAGATCGGCGTGGTCGGTTGGGTTATAGACCTCACGGCGAAGTTGCCAGCCGGTCCGGGGAACCTTGACCTTAAACAGATAGGCGATCGAACTTTCTCCGGGGGGCAGGGCGGAAGTTGTCACCAATCTCCCCTCGCCGGAGGTGGCCAGGCCCGCGGCGTTGACGGGGTCGGCGGGTGCCAGGTCGTACGCGGACTCGGGGATGGGCAGCTTGAGGACCTGGCGAGCCGGTGCCTCGGCGGGAGGGCTGGCCTGCGGGTCGGGAGCATCCTGATCTGAGTCGGCGCCGACGAAAGTGCGGTCAGATTCGTTGCGGAACCTCATAAGCTGCAGCACTTCCAGGACGTTGCCCTGTCCGTCGACCGTGCTTTGTAGAACCGTAATCGAGTCGGATACGACCGTAACTGCGGAGGCTTCGGTGGTGGTTTCGAAGATCTTGAGTTCGATCCCGGTGGTCTCGCCCGGCTCCAGTGACCGGCTGTAGGCAACACCTTTGTAGAACAAGCCCACCAGATGCCCCTTTTCAGGATCGGCGTCGAAGGTGAAGGCGCCCCCGGCCCCGACCGGCGAAAACGACGGTTGACCCTGGGGCACGCCGTCGGAGTCGTTTTCCAGGACGGTCACCCGCAGCGCTCCGGGCAATTCGGTGCCTGCCGTCCCCATAACCACGTTCCCCGTTGCGGCGGTGGGGGTGGCCGCCCGGGCCGGGGCCGGACCGAACATGGCCGCAAGGACCATTGCGACGGCGGAGAACGTCCGTGAAATCCTCAATTTTTGCGAAGGCGGCCCCGCGCCGCCCGGATCTCCTCCTCAAGGGTCGCCAGGTCGGTCTGCTGGGTGTCCTCGCCCTCCAGTTCGTGGATGATTCCCAAGGCCTCGGCCTTGCTCTGCCCGCGCAGTTGCTCGTAGTCCTGATCGCCCATCTTTCCCATCTCGTGGTCCATCTCAAGGTCGACGATCGATCGGTAGACGCTCTGCTTGGCTTCAAGCAGGTCCTCGGTCCGCCGGTCTTCGTCCGGACCCCCGAGGGCTCGCCGGCTCCCCAGGAGGGGTTTCACGATCCACCCGACCGCGGCGAGTACGACGGCAGCTACCACGACCTGTTCGATCACTCTGACCCCCTGCGGAAGTTGCCGAAGTCTTTGTCGAACACGCGCTCCTCCTCGGGAGTTAGTTGCGAGGTTGCTTCATCGATCGGGGTCCGGGCTTGACCGGGTGGCTGGCGGCGCCGGAGGACGAGCATGATCACAAACAGGCCCGCCAGGACCGCCAGAGGCGGCGCTACCCAGGCCAGGGTTCCATCCGGCCGCGCGAGTGCCACCTCGCCGAAGTTGTCGACTATCCAACGGTCGATCTGTTCGTTGGTGTCGCCCCGGAGGACCATCTGGTTGATCTCGCCCCTCAGCCGGCTGGCCTGGTCCGACGGGCACTCCTCCAGGGTAAGCCCGGGACAGAAGGGTGACATCATGCGAGCGGCGACCTCGTCGGTGGTGGGGACCGCGCCGGGATCGGGGCCCGCGGTTATGACCATGCCGAAAGCCAAACCGCCGATGACAGCTAAGGCCGCGAGGGGCCAGAGCCTCATACCGGCACCGGTACCGGTTCTTGGGATTTATCGCGGGCAGTGGGCCTGCGTTGCTCGGGGGGCCTGCCGGAAAGGATGACGATCATTCCCAGCGCCATGAACGCGCCGCCGATCCAAATCCACGCCACCAGCGGGTTGACCCATGCCCTGAGCGTGATCTGGTTGCGCGAGTCCATCTGCGTGAGCACCAGGTACAGGTCGTCGGTCAATGAGCTGCGGAGGCCGATTTCGGACTGAGCCTGATTCTGTACAACATGAATGTTGCGTTGGGGGGTTAGCTGGCCCACCTGCCGGCCGTCCTCGGTGATGTTCATCACAGCCATCCGAACCGCCTTTTCATCCGTCGAAAAGATCCGGGGGCGGGTGTAGGTCACGTCGTACCGGCCGATCTCGAAAGCGTCGCCCGGGTTCAGGATCCCCGACCAGGACTGACGAAAGGCGGTCCCCGAAACGCCCAAACAGATCAGGACGACGCCCAGGTGGACGATGTAGCCCCCGTAACGCCGCCGGTTGCACGAGATCACGGTGATCAGCCCCTTCGGGTAGCCGAGAATTCCCGGGCCCCGGTGCGCCCGGGCTCCCCGGGCGAACTCGGAGATGGTGGCGACCGCGACGAATGAAGTCAGTCCAAGGCCGAAAAGTGCACCGGCGGAGCGAAGCCCGGCCAGGCCGAGCGAGACGACGGTGGCGGCCCCTCCGACCAGCGGCAGGAAGATCTGACGCTTGAGGTGGGTCCACGAGGCACGACGCCAGGCCACCAACGGCCCGATGCCGGTCAGCGCCAAAAGAGCCAGGCCCATGGGAGCGATGACGGTGTTGAAGAAGGGAGGACCGACCGAAATCTTGGAACCGGTGACCGCCTCCACGATGATGGGATACAGGGTGCCCCACAACACCGTCAGGGCGATTGTCACCAACAGCAGGTTGTTGAACAGGAACATGGCTTCCCGGCTGAACATCGTCTCCAGGTGCCGCTGGGACCTGAGTTTTTCGTACCTCCACCCCAACAGGCCGAACGCCGAAACCAAAAGCACTCCCAGGAAGGGTAGGAACATCTTGCCTACCGGGGACTCGGCGAAGGTGTGAACCGATGACAACAGCCCCGACCGGGTGAGGAAGGTACCGAAGATCGCCAGGCAGTAGGTCGCCAGGATCAACGCCACATTCCAGATTTTCAGCATCTGCCGGCGCTCCTGGATCATCACCGAGTGCAGGAAGGCGGTGCCGGTGAGCCAGGGCAGCAGGCTGGCGTTCTCCACCGGGTCCCAGGCCCAGTAGCCGCCCCAGCCGAGTTCCATGTAGGCCCAGGCGCCGCCGAGAATGATCCCGGCCGTCAAAAACGACCACGCCAATACAGTCCAGCGGCGGGTCGAGGTAAACCATCCCGCCTCCAGGCGTCCGGTGACCAGGGATGACACGGCGAAGGCGAAGGGCACCGCGAAGCCGGTGAGACCGAGATAGAGCATTGCGGGGTGGATCGCCATAAACGGCGATTGCAGGAGTGGGTTGAGCCCTCGTCCGTCCCCCGGTATCGGAGACAAGGGGGTGAATGGGTTCGCCGCAAACACCAGCACCCCGGCGAAGAAGGTAAGGATCCCCGCCAGAACCGCGGTAGCCACCGGGGTCAGGTCGGGCCGGCGCTTACGTTGCACCGCCACTGCGGTGACCGCGTAGAGCGCGGTCAGCAGGGTCCAGAAAAGTAGCGACCCCTCCATCCCGCTCCACAGCGCGGTGAGAGTGAAGATCGGGGAGGTGGACCGGCTGGAATATCCGTGGACATATTTGATGGAGAAGTCGCGTGCATAGAAGGCGTAAACCAGCAACACGGTGGCGCAGATGATGAAAAATCCGGTTGCGAAGAGTGCCCGTTCGCCCGATCCCGCCAGGCGTGCATCCTTGGTTTTTGCACCGAGCGAAGATGAAAGGGCGGACCAAACAGCACAGGCCAAGGCAGCGAGCAGGATCGCCTGCCCGGCGGCGCTTATATCCACTGCCATTCCTCCTGCGGTGAAGCTAGCCTTCTGAGGCCAGCTTGGCTTCCATCTTCGAGGGGCATTTGACCAGGACGCTGGAGGCGGAGAAAGCTTCTGCCCCCATGGCGCCTTCGGCCACGACCTCAACGTCGCCGGCGAAAGTGTCGGGCAGGGCGTCCTCGGTGGTCACTGCGACCTCAGCGGATCCGTCGGACACCATGAAGTTGGTGGTGGTCCCGGCCAGTTCGATGGAACCTGGGACCACGATCCCGGCAACCCGGACCGTGCGGTTTTCTTCAAAACTGCCGGAGTTCAGCTCGGAGGGCGTCCGGTAGTAGGCCGTGGTGCCCGAGAGCGACCAGACGATCAACCCGACGATTGATATAACGATCACTCCCGCGGCGAGGCTGAAGCGTTTGGTAGCGGACATGGGCTCATTATCCCATTGATGGAAACGGTCACGACCACATGGGGCGTGGGACTCAAGTCGGTGTGAGAATTAGACTGAGATTAAAGCGACTGCTCAAATCGTCTGGAGGCATTGATTGGCGGATTACGACGCAATTGTCGTCGGGGCCGGTCCCGGGGGCTCGGCCGCCGCTTACTGGCTGGCAGCAGCCGGGCTCAAGGTCGTCCTTTTGGAGAAAAAGGCGCTGGGCCGCGACAAGGTGTGCGGCGACGGGCTGACTCCGCGGGCGACCAAGGCCCTGGTCGAGATGGGGGTGCGCCCCGCGACGGAGTCCTACCACCGGATCCGAGGCCTGAGGGTCCTGGGCGCCGATCGGGAAATGGAACTGGACTGGCCCTCTCTCAGCAACTTCCCCGCCAACGGACTGGTTGCCGCCCGGGCGGTCCTGGATGCGGACATCACCCGCCGGGCCGTGGAAGCCGGGGTGGAACTCCGCGACATGACCGAGGCGGTGGAACCGGTGCGGGAGGGAACCACCGTGGTCGGCGTCAAGTGGGTCCGCAAGGAGCCCGCTGAAGGAGGCGGGGTCATCAAGGCCGACGAAGGGGAGATCCTGGCCCCCTTCACCATCGTCGCCGACGGCGCATCCTCGTCCTTCGGCCGGGCGCTCGGCATCAAAATGGACCCTAGCTACCCGCTGGGCCTGGGGATTCGCGCCTACTACCAGACCGATCGCCACGACGACGACTTCATCGAGTCGTGGCTCGAGCTACGCAAGGACGACCTTTTATTGCCGGGCTACGGCTGGCTCTTCCCGCTGGGCGACGGAACGATGAACGTGGGCGTCGGCCTGCTCCAGACCTCCAAGCGCGACCTCAATGTGAACCTCAGCCGGTTGCAGCACGACTTCATCGACTGCCTGCCCAAGTCTTACGGCATCACCCACGAAAGCGCGACCGGTCCCTATAAGTCGGCCCGGCTGCCGCTCGGGGGGAGTATCCGCAAACCCTACGGCGACGGCTTCCTTTGTATTGGCGATGCCGCCGGCATGATCAACCCGTTCAACGGGGAGGGCATCGACTATGCGCTGGAAACCGGCAAGCTTGCCGCCGGCATGGTCAGCGCTGCGCTCTCCCGGGGGGACTCGGCCGAACTGCATGACTACCAGACGGCCCTGCGGGACATCTACGGCGGCTACTACCGGTTGGGCCGGCTGTTTTTGAAGATGATCAGCAAACCGGAACTGTTCCGGTTGATGTGCGGGATCGGGATGCGCTCGGAGACGGTCATGGCCTTTGCACTCCAGGTGCTGGCCAACCTGGGAGAGGACAACGGCGGGAAGATGGCCGACCGGGCGTTCCGGGGTCTGGTGCGGGCCGCCGAGAAGGGCCTGGACGAGTACAGGGACCCGGAAATCCCAACCCCCAGCGGCGCAAAGGTGGGCGCAGGAGTCTCCTGAACTGAGCGGTGACAGGCCGTACCGCCTAGGGCAATGGGCGGCCGCCAAATACCCCTAGTGAATCCTGCCATGATGATGAGAACTCCGGCTCCGTTTAGGACAAGTTGGGTCGGTGGTCCCGCAAGCTCATTCGAGCGCCGGCCCACTGGGCGCTCCGAGTACAGGAGGTTGGGATGTCCGGCAAGTTCGAGGTTTACCAGGCCAAGGACGGTTTTCGCCTGAGGTTAAAGGCGGGCAACGGGGAGATAGTCGCATCCGGTGAGGCCTACTCAACTCGCGCCGGGGCCCACAAGGGATGTGAGGCGGTCGCCAGGGCGGCCGCCGGAGCCACCATCGAGGACAAATAACCGGGGCGGCCACCGCGGGATGTGAACTCTGCGCCCAGCGCAGGGTCCGACCTTCTCGACGTAACAGGCATGCGGTTGTCCCATCAATAGGGCTTTTCCAAAATCACCTCATTTGGTCGTTAACAACCTGCCCTTTCCTGCCGATCACCCTCCAAGGGAACCGCGGGTATCTCCTATGGAGGCATGGGCTGATATGGATGGAAAAGCTGCCAAAAGCATCGAGGCGATCCTCGACGAGTACAACAAAAAACAGCGAGCTGTGAGGCTGGAGATGGAACTCAGAAGAGCTCAGCGGGAAGAGTTTTTGAGCAACTTTGCAAGCAGGATTCAGGCAGTGGTCCGGCCCGTGATGCAAGAGGCCGGAGAGCTTCTCAGGCACAGCGGGCACGATTACGAAATCATCGAACACTCAGACGGGCTTCAGCCCGACGGCAAGACCCTCAACGCGGCCATCGTTCTCGCCATCTATCCGGAGGGGGAGCGCCCCAACGACCCCCGCCGGCAAGAAGATCAGACCGGCTGGCCCCACATCACCTTTTTCGTCAACCCCAACAAGAACACGATCATCGTGCACGAGAGCGCCATGATGCCCAACGTCGGCGGCCCGGCGGGGACCGCGGGCGAGTACTCCCTCGATCAGATCTCGGCCGAGACGGTACAAAAACATCTCGTCAGTGTGCTGGCGCGGGCCATGGGCATCGGGCGGGCCAAAAGAACTGCCCGGTCGCTGCGCACCCCCCGCACCCGCAAGCATGAGGAAGAGCCGATCCCCGCAGCGCCCTACAACTACCTGGCCCGCTAGTAGAGCGGGCAATCATTACCACGTGTAACCCGCCGCGGCAGCGGTAGGGCTACGGCCTGAGCGGCCTCGGGGCGGGGGGCAAGCTTGTGATAGCTTTCAGGAAGTCTGTCGGCTATTCACGAAGGGAAATGACGCTCGGTGCCAGACGGTTATTTTGGTTCTTACCTGACCCTGGCCATCTACTCTTTGGCCATGATCGGCCTGGTAGGCGGGACCCTCGGCCTCAACCGCCTGGTTTCGCCGAAGGTTCCCGGCAAAGAAAAGATGACCACCTACGAAAGTGGCGTCGACCCCATCGGCAGTGGCCAGAGCCAGACCACCATTCGTTATTACATGTTCGCCTTACTCTTCGTCATCTTCGACGTCGAGGCGGTGTTCCTGTTCCCGTGGGCAGTGGTATTCGAGGAGATCGGCGTCTTCGCCTTTGTCGAGATGATGATCTTCGTCGCCATCCTCGCTCTCGGCCTGCTTTACGCCTGGCGTAAGAAGGTGCTGGACTGGATTTGAGAGTTTTTAGCTCGGCAGGCCACAACTGCGTCACCCCGATTCCCGCAGAGGAGCTTTGATGGCCCAAGATCCCGACGTTGAGAAGGTCAAACTCCCAAAGGGCGTCAGCTTCCTGCTGAACTGGGGACGCAAGTACTCCCTGTGGATGTTCCAGTTCGGCCTCGCATGTTGCTCCATAGAATTCATCGCCTCGGCGATGCCCAAACATGACATCATGCGGCTGGGCGTCATCCCGTTCCCGGCCTCACCCCGCCAGGCGGACCTCATGGTGGTTGCCGGCACCGTGACCGACAAGATGGCCCCGGCGATCAAGCGGGTCTACGAGCAGATGGCCGAACCGAAGTACGTGATCTCTATGGGTTCGTGCGCCAACTGCG
Source organism: Actinomycetes bacterium (assembly GCA_029263075.1). Taxonomy (GTDB): domain Bacteria; phylum Actinomycetota; class CADDZG01; order JAHWKV01; family JAHWKV01; genus JAJCYE01. The sequence continues at coordinate 46,633 of JAJCYE010000071.1, forward strand.
GCGGACCCTACTGGGACTCCTACTGCGTTACCAAGGGCGTCGATCAGATTCTCCCGGTCGATGTCTACGTACCGGGCTGCCCGCCCAGGCCCGAGGGTCTGTTGGGCGGCATCATCCGTCTGCAGAACATGATTCAGGGCGAAAACATCAAAGAGAAATGGCAAGGTAGTGACCACACAGGAAAGATTCCGCAGATCATTGGAACGGGTCGAGCCGGAGGAATTTAGCCGGCGGGTCTCCGCCAAGATCGGGGACCTGGCCACCGATGTCGAGGTTAAATACGGGCACGTTTGGGCGAAGGTTGATCCTGCGCGCATTGTTGACGTCGTGTCCGCCCTCAAGACCGCTCCGGACCTGGCGTGCGGCTACCTGACCTTCCTGGCCGGCGTCGACTGGCAGGAGGAGGGCTTTGAGGTCGTTGTGACTGTCTACTCGGTAACCAACGAGAACACGGTGATCCTGAGTGTTTCCCTGGGGGCCGACGCCACTATGCCCACCCTTACCGGAGTTTTCCGCAGCGCCGAGTGGCATGAACGTGAAGCGCACGAGATGTTCGGCATCAACTTCGATGGCCACCCGAACCCGGAGAAGTTGTACCTGCCGGAAGACTTCGAGGGTCACCCTCTGCGCAAAGATTTCCGGCTGGCCAGCAGGGTCTTCAAGCCCTGGCCCGGCGCCAAGGATCCGTCAGAGGCAGCCGGTGGAGGACGCGCATGAGCACCTGTGACAAGGCTGCACGACTTTGTAAAACAGCAGCCGGTGGAGGACGCGCATGAGTTCGCTCATCCCCACCACCGATCGCTGGTTGAGCGAAGCCCGCCTGTCCGGCGACGGCACGTTGCGCACCGAAGAGATGGTCCTCAACATCGGTCCCCAGCACCCGGCGACCCACGGGGTGCTCCGGGTGGTCGTCACCCTGGACGGCGAGAAGATCGTGGAGGCCAAGCCGGTCATCGGGTACATGCACCGCGGCCACGAGAAGCTTTTTGAGCAGCGTGATTTCCGCCAGATCACCAACCTGTGCTCTCGGATGGACTGGCTTTCCGGGATCAACAACGAGATCCCGGCGTCGCTCGCGGTCGAACGTTTGATGGAGATCGAGGTGCCCCGCCGGGCCACTTTCCTCCGGGTGATCATGGCGGAGATAAACCGCATCCTGAACCACCTGATGTTCACCGGATCGTTCGGCCTGGAGTTGGGCGCCACCACCCCGGTTATGTACGCATTCCGGGAACGCGAGTTGCTCCAGTCGGCCATGGAGATGGCCACCGGGGGACGCCTGCACTTCGGCTTCATCCGCCCGGGTGGGCTTAAGGAGGACGTTCCGAGGGGGTTCGTGGACCTGGCGCTGCGGGGCATTCGCCAGTTGCAGCGGGCGATCCCGGATTACGAAGACCTTTTGATCGGCAACGAGATTTTTAAGGCCCGAACGGTTGGGGTTGGGCTTCTGGACCCCGATCTGGCGGTGGAGTACGGCGTTTCCGGCCCCATTCTGCGTGCCAGCGGCGTACCCTACGACGTCCGCAAGGCCGAGCCGTACCTGAACTACAACGAGTTTGACTTCAACATCCCGGTGGGACTCCACGGGGACTCCTTCGATCGGTACTGGGTGCTCATCCAGGAGATGAAGGAGTCGGCAAAGATAGTGGAGCAGGCGCTTATGGGCCTTCCGTCCGGCTCACACATCGGACAGGTTCCCAAGCGGCTCACCGTCCCCAAGGGGGCCATTTGGGCGAAAGCCGAAAACCCGCTGGGCGAGTTGGGCTACTACATTGTTTCCGACGGTGACTCCCGTCCCTACCGGATGAAGGCACGGACCCCGTCGTTCTCCAACATCTCGGTGGTGCCCCACATGTTGCGCGGCGCTTACGTTCCCGACATGGTGGCGGTCCTGGGCAGCATGTTCTTTGTGGTGGGAGATATCGACCGATGATTGCGGAGATCTTGGGGAACGGTTACGTCCAGCTGGGCATGAAGCTCGGCGTGTTGATGATCCTGCTCCCTGCGACGCTTGCCCTGGGCTGGGTGGAGCTGAAAATCGGCGCCCACATGCAGGCGCGCATGGGCCCGATGTATCCCGGCGGTTTCCACGGCTGGGCTCAGACCCTTGCCGACGGCATCAAGTTCGTCCTGAAGGAGAACATCATCCCGAAGAACGCCGACAAGAGCGTGTTTTCGATGGTGCCTTACGTGACGATGCTAGGCGCCGCCCTTATTTATGTCGTGATCCCCGCCGGGGAGAACCTGGTGATCGAGAACCTGGAAGTGGGCGTGTTCTACGTGCTCGCCGCCTCTTCGATCGGGGTCATCGGCGTTTTGATGGCCGGTTGGGCGTCGGCCAACAAGTACTCGATGATGGGGGCCCTGCGAGCGGCTGCCCAGCTGATCGCCTACGAACTCCCCCTGGTGCTTGCCGCGGCCGCGGTTGCGATGATGGCGGGTTCGTTGTCGCTGGTGGACATCGTGGAAGGCCAGAAGCAGATTGTCCTGGCCGGCTTCTACATCCCCTTCTTGCCCTTCCAAATCATCGGATTTGTCATCTTCCTCATTGCAGCCACGGCAGAGATGACGCGGCCTCCGTTTGACATGCCGGTGGCGGAAGCGGAACTGATTACCGGAGCTTTCACCGAGTACACCGGGATCCGGTTCGCCTTCAGCCTTTTCGCCGCCGAATACATCACGATGATCGGGTTGTCGGCCTTCGGAGCCACCATGTTCCTCGGGGGATATGCGCCGTTGCACACCGCGCTTGAGTTCATCCCCGGTATCGTGTGGCTGCTGGCCAAGACCGGCACGATCCTGTTTCTTTTGATCTGGATTCGCTGGACCTTCCCCCGCCTTCGGGAGGACCAGCTGCAGAAGTTCGCCTGGAAGGTTCTGATCCCCCTGTCGCTGGTGAACATCTTCATCACCGGCGCCCTGAAGCTGACCCCGTGGATCTAGGAGACGATATGTCAGTCGCAGAGAACCGAGTCGACGAGCTGGTCACCCGCGAAGAGATAAAAACTCTTTCGCCGGGCGAGGCCAAGCGCACGACGTACGGCATAGGTCTTATCAAGGGCCTGGGCATCACGTTGCGCCACATGCTCAAGCCCGCAATCACCATTCAATACCCGGACGTTGTCGACGAGCTGCCGGCACGGTCGCGTGGCGTCATCGCACTCAAGCAGGAGAACTGCACGGTGTGCATGCTCTGCGCCCGCGAGTGCCCGGACTGGTGCATCTATATAGAAGGACACAAAGAGGCGCGGGAGAGCGTTGCCGGCAAGAGGGCGAAGAAGTTCAACGTCCTGGACCGGTTCGCCATCGACTATGCCCTGTGTATGTACTGCGGCATCTGCGTGGAGGTCTGTCCGTACGACGCGCTTTTCTGGGGCCAGGAGGACAACTACTCCGAACACGACGTAGTAGGGCTCACCCACGAGATGGACAAGTTGAGCCAGTGGATGTACAACGTGCCGCCTCCGGTTGAGTTGGAGCTGGGTGCGATGGGCCCCGAGGTCAAACCACTCCCGACTGCCGCCCCGGCCAAGGAAGGGTCTTAGCGTGCAGGGACTCATCTTTCTGGTGGTCGCCGCCACCTCGGGTTTCGCCGCGGTGCGCCTGGTGACCAACAAGAACCTGGTGCACGCCGCCCTCTACCTGGTGGTGACCCTGATGGGTATGGCGATCATCTTCCTGCTGCTTACGGCGGAGTTCGTCGCCTGGGTGCAGGTGCTCATCTACGTCGGAGCCGTGATCGTATTGTTGCTCTTCGGGCTGATGCTTACCCGGGCGCAGATCGGCAAGACTGCCCTGGACCGTCAGCAACGTTGGGTGGCGGGTCCGGTGGCGTTGGTGTTGTTCGGGGTCACCGCTCCGGTGCTGTGGAGGTTCTTCGACGGCCGGACGATCAGTCTGGACCGGCAGAGCGGCAACACCGAAGCTTTGGGGACCGAGATCTTCACCAAGTTCGTCCTGCCCTTCGAGGTAGTGTCCGTTTTGTTGCTGGCTGCCCTGGTGGGCGCCGTCTTCCTGGCGAAAAAGGATTAGGGAATGCCTCTGAACTGGGTCCTGGTCCTGACCACCTTCTTGTTTTGTGTCGGCGTCTACGGTGTGCTGGCCCGAAGGAATGCGGTCATCGTCTTGATGTCGATCGAGATCATGCTGAACGCGGTAAACCTCAACCTCATCGCCTTCAACGGCGCGCTGGAGGGGGACCGGCTGATAGGGCAAGTTTTTGCCCTGTTCGTGATCGCCATCGCGGCGGCCGAGTTGGGCGTCGGGTTGGCCATCGTTCTTTTGATCTATCGCAACAGCTTCACGGTTTCTCTGGATGAGGTGAATCTGCTCAAATGGTGACAACTCTCGCAACTGCGGCAGAGCACGGAGCGGAAGTTGCCGCCTCCACCGGCGCTCCCCTGGAGATGGCCTGGCTGATCCCGATCATTCCTATGGTCTCGGCCGCGGTGATCTGGGGCGTGGGCAAAAGATTCCCCAAAAAGGGAGCCGAGATCGGCATCCTGGCGATGCTGGCGGTCCTTGCCGGCGCGCTGGTGGTCTTCTTTGACACCATCGGTCACATCGCGGCGGACGAGGGCTGGCACGGCTACGAGAGGGCCGTCACCTGGATGAACTTCGGGCCCGGGACCACCCTGGAACTCGGGTTCAAGGTCGACGGACTCGCTGCAGTGCTGCTTGTCGTGGTCGGGGTCGTGGCCACCATGGTCCACCTCTACGCCTCCTCCTATATGCACGACGAGGTGCGGGTCACCCACTTCTTTGCTTCGCTCTCGCTGTTCACCGCTTCGATGTTGAACCTGGTCCTGGCCAACAACACCATTCAAATGCTGGTCGGCTGGGAGGGTATGGGCGTCTGCTCCTACCTGCTCATCGGCCACTGGTGGGAAAAACACGAGAACTCGTCGGCGGCCATCAAGGCGTTCCTCACCACCCGGGTGGGCGATGTCGGGTTCATGTTGGGGATCTTCGTTTTGTTCTGGGGCGCCCAAAGCTTCAACGTCGGGGTCATCTCCGAGATGGCAACCGCAGGCGATATCGCCAAGGGCACCCTGACGGTCGGAGCGATCCTGCTGTTCTGCGGCGCCATCGGCAAGTCGGCGCAATTCCCTCTCCACACGTGGCTGCCCGACGCAATGGCCGGCCCGACGCCGGTTTCTGCCCTGATCCACGCCGCAACCATGGTTGTGGCAGGCGTCTACCTGGTGGCCCGGATGTTCCCCGTGTTTGCCGCGGCTGCTCCGGTGGCGCTGGAAGAGGTGGCGATCATCGGGTCGATCACCATGCTGATCGCCGCGCTGCTGGCGCTGGTGCAGGACGACCTCAAGAAAGTTTTGGCCTACTCGACCATCTCCCAACTCGGCTACATGATCGCCGGCCTCGGAGTGCACGCCTACACCGCAAGCGTTTTTCACATCTGGACTCACGCCTGGTTCAAGGCCCTGCTCTTTTTGGGAGCCGGTTCGGTGATCCATGCGGTGCACTCCAACAAGATGAGTGACATGGGCGGGCTCTACAAGAAGATGCCGGTCACCTCAATCACCTACATCATCGGCGGGTTGGCCCTTGCCGGGTTCCCTCCGTTCGCAGGGTTCTGGTCCAAGGACGAACTGGTCCTGGGTGCCTACACGCAGGCGATGGAGGGCAGCGGGGCAGCCATGTTCACCTTCATTGCCATGCTGGTCACCGCTTTCCTGACGGCCCTGTACGTCGCCCGGATGCTGGCGCTCACGTTCTTCGGTAAGCCGAAGTACGACGAGAAGCACGTCCACCCACACGAGAGCCCCAAGCTGATGATCGTTCCGCTGATGATCCTGGCCGCGCTTGCGGTTGCCGGCGGCTGGGTCGGTCTGCCCGGCGAGATGAACCAGTTCGGCAAGTGGGTGCACCTGCCCGGTTCCGAACACGAGCCGTTCAACATGATGATCGCGGTGGTGTCGACCGGCGCAGCCCTGGCAGGCTTCGGCATCGGATGGGCGATCTTCCGATTGGGCAAGGTCAAGGTTGACCTGCAGAAGACGGCCCTGGCGCCGGTATACAAGCTGCTGGTCAACAAGTACTACCTGGACGACATCTACTGGAAGTTCATCGTTCGGCCGGTGCGTGACCGCCTCTCGGCTGCGGCCTACTGGATCAACATGAAGGTCCTGGACGGTGCGGTCAACGCAGCGGGGATCGTTGCAGTCAAAACCGGCGATTTCATGTACCGGGACGTCGACCAGGGCCTTATCGACGGCGGGGTGAACAACCTGGCCGGTCTTATGGGGCTGGCGGGCAGCAAGTTGAAGTTTTGGCAGACCGGCAACATGCAGCGGTACGCCGCGGCGATGTTCCTCGGGGTCGCCGTGCTGGTCGGCGCATTCGTATTTTTCCGAATTTAGTTAGACAGACGGAGGGGCTATGAACTTGGTTGAAGAGTGGGGAATCACGTTGGCGGTGTTTCTGCCACTGCTTGGGGCGATTGTTATCGTCCTGACGCCCAAGGGAATGGAAAGCATCCAGAAGGTCCTGGCCCTGGCGGCCACGGGCGCAGCCCTGCTCGTCGGTCTGGCTCTAACCTTTGCCTTCGAGCACGGCGAACCGGGGATGCAGTTCGAAAAGTCTCTTTCCTGGATCCCGTCGATCGACTCCAATTACCACGTCGGGATCGACGGCATCTCACTGCCTCTGCTCGTGCTGAGCGTTCTGGTGTGCTTCCTGTGCATCATTTACGCTTGCTGGCACATCCCGGAGCCCGGCAACGCCAAGGCCTTCCTGGCGCTGATCCTGCTGCTCGAGACCGGCATGAACGGGTCCTTCATCGCACTGGACCTGGTGCTGTTCTTCGTCTTCTGGGAACTGGTGCTGGTCCCTATGTACTTCTTGATCGGCATCTGGGGCGGCGAGAACCGCCAGTACGCCTCCATAAAGTTCTTCTTGTACACGCTGTTCGGGAGTGTCTTTATGCTCCTGGGTTTCCTGGCGCTGTACTTCCAATCCGACCCCCACACCTTCGACATGCTGCTGCTGCAAGAGTCGGGCGTTTTGGACATCCCGGCCGGTTTGGCGAGCCTGATCTTCGGCGGTTTGGCACTCGGCTTCGCGGTCAAGGTTCCGATGTGGCCGTTCCACACCTGGCTCCCTGACGCCCACACCCAGGCCCCGACCATCGGTTCGGTGCTACTGGCGGCCGTCTTGCTGAAGATGGGTACCTACGGCTTCATGCGTATTGCCATCCCGATCCTTCCCGGACCGGCGATGCAGTTCGCTCCGGTCATCGCGGTCCTGGCGGCGATTGCAATTGTCTACGGCGCGTTGTGTTGTCTGGCCCAGACGAACCTGAAGCGGATGATCGCCTTCTCGTCTGTGGGGCATATGGGTTTTGTGATGCTCGGCATATCGACAATGACCCCCGAGGGGTTCAATGCCGCGGTCTTCGGCATGGTCGCCCACGGCGTGGTCACCGGCATGTTGTTCTTCCTGGCGGGATCTATTAAAGAGCGGTACCACACCTACGAAATGCCTGAACTGGCCGGCATGGGGTTGAAAATCCCCAAGATGGCGGGGTTGTTGGCCTTCTGTGCCATCGCGTCTTTGGGTCTGCCGGGTCTCGCCGGTTTCTGGGGTGAGGTCATGGCGCTGCTTGCCTCCTACCAGCCTCTTGAGGGGCTCGACCCCACCATCTTCCGGGGGGCTATGGTTGTCGGCGCTATCGGCACCGTGCTGACGGCCGGGTACTTCTTGTGGATGCTGCAGCGGGTCAACATGGGCAAAATCTCCGAGAAATGGAAGAAGGTCAAGCTGGCCGATGTGGAGACGCTGGAGTACGCGGCGTGGCTGCCGCTGCTGGCGTTGATCCTGGTTCTGGGGCTTTACCCCCGGCTGATCATGGACACCACCACCAGTTCGGTCACCGCCCTTACCGAGACCATCACCGGGCGTAGCTCCGGGGATGACGCCCATGTCGCTCAGGTGACCGACCACTAATGGACGTTAATTTCGAAGCGCTACTCCCGGAACTGCTGCTGACGCTCGTAGCTTGCGGCGTCATGACCATCGACCTGTTCCTTCCCAAAGAAAAACGGGGTTTGGCTTTCCCGCTGGCATTCATCGGGGTGCTGGCGACACTGGCGGCGGTCCTGAATCTCTACGGACAGAACCTGACCACGCTGGACGGGATGTTCGTGGTCGACAGGTTTGCCGTGATTTTCAAAATCATCTTCTGTGTCGCCGCCCTGCTGGTCTTTGCCGTGTCGCAGGCCTATCTCAACGACGACAAGGACGTCCCGCACGGCGAGTACTACACGATGATGTTGTTCTCGCTCCTGGGCATGCTGACAATCGCGTCGAGCCGGGACCTGATCGCCATTTTCGTGGCGCTGGAGATGATTTCGCTTCCCGCCTTTATCCTGGCCGGGATCCGCAAGTACGACATCCGCTCCAATGAGGCGGCACTCAAGTTCTTCTTGTTCGGCGTCCTGTCCACCGCGTTGATGCTTTTCGGGATGTCTCTGTTCTACGGACTGACTGGCGCCACCAACCTGGCGGACATCTCGGCCGGGCTGGCCGGGCGCACCGATATCGACGAAGTGGCCCTTTTGGCGATCCTGTTTTTGATCGTCGGGTTTGGGTTTAAGGTCTCCGCCTTCCCGTTCCAGTGGTGGGTACCCGACACCTACGAGGGTGCCCCGATCCCGGTGGCGGCATTCTTGTCGGTGGCGTCGAAGACGGCGGGGTTCGTTGGTTTGTTCCAGGTTATGTTCTTGGGGCTGGGAGAACTTGCCGACATGTGGAGGCCGATGTTCGCGGTCATAGGCATCGTCACGATGACCTTCGGCAACCTGGTGGCCATCCAGCAGAAGCAGATCGTCCGCCTTTTGGCTTATTCATCGATCGCCCAGGCGGGTTACATGCTGGTCCCGCTGGGCGTTGCAAGCGCTACCGACGGTGCCCTCAACACCCAGATCATCTTCTCCGTGGTGGCCTACCTGCTGGTCTACGCCTTTATGGAGACCGGCGCCTTCGCGGCGGCGACCGCATTCGGCCGCAAAACCGGCAAGTACCTGATCGAGGACTATGCCGGGCTGTTCGGCCGCTCTCCGGCTCTGGCCGTTGCCATGGCGGCCTTCTTGTTCTCGCTGGCGGGGATCCCGCCGTTCGCCGGTTGGTGGGCCAAGTTCGTCATATTCAAGACTCTGATTGAAGGCGACGGGTTGGTCCTGGCCGTGATTATGGCCCTCAACACCGTGATCGCCATGTTCTTCTACCTGGCGGTAGTCAAGAAGATGTTCGTCGACAAATCGGAGGACACCGCGGCAATTGCGATGCCGCGGTCGCTGGCCGGTGCTATCGGTATTGCCGCGATCGTCATCACGGTAGGAGGGTTCCTGCCGAACCTGTTCGGTCAGCTGGCGGAGAACGCCAACTTCTTCTAGAGCTCTTTGCGGTAGAACCAGTAGGGCGGTGCGCCCCGTTTGGTTAAGCCCTGCTCCCGGTGAAAGCCCATGCTGGAGAACAGCCCTTGGGCCGCGCTCATGTGGCCGCCCACTATGGCTCCAAGGATTGCGGCTTCGGGGCCGGCTCGGTCGATGCAGGCCTGGACCAGCGCCCGGCCGACGCCCGCTCGGCGGTTGGCCGGGGAGACGGCCAGTAGGTCGACCGAAGCCCACGATGCCGGCACAGGCTTGACCGACCTACCCGCCGGCCGGAAGGCCACCGAACCCACCGGGTTGCCGTCTTCACGTACGACCAGGAAGTCGGCGTCGCCGTCGGCCGTATCCAAGTTGGTCAGCCGCCGAACGACTTCCGGCCAAACTTCCGCCCCCAGGTCTACCGAGAACTCCCGGTAAGCCCACACGTTGAGGTGTGCGATGGCTATGGAGTCGGCGGACGTCGCCGGTTCAACTTCGAAGCTTCGGGAGGGATCGGGCATCTGGTCACCTTACCCTCGAAGCGTGACGCGGGGTGTCAGTCCTCCAGGCTGTGCAGAATTGCCCTCTGGAGCTCGCCAAGTGTGTACTCGTCGGCGATCTTGTTGCCGTCCCGTCCCCGAATATAGAAAGAGTCGACAACCTTGCCGCCCATGGTCTGGACTTTTGCGGATCGGATGTCCAGGTCCAGGTCGACGAGAGCCCGGGTGATCCGGTAGAGCACCCCCACGCCGTCGGGTGCGTGGACCTCCACGACCGTTGCCGACTGCGAGGTGTTGTTGTCGAACCGCACGGAAGCCTCAATCGGGCTGCGGGTAGTCGGCTTCTTGCGCCCGTAGGTCCGGGCCCGTTCGGCGACCCTGGCCTGCAGCGCAAGCCCGCCTCCCAGTGCCAGGCCGAGGTCCTTGCGGACCTTGTCCCAGGGTGTGACGTCCCGGCGCGGGTCGGCAACCTGGAACTGAGCCAGAGCGCGGTCGTCGTCGCTCGAGTAGGCGCTGGCGGTCAGTACATCCAGCCCGTGCAACGCCAGCACCCCGGCGACCCGGCTAAAGGTGCCGGGCCGGTCGGCGGTGTAGACCGTAACCAACGAGTCACCGGCCTCGATGATTTCCTCCGGCCGGGCCAGCTTGTCCAGTTGCGGATCGGTGGGGAACGCGTCGCCGGAGAAGGAGTCCGCCGGCGCTCCTTTGAGGACCCGGTCCACGCGGCTCACCAATTCGGCTACCAGCGACGATTTCCACGGACTCCACGCCGAGGGACCTGTAGCCAGCGAGTCGGCTTCGGTCAGGGCCCAAAGCTGCGCCAGGCGTTCAGGGTTGCCGACCTTCCCGCCCACCGTCTTTAGGGTTCCCGGGTCATCCAGGTCTCGCCGGGTGGCGGCGTCGGGCAACAACAGGTGATACCTGACCATTTCGCCGAACGACTCGACGTCTTCGGGGGGGAAGCCCATCCGGGCGGTCATGGTCTTGATCAAGTCGGCGCCCACGATGCTGTGGTCGCCCGGGTAACCCTTGCCGATGTCGTGCAGGACCGCCACCACCATCAACATGTCGACGCGGCTGACTCTGGAGGTCAGGCGGGACGCCTGGGCCGCGGTCTCCAGCAGGTGCCGGTCGACCGTGAACAGGTGGTAGGCATTGTGCTGCGGCCTGGCCTGAACCGGCCTCCACTCCGGCAGGAGCCTGAGCCACAGGCCCCGCTGGTCTAGAGCTTCAATCACGCGGATCGCGGGCTGGCCCACCAGCAGGAGGTCGACGAAGAGCTTCAGCAGTTCCGAGGGCCACGGCTCCGGGACGGGGGGCGGATCGGCGGCTACCAGTCGTTCCAGAGAATGTCTCTCGATGACCGTCTCCCGGGTGGCCGCGGCGAGGGCCACCTTGAGGGGCAGGAGGGGGTCGGACCAGGGGGCGTCATCGGTCAGTTCCACCTCGCCGTCCTTGAGGACTATTCCTTTGCCGAGCACCCGGGCCCGGCCGGCGGCCCGGCTCACCTTGCCCCTGAGGTCCGATCGGATCCGGCGCCACGCGTCATCGCTGGTCCAGGCGATCAGCCGAGCCGACTCCGCGATGCGGTTCATCATCGAGTCGGCGTCTTTGTCGCCCAGCGCCAGCGCCACAGCCGGCTGTTCTTGCAGTGCAAGCACGTTGTTAGGCCGTCCAGTGAGCCGTTGCAACTCCACCCGGGCGTCCAGGATGACTGCGTAGGCTTTGGTCAGGGCCTCGGCGTCGTGCTCCAGCAGGACCCGATGCGAAGCGCCGGCCCAACCGAGGGCGTGGACGTCCCTCAGCCCGCCCCGGCCCTCTTTCAAGTCCGGTTCCAGCCGGAACGCCACCTCGCCGAACTTGGCATGCCGCTCCTCCGTCCTGTCGGCCAGCAGCGACAGCCACCGTTTTGACCTGCGTTCCCACTGAGCCCCCGCACCAACTCCGAGCTGGGCCGATAGGGAAGCGTCTCCGGCGACATGGCGGGCGCTCAGGAGGGCGGTGGCGGTGTCCAGGTCTTCGTCGGCCAGTGCCAGGGCCTCCTTGACCGTTGACACGCTCTGACCCAACTTCAGTCCCTGGTCCCAGATGGGATACCAGATCCGGTCGGCCACCGATCTGAGGTCGGGGATCTTGTCGTGGACCAGCATCACGTCTATGTCGCTGCCCGGACACAACTCCGAACGACCGTAGCCGCCGATTGCCACCAGCGCCAAGCCCCGGGGTTCGCCGGAGTCGGACGCGACCTTGAGTAGTTCGGCCAGCCAGGCGTCCATGAGATCGCTGTGTGCGCGGCACCAGGAAGCGCCGGTCACGGTGTCGTCGGCAAGAAGGAGTTCGCGTTCGGGGACCATGGCGGAAGGGTATTCCGAGACGGAAGGGTTGGACTCCCGATTTGCCCCTCCTTGCTCAGAATTGACACGGAGTTAACGCATCGGGGATCCTCCGCTAACAGTTGGTCCCGGCGATTTTTACCGTTTTCTAAGCGCAGTTCCCCGAGTTATCGACGCCCTCGGTCGTACTCTGGATTCAAGAGGTGATGACATGAAGAACAACATGAAGACGGTGGTGCTGCTGGGGTCCCTCGCGGGGCTGATGGTGGTTGCTGGGAACTTGCTGGGAGGACGGACCGGGGCGATCTTCGGGCTGGGCTTCGCGGTGTTGATGAACATGGGTTCTTACTGGTTTTCGGACAAGATCGCTCTGAAGATGAGCCGCGCCCGGCCGGTGAGCAGTGCTGAAGCTCCGGAGTTGTACAACTCGGTCCGGCGACTGACCCAAAGGGCCGGCTTACCTATGCCTTCTTTGCATCTCATCCCGTCGGAGCAGCCCAACGCCTTTGCGACCGGCCGCAATCCTTCTCATGCGGCGGTCGCGGTTACCGAAGGTATCCTCCGGATCTTGACGCCCGAGGAACTCGAGGGTGTGCTGGCTCACGAGTTGGCGCACGTGCAGAACCGGGACATCCTGATTGCGTCGGTGGCGGCAACAATTGCGGGCGCTATCTCGTTTCTCGCCACCATGGCCCGCTGGGGAGCCATGTTCGGTGGCGGCAGAGACGACGACGACCACCCCGGCGGGATAGCGGGTGTTCTTGTCGCAAGCATCGTGGCTCCGCTCGCTGCAATGATCATGCAGATGGCGGTCTCCCGCTCCCGTGAGTTCCAGGCGGATGCCCGGGGCGCACAGATCGCGGGCAGGCCCCAAGGGCTTTCCAGTGCCCTGCGAAAGCTGGAGGTGGCATCTCAGAGGATTCCGATGGCCGTCAACCCCTCCGCCGCTCCCATGTTCATCGTCAATCCCCTGCGCGGGGCGTGGGCCAAGAACGCATCCCGCCTGTTCAGCACCCACCCGCCCACGGAAGAACGGATTCGCAGGCTGGACGAGATAGCCGCCAGGACCGGCTTTCCGGCCTGAAAGAGCTCGCCGCCGGGCCTGATTGCATCAAAAGAGGGTCCCCGGGGCCCTCTTTTGACAATGGGTTCGCCGTAGTTTGACTTGCCCCGGCTAATTCGCGGTAGGGTTCCGTAACATTTCGGCCGTCGCGCGGAAGCGCACGCGACGGCGCCTTTATCGCCGTTTGGGAGGACCGCGTGGGGCGTTCAGCGAAACTGGCGGTTTGTTGTGCCATGGTCATCTCAATGGTGGCCTTCTCCGCCGTTCCGGCCAGTGCCCAACTCGGGGATCTCTTGAACCTGCTATTCCCCAGCCCTGCAGCGCCGCCACCCCCGGTCGAACCCGCTCCTGGTCCGGCGGCACCGCCGCCTCCGGCACCGGCCGCCGCCCCGGCACCGGCCGCTAAGCCCGCCGACCCCCGGTCCCAGCCCTTCCCGATAGCCTTGCCTCAGATCCGGCGTTCACCGGCCAGGAACACCAACGTGCTGTTCGAACATTTGCAGCCGGCGGTTGCGAAGGGCATCCCAATGGAGACGGCGTTGTTGTCTGTGGTGTCCCCTTTCCCCATTGCCGGCAAGACCAACTTCAGTCATGACTGGGGTTTCCCCAGGTACACCCCCACCCCCCACCTGCACAAGGGCACCGACGTGTTCGCCGACTTCGGCACGCCCAGTCAGTTCGGAACCGGGCAAGGTCATCGCCAAGGGCACGGTGGGAGCGGGCGGGATCTCGGTTTGGCTGCGTGGTGACAGTGGGATGGGCTACTACTACGCCCACATGCAGAGCTGGGCCAAAGGTCTTGTCGTGGGTCAGAGGGTTGAGAAAGGTTACGTGATCGGTTTTGTCGGGGACACCGGAAATGCCGAAGGCGGTTCTCCGCACCTGCATTTCGAGTTGCATCCCGGCGGGGGTCCGGGAACGCCGGCCCGTGACCCCAAGCCGTTCTTGGACGACGCCCTTAGGCAGGCCGAGGAGCAGGCGATCGTATTCGCCGCTCAGGGGGCCGGCGGAATTCCCAACACCGCCGGGCAGACCGTTCTTCCCGGGATCATAGTGACCAAAGAGGTTGACAAACTGCTGCAGAACTCGGCAATCCAGGCGCCGGAAGACGTCCTGTGGTTTTCCATGATGGACCCGACGCTGGGGGTTCTGGGATTGGCGCGGCAGAGCGCGGCCGCCGGCGCCGTTGAGCAGGAGCAGCTAACCGACGAGCAGAAGGCTGAGGAGCAGCGGCTGGACGACGTTCGCAACGCCATCAGTTCACGCAACAAGAAGATGAGCGATTTTGTAGGCAACTCCATCTCGAAAAGTGCGGTGGTGCTGGGGCCCGTCAAGCAGGCTTTGATCCGCTAGGCCCGTTAACCGGATTCACCGGTCGATCCGCAGCCCACCGGTTTCAGTTCAAGCGTTGCCTGATGGTAGTTGCCGTTTCTGAAATCGCCTGTTTGTTGCCCGGCTCGGGGGATATCGGCTGAACCAACCGGTCCCCGTCCCACCTGGGAATCAAGTGCATGTGAAAGTGGTCGACCGCCTGCCACGCGGCCCGACCGTTGGACTGGAGCAGGTTCAGGCCGTCCGCCCCCACCGCGTCCCGAATCGCGGGAGCTAGCCGGTGAGCCACCTCCATGACCGAAGCCGCGTCGGTTGCAGAGATCTCCCAGATGTTCGCGGCGTGAGTTTTTGGGATGACCAGGACGTGGCCGGGGTTCCACGGAAAAATGTCCATGATGGCGAAAACCGCTTCGTCCTCGTAAACCTTCTCAGCGGGGGACTCGCCGGCGGCGATGCCGCAGAAGATGCAGTCCCGGTCGGTCACGATTCCGCCTATCGGTAGTTGGTGAACTGGAGGGGGATGCCGAAGTCCTCTTCTTTGAGGGCGGTAATGACCGCCTGCAGGTCGTCGCGGGATTTGGACGACACCCGAAGTTGGTCTCCCTGGATCTGGCTCTGTACGCGGTGCCCGGACGCCTTGATGAACTTGTTGATGGTCCGGGCCTTCTCCTCCGAGATGCCGTGGACTATGTCGATGACCTGCTTGAAGGTGGATCCGCCGGCGGGTTCGATCTTGCCTTCGGACAGCGCCTTGAGCGATACGTTGCGGCGGACCATTTTCTCTTTGAGAACGTCCACCGCCGCCTGAACCCGGCCTTCGGAGTTGGACCGGATGTTGATCTGCTCGCCCTGGTGGTCGATTTCAGTGCCGGTGTTCTTGAAATCGAAGCGCTGAGTAATCTCGCGTCGCGCCTGATCCAGGGCGTTCATAACCTCCTGGTTGTCGACTTCGCTGACCACGTCAAAAGATGCTTGTGCCACTGTGCCCCCAGATTCGTCGATTCTTGTTGTTATCCTAATGCTGCAGCGTGACACCGGGACCCGCAAACCACGACCGAGTTACCTGCCCAACACCCAGGTGGGATACCTAAGTGGCCAAAGGGAGCCGGCTGTAAACCGGTTGCGTAAGCTTCGGAGGTTCGAATCCTTCTCCCACCACCCCAACACATGCGGCCGCCGTGCATTAAGCACCGGCGGCCGCACCGCGCTCGGGGCCACGGGCATCGGGCATTTTTCTCCGAATGAGTGCTTGACTACATGAACTTGATGTCGTGTAATGGGCGATGTGATTACACCAGATGCCCCTCACGCAATCAGCGGCCCGAAGGCGGCGGAGCTCGCCAACATCACCTACCGCCAGCTCGACTACTGGGCACGCCAGGGTTGGGTTAAGCCCTCGGTTGAAGCCGGGGTCGGCAGGCCGGGCCGTCGTATTTACGGACCGCCCGACGTCGTGAAGCTGGCGGCCCTCGGGCACTTCGGCCGGTCGGGCGCCGACGTCGGGCAGCTGGGCGCGGCCGTCGGGTCGCTGGACATCTCGGCCGCCCCGGACGACTACCTGTTGGTCAGTGCAGGGGGAGGGGAGGTCGAAGTAGTGGGCGCGGAAGACCTCCGGGCCCGGGTGTCGGTCCCCGGCGCAAGTTTTGTATTCGATCCATCCGCCGTGCTAGCCCGCATGGCCGGATCTGGATCTCGAGCCGGGGACAGCCGGGCGACCAGGAGGAGCGCATGACCCAGCTCTTCGAAGTTCCTCCGGCTATCGATGACCCCTACGAAAACCTGCCTTCCGTCTATGCCGCTTTCCAGGCGCTGGCCTCGGCCGCCGGAGCCGATTTCAAAGATATGGCGCGGGAGTGGATCGTCCAGGCCGGCGGAGAGTTGGAGCCCGGCCGGTTGACTTTCGACAGCTATCCGGCCGACGGCCTGATCCGGGGGCAGAACGGAGCCCGCTTCGTACTCCTGGCTCGGGGCACCCCGGACGATGGCCCTCGCGCTGGACTCCGGCGCAACGACACGGTTCTCAAGATGGGCTGCCGGGCGATGATGATCGCCCGGAGGACCGAACTCCCAATTCTGGTGGTGACCTCCCACCTTCCCGACCCGGCGAGCCGGGCGGGCAAAATCCTTGCCGACCTGCACACCGACATCTTCGACGTGACGGCCACGGTGGGGGACCTGGCCGGGTTCCAGCGCTTCCGTCGCCACCTGACCGAGTCCCCGCCACCGTCCGACCCACTTCCGTCGATCTGGCGGACCGGAGTTTTTGCCCAACCCGAGTTGTTCGATGAGGAGCCCGCCGATGCGTGATCGACTGCCGTCCGACTGGAAGACTGATCTTCGGGAGCGCCATCAACTGGAGGCCGACGTCCGCAACGAGTTGGCGGCCCACCCGGAACTGGCGATGCTCCAGTGCTCAACCTCATCCACCGACCGCCTGGACTACCAGTTGGTCGGCCCCGGCGGCCGGTTGCTGGAGGTCGAGCTCAAGACCAAACGACAGGTGTACCGGGGGTGGGGCCGGTACCGCCCGGACGTTGAAGAGAAGGACCTGCTGATCTTGGATGAACTGGCGTTGCGCAAACTTGTTGACGCCGGAAAGTACGCTTTTTTGCTGGTGCGTGACCTGCCCGGTGACCGCTGGGCGGTGTGGTCCACCCACGATCTGGTCATGACTTCCAAGTCGCGGGTAACCCGGCGGCTGGACGTGGGGACCGGGGCGGTTAAAGGAAAGGTGCTCGTCAGTTTTGCCGAGGACGCCAGCCTGTTCGCCGACGTTGCCAGCGCGATCGATCACATAGTCGACACCTTGCGGAACACCGACCAGCGGTGGCAGGACATCGCCCCCTGGCCCTCGCCGAACCGGGCTTCTTAGCGGTTCAAAGCTTCTTGGTGACCCGCCCGTTGTTGCTCGTCCGGCCCATGGCTGCCACCCGGGGGCCCGGAACCGGATCTATCTTCGCAAAACCCGGGTCGGCCTCCGGCGCGGGAAGGGGATCCGGATTCCGCCCGTTCTCGGCGTAGCTATAGAGACGGGCACGGTCCAGGCGGGACCGCATCGAGATCACATCTGTGATTGGCTTGCCGTCGCCCAGGACCACCCGTAGGGCGGCGTCCCCGGCGCTGCCTTTGGGCGGCGTGTCGGTGGTCAGCAGTACCAGCGGGGTGTCCGGAAGGGTTTCGTGAAGCACTGCCGCCTTGCCGAGCGCCTTCCACAGGGTGTCGGTTCGCTTCAGCCCGGGACGGTTGCTGGTGAACCCTCCGGAAACGTCGAATAACCACGTCCCCCCGGTCCGGTCCTTGGCCCGGAAGTTGACCTCCACTCCGGAGGGCAGACGCACGTTGTTCTCGATGAATTCGAACTTGCAATCCAGCAGGATGGCTTCGGCGATCTGCTTGGCCGCCCGTCCCTCGGCCACGGCCCGCTGCTGGAATCCCATGTCCTGGGTAGCGGGCAGGCGGGTGGCGGGAAGTTCGAACCGAAGCTGCTCGGGGTCTTCCCCGTGGAGGGCCTCGGAGGCCCGGGCCCGCTCCACCCGTCCCCGGGAGCGCTGCACGTAAGCTTCGTCCATCTCGTAGCCGAAAAAGTGCCGGCCGGTCCGGATGGCGGCGACCGCGGTGGTGCCCGACCCCATGAACGGATCAAGGACCAGATCCCCTTTATACGTGTAGAGGTGGATCAGCCTTTTTGGGAGATCGACCGGGAAGGGGGCCGGGTGCCCGACCCTGGTGGCGCTCTCCGACGGGATTTCCCAAAGGTCGGTGGTCGCCTCCATGTACTCGTCGCTCCATAGCGAGGCGGTGGAGGGAAAGTCGTGTTCCTCTCGCTCTTTGGCGCTCAACGCCCGGTCAAAACGACCTTTGCTTGCGATGATCACCCGTTCGGTAAGGTCCCGCAGAACCGGGTTCGCCGGCCGTTGAAACGACCCCCATGCACAGGAACCGGAGGATCCACGGGCTTTTTGCCAGATCACCTCCCCCCGCAACAGCAGGCGGAGACGATCCTGAAGGATGGTGATGACGTCCGACGACAGCGACCGGTAGGGCTTGCGTCCGAGGTTGGCAACGTTGACGGCGATCCGGCCTCCGGGCTCAAGCTTGCGGACACACTCGGCAAAAACCTCCTCGAGCATTTTTAGGTACTCCAGGTAGGTGGCCGGGACATGCCCCTCCCCCAAGGTGGACTCGTACTCCTTGCCGGCAAAGTAGGGGGGCGACGTAACCACCAGGGCGACCGAGCCGTCGGCCACCAGATCCATCCGGCGGGCGTCGCCGACAATAATTTCGTCCAGCCGGGACTGCCGGGCAATGGAGGTTTCCCGGCTCAACTCAGGTGCTACGAAACGGGCATAGAAAGGGCTGGCGTCATGGTTCTCCCGGGCTCCGACGCCGAAATCGGAGGTGGTGGTGCCGTTCGCGCGACGCTTGTTGTTCGGTGTTTTGGACATAAACGGAGTCTAGCCCTCGCAGATGACAACTTCGCGAAAACCCGCCGGCTACAACCAGTCCTTCTTCTTGAAGTAGACGTAGAAGGTGGCGGAGGTGATCAGCATGACCCCTATTGCTATCCAAAAGCCGAGCGGATTGCGCCCGTCGGGCCACAACCGGAAGTTCATGCCGTAAATGCCGACTATGACGGTGTTGACTCCGATGATCGCCGCCCATCCGGTGAGCTGTTTCATGATGATGTTCAGGCGATTGGACGAGATCGACATGTTTAGCTGGATGGCGTTCAGCAGCAGTTCCTGAAGGGCCTCCAGGTCGCCTCCGACCCGCAGGACGTGATCCTTGATGTCGCCGTAGTACGGCTTCATCTCCTCCGAGATCGACAGGATCGGGCTTTCCATCAGGGTGTGGAAACTTTCTCTCAACGGGAGGACGACCCGCCTGAGGCCCACCACCGCCCGGCGCAACTCCAGAAGATCCCTCTGCAGGTCGCCGGTGGGCTCTTGCCGCAGTAGGGCCTCTTCAACTTCGTCCAGACGCTCCTCGATCTGCCCGGTGACAAGCGCGTACTGGTCCACGATTTCGTCGAGGAGCGCGTGGAGCATAAAGCTGACCCCGTAGTCGAGGAGGCTCTCGCCTTCATCCCAGCGCTTCAGTACCGGCTCGATGTTCCACACCGGGTCCTTCCGGACGGTGATCAGGTACTGGTTGCCCGCAAACACGTCCACTTCGGCCGTTTCCAGTTCGAACTGGTGGCGAAGCGAATCGTGCAATCCGGGGGCCTGCTGGTCCGGGGGCGTCGTCAGCCGGGCGGCGTACACCGTGGCAAAAAGATGATGACGGTAGCGATCCACCTTTGGCCGCTGGTGGGAGTGAGCAGCATCCTCGACCGCCAGGGGATGGAGCCCGAACTCCTCCTGGAACAGTCCGAGCTCCTCCGGCGAGGCGTGGACCAGGTCGAGCCAGACCACGAAATCCGGTTTGGCCAGGTAGTCGGAGATCAAGCCCGGGTCGCCGTCCTCGGCAAACAACTTTCCGTCTCTGTAGACCCTGGTCCTGATCACCGGACCAGCCTACTCCCGGTTTATCCGGGCTCCGCGGAGAAAAATCCTCTCCCCGACGTTACGCGACTTGCACTGTGGCCCTACACTGGTTGGGTCTGTCTTTGAAGCCGCGCCCGACAGCTTTTCAGGTCTTAGTTAGACTGATGCGCCGGAGGCGCCTCGAAACCCGGTTTCGGGCGGAGTGGTTGGCCCTCAGACGTTGTGCCCTCTTAGCTCAGTCGGTAGAGCGACGCCATGGTAAGGCGTAGGTCCGCGGTTCGATTCCGCGAGAGGGCTCAAGCGGTTCTAATGACTTTGTACGAGTAACAGGTTGGGAAGCAACTTGGCGGCGTAGCTCAGAGGCAGAGCAAGCGGCTCATAATCGCTGTGTCGGCGGTTCGATTCCGCCCGCCGCTACTGGACTCTCGTCATACGTACGCGGGAAGCCAAGGATTAGGTACTCTCTTAGTAAGAACTAGATTGTTTAGAGAAGTGAATAAACGAGGCTAACAGGTAGCCGGAAGGGAAGTAGGCATGGCAAAGGCGAAGTTCGAGCGGAACAAGCCGCATCTCAACATTGGAACCATCGGACACATCGATCACGGCAAAACGACGCTCACGGCCGCTATTACCAAGACCCTGACGGACAAGGGCCTGGGCAACTTCTTCACTGCCTTCGATCAGATTGACAAGGCGCCTGAGGAGAAGGCTCGTGGCATCACAATCACCATCGCCCACGTTGAGTACGAGACGCCAAACCGTCACTACGCACACGTCGACTGTCCGGGTCACGCCGACTACATCAAGAACATGATTACCGGCGCAGCCCAGATGGACGGCGCGATTCTTGTCGTATCGGCGGCGGACGGTCCTATGCCTCAGACCCGTGAGCACGTATTGCTGGCCAGGCAGGTCGGTGTGCCTTACATCGTCGTAGCAATGAACAAGTGCGACATGGTCGATGACCCGGAGATCCTGGACCTGGTGGAGCTCGAGGTTCGCGAGCTTCTCAGCTCCTACGACTTCCCGGGGGACGACCTTCCGGTTGTCCGTGTCTCGGCGCTGAAGGCGCTCGAGGGCGACGCGGATTCGCAGGCTCAGATCATGGAACTCATGGAAGCTTGTGACACCGCAATTCCTGAGCCCACCCGTGACATCGACAAGCCGTTCCTCATGCCTATTGAGGACGTCTTCTCGATTACCGGCCGGGGAACCGTGGTTACCGGTCGTGTAGAGCGTGGTCAGGTCAAGGTTGGCGAGACCATCGAGATCGTCGGTATCAAGGACAAGGTGCAGAGCACCGTCTGTACCGGCGTCGAGATGTTCCGCAAGCTGCTCGACTCCGGTCAAGCAGGCGACAACATCGGTGCACTGCTGCGTGGTATCGACAAGAACAACGTGGAGCGCGGACAGGTCCTGGCGAAGCCGGGCTCTATCACCCCGCACACCGTGTTCGACGCTCAGGTCTACGTTCTGGGCAAGGACGAAGGTGGACGCCACACGCCGTTCTTCAACAACTACCGGCCGCAGTTCTACTTCAGGACCACCGACGTCACCGGAGCGGTAACGCTGCCGGAGGGCATCGAGATGGTCATGCCGGGCGACAACACGATCATGCACGTTGAGCTGATTCAGCCCATCGCCATGGACGAGGGCCTGCAGTTCGCCATCCGTGAGGGTGGACGGACCGTCGGCGCCGGTCGTGTGACCAAGATCATCAAGTAGGGACGGTAGAAAAATGGCAGCCAAGAGCGACAAGCGGCCGCATGTGACTTTGGCGTGCCAGGAGTGCAAGCGCCGCAACTACATCACCACCAAGAACCGCCAAAAGCAGCAAGGCCGGATGGAGCTTAAGAAGTACTGCAGATGGTGCAGGCTTCACACCGCTCACCGGGAGACCAGGTAGTCGAGGTCTTCCGAAAGGGCGCCACGTCGTCCGTCCGCAGCAAACTGAATAGCCAGCTTCACGCGAAGCGCCCTGTAACGTTCAGGGCGCTTTGCGCGTCATGGGGCTAGGCAACCATTTTGGACGTCCCCGACAGTGTCATCAAAGCATGCCAAGAGGGCGACCAAGCCGCGTTTGAGGAGTTGATCCGCTTGTCCCACGCTTCGGTGTACTCGTTGTCACTGAGGATTGTGGGCAACCCGGAAGATGCCGCCGAAGTTACCCAGGATGTCTTCATCAAGCTCCTGCGGGTGATCAAGCAATTCCGGGGGGAGGCCAAGTTTTCCACCTGGCTCTATCGGGTCACCTCCAACGTCGCAATCACGCTGCTGCGCCGCAGGTCCCGCAGGAACGTCGAGGTTCGTATGGAGCAAGAGGACTGGAGCCTCATGCCCGCAGCGGACTCCTCGGATCCCGCGGTAGCTGCTGAGCAGCACTCGCTCAAGGCGAGGCTGGATTCGGCAATCGCATCGTTGCCCGAGGACTACCGGACCGTCGTCGTCATGAAAGACGTCTACGGGATGGCGTTCGAGGAGATCGCTGGGCAGCTTGGGATTCAGGAGGGCACCGCCCGGGTGAGGTTGTTCCGGGCCCGCCAAAAACTGAGAATCATGCTGCACGACGAATTGGCGGCGGAATGAGTGAAAAGGCAGATGCGATGGAGTGTGTAAAGGCCAGGGAGTTGTTCCCGGCATTCGACGAACAGAAGTTTCCGCCCGAGGTCCTCGGGCATCTTGAAGGTTGTGAGGAGTGCAAAGCGGAGCTTTCGGAGTTCCGGGCTCTTTCGGCCGGACTAGGCTCCCTTGCCACGGCAGACATCCAACCGCCCTCCTGGCTGTTGGGCGCGATCACCGAACGGGTCGCCGAGACCGCACGTAGGCGTGCCGTCGTAGAGGGGGCTCGAAGGCAGATGGGCCGGGTCACCACGGGGGCTTCCCGGCAACTGGGCGAGCACAGGGTGGCTACCGGTTCGGCTCTTGGGCTCGCGATGCTGGCCGGTGCACTGTTGTTTGGACGGACCCGAAAACACGGAGTGAAAGCGGCGGCGTAGAACTCGTTTTGTAACCAACCTGCGGATAAGGCGTCATATCCGGCACTTGGAACTCGGGAAACGCTCCGGCCGCCGGCCGGGGGGGAGCCCGAAAGAGCAGGAGGTTTCGAATGGAAGTTCTCGCCGCAGTGGTCCTCGGTATCGCCGCCGGCATCTTCATCAAGGGAGTCTTTCTCAAGGACTCCAGCATCTTGTGGGATGTCGCGCTGGGTGCAACCGGAGGTCTCGCCGCCTACTTCCTGGCGGGTGCGCTCTCCGAGAGCATCTACGGCTACGTAGCCACCCTCGGCACCGCAGTAGTGGTAGCGGGTGTGCTGGCCGGAATTGTCGGCAAGGTGAATCGCCCCACAGCGTAGCCATCGCAGGGCAAAAGAAAGAAAAACAAGAGGGTGCCTCAGGCACCCTCTTGTTGTTGCGTCTTGACCTCTTCCCACCCCGAGGCCATACACTGTTCGGGCGGGGTAGTAGTGTCCACCCGGGGAGCTTGTCTCGCCGAACGATCGATCGCCTATACTTAATCGGTTGCACGGGCACTGGTGTGTGCCGTTTGATAGGCCCGTGGCTCAATTGGTAGAGCACCGGTCTCCAAAACCGGGGGTTGGGGGTTCAAGTCCCTCCGGGCCTGCCGGATTCAACTAATCCCTATACCGTCGGAGTTACAAGCATGGCAACAGATGGCGACAAGAAGGGCAAAGAGGCCGTAGAACCGGCCAGCGGCAGCAAGCCGGCGGGCGCGCGCGCCAAAAGCGCGTCGACCGGCGGAGGTAAACCCAACGGACGGTCGGGCAGCGCGGCCAACCGGCCGGCCAGCCGGGCATCCGCCAAGCCGGGGGCCAAGGGTGCAGCCGCCAAGCCGGCCGCCCGTTCAACGCGGTCCTCCACTGCAACCGCCAAGGCTGACAAGGAGCCCAGGGCGGCAGCGAAGGCGAAGGCCACGAAGGCGGACGATCCGGCAGCCGACGGTACCGGAACCGGAGTAAACCGGGAGATGAAGAGGGCGATGAAAAAGCGCGAAGGCGCTGCAGATCGCTTGAAGCGGGCCCCCACCGCCCCCAGCCGGAAGCGGACGAAGCCCCTCACCTTCCTCAAGGAGGTCCGGGGGGAGCTGGGACGGGTTGCCTGGCCCACCAGGCAGGAAGTCATCACGTACAGCGTCGTGGTGCTGGTAACCGTGATGTTTTTTATGATCGTTATCGCAGGAATCGATTATGTGGCTCTCAAGGGAGTCCTGTTTTTGATCGACCGAGGAGGCAGGTAATTTGGCTGAAGATCAAGGTCTTGCTGTGACCGATGAGCCGGCAAGCGATGAGGACAGTCAGGCTTCTGTCTCGGACGGGGCATCCCCTGAGGTCGAGCCGGACGACTCGGAGAGCGAAGAGGCGGCGGAGGCCGCTGAAGCGGCCGAGGCCCGTGACCACGATTTCGAGGTTCCGTTCAGCGAGCGAGCCGGAGACTGGTTCGTAGTTCACACCTACGCCGGATACGAGAACAAGGTCAAAGGCAGCATTCTCACCCGAATCAACTCCATGAACATGGAGGAGAAGATCTTCGAGGTTGTCATCCCGATGGAAGACGTCATGGAGTTCAAGGGTGGCAAGAAGCAGGTTGTCCAAAAGAAGGTATTCCCCGGCTACCTGCTCGTGCGTATGTACCTGGAGGACGACTCCTGGTATGTGGTGCGCAACACCCCGGGTGTGACCGGATTCGTGGGATCGGGAGCAAAGCCCATCCCGCTGGCCCCGAAAGAGGTTGAGAAGATCCTTCGGGTCAAGCCGGTCGAGAAGCTCAAGCCCCGGTTGGAGTTCGAAGAGGGCGAAAGCGTCCGTGTGGTCACCGAGCCCTTCTCCAACTTCACCGGCACCATCTCAGAGATCAATGTGGATCAAAGCAAGCTCAAGGTGCTCGTAAACGTGTTCGGCCGGGAGACCCCGGTGGAGCTGTCCTTCGAGCAGGTCGCCAAGCTCTAATTAAGGAACGGAAAACCAATGGCTAAGAAGAAAAAGGTCCTGGCAGTCGCGAAGTTGCAGATTCCCGCCGGGCAGGCAACTCCGGCACCCCCGGTGGGTACCGCACTCGGCCCCCACGGCGTGGCGATCATGGATTTTGTCCGCCAGTACAATGAGAAGACTGCGTCCCAGCAGGGCATGGTCATCCCGGTGGTAGTCACCATCTACGACGACCGCACCTTCGACTTCGTCTTGAAGTCGCCCCCGGCCGCGAACCTGCTTCGCCAGGCTGCGGGTATCGACAAGGGATCCTCCGAGCCCAACCGGACCAAGGTGGGCACCGTGACCGGCGACCAGATCCGCAAGATCGCCGAGACCAAGATGGGGGACCTAAACGCCACCGACATCGAAGCGGCCGCAAAAATCATTGAGGGCACCGCCCGCTCTATGGGGATCAACGTGGCCTAGTACCGACCTTTGAGTCGGGTAACACCATCGAGGGCACTGCCCGCTCGATGGGAAACGCAGTAGCCGGTCCCTGAGCCGGCTATAGGGCAGGAGGAGAAGGGCGCAGGGCCCTCTTCGACCCGGGAGGCAAGATATGAGCAACAAGGGCAAGCGGTACGACGCAGCGATGGCCAAATTCGACCGCAGCAAGCTTTACGAGCCGGCCGAGGCGCTTGAACTGGTCAAGCAGATGGCAGCCGCCAAGTTCGATGAAACCGTTGAGTTGAGCATTCTGTTGGGGCTGGATGTCCGCAAGGCGGACCAGCAGGTCCGGGGAACGGTCAGCCTTCCCAAGGGCACCGGCAAAACGTTGCGGGTTGCAGTGTTCGCCCAGGCCGAGCGGGCCCGCGAGGCGGAAGAGGCCGGCGCCGACGTTGTCGGCGACAAAGACTTGGCCGAGCGGATCGAGAAGGGCTGGACCGACTTCGACATCGCCATCGCCACCCCCGACATGATGCCGGTGGTCGGGAAGCTCGGTAAGATCCTCGGCCCCCGCGGTCTGATGCCAAACCCCAAGTCTGGAACGGTGACCACCGACGTTGCCAAGACGGTCCGGGAATTCAAGGCGGGCAAGATCGAGTACAAGACCGACAGGCAGGCCAATGTCCACGCCATAATCGGAAAAGCCTCGTTCCCCTTGGAGGACCTGGCGGCCAACTACCTGACGGTGGTAGACGAGATCATCCGGGTCAAGCCTGCTGCGTCCAAAGGCAAGTACATCAAGACCATGGCGGTCTCATCGACCATGAGCCCCGGGGTACGGATCGATCCCACGTCCGCCAAGAAGCTGGAAATTGAGGCAGACGCGGGCTGAGGGTTCGCATTCGCTGAATTGGGTAGGAGGGGAATGCGCCGTCCGGCCATAATTGATGCCGGGGGTGGTTTAGGCGAAGATACCGCTAAGTGTGTAGGGCGGCGGACCGTTCCCATCTAAGATTCAGGACACCAAGTTGCCGGATTTCGAGGCACAGTTGAAGATCCCTCCGATTTCTGCGGGAATCGGAGAGGCACGCCGGTTTGCTCGCGACCAACTCGCAATCTGCGGGCTCACCGGTCTCGCCGACAATGCGACCCTGTTGATAAGCGAGCTTGTCACGAACGCCCTTCTGCATGGCGGCGAAGGCGCAGTATTGACCCTGACCGTCGATGACTTGCGGGTCCGGGCCGAAGTCCGCGACTCCAGCCCGGCAATCCCTGTCGTCAGAAATTACTCGGAGACGTCTACCACCGGCCGGGGCATGGTGATCGTCGATGCGCTGGCGGCCGCCTGGGGAACCTATCCGGTGGCCGGCGGCAAGGTGGTGTGGTTTGAACTCGGAACCGGGCGGGCTGCCGACGAAGAGCAGGCTCGCCGGGAGAAGGCGCCGCCGAGGCCTCGTGCGACCAGGGCGTCCTCGGAGTTCCGCAGGCCGGCGTCGGGATCTCTTGACGGTGGCAATACCAACCCAACCGGCCGGCTGGCGGGTTCCGGCATGGAGCCATCTTGAGCGAGGAGGATGCTCCCGCTGAACTCGTAACCGTGCGACTGATAGGGATGCCGCTGGCAATCCAGGCGCGCAGCGCGGAGCACCAGGACGGACTGCGGCGGGAGTTCCGGATGCTCGTCGAACAGGGGCAAGCGGACCGAGCCAGCGTCCCCGGGCGGCTGATTGCTCTGGCGGCGGAGTTGGATCGCCGTTTCCAATCGTTCGGAGCAGCAGGTCGGGCGGAGATTGAGGCTGCGGCCGGTCGTGGAGACGCCTCGATCGATCTGACCTTGGAGGCGCCCAGGGCTATCGGTGCCGCCGCCCGTGATTTCGGCCGGATGTTGGAGGAGGCCGACGAATACTGCCGGGCGGGCGAACACCTGCTCACGCTCGCCAGCCCCGCAGACGTCGTCGATTTCCGCAACTGGGTGCTGGCGGAACTGGAACACCAAGCAGAAGGGGGGCGCCCAGTCCCCTGGCCGGAGTACAAGGCTGGTGTTCGGACCGGAGAAACTCACGCCGGTTAGTCTCCGGGGAACCTCGCTACCAGGGCAGCAATATCGTCGGGGTGGTCGGGTTGTACGCCCATTGCCACCGTTTCCACGAGCTTCGCCAGTTCTTTTGCGGACCCGGGAGAGGCTTGCGAGAGCGCTTCGCTGAGTACCGGGTCCCAGACTCCACCCTCTCCGACGCAGCCGTCGGTTACCAGCAGGAACGCATCTCCGGCTTCCAGCACCACGTCCTCTTCTATCAGGTCCAGCCGGTAGAAGATCCCCAGAGGCAGGCCGGTTTTACCGCAGGTCTCGATGGCGCCGGACTTGCGTATCAGGAAAGGTTTGGGATGCCCGGCCACCGCCACGGTCACCCGGATGCCCTTAGGGGAGGGGCCGAAGGCGCCGCAGGCAAGGCTACAGAACCGACCATCGGGGAGTTGATCCACCAAGGCCTCGTTGACCGCTGCCAGAAGTTCGGCGGGACTGGCGTGGTACTGGGCCAGGGTGCGGAGTGTGTAGCGAGCCATCGCCGTCAACGCAGCGGCCTCGACGCCTTTGCCGCAGACGTCGGCGATCAAAAGCAGGGACCTGCCGTCGGCGAGAGATACAACGTCGTAAAAGTCGCCTCCGACACCCGATGCGGCGGGCCGCACGAAACCGAATACATCGAGGCCGGGTACCTCCTGGATCTCAGCCGGGACCAGTGACTGAGACAAAATAGCGGCTGCGCGGGAGCGCTCGGCGTACAGGTTTGCATTCTCGATCTTGCCTCCGGCCCGCCGTCCCACCTCCTCGATTAGCTCCAGGTCCTCGTGAACGAACCTTGCCCGTGAACGGTGCCGGACCAGCAGGATCGCCCCGAGCGGACCGTCCGGACCCGGGATAGGTACGGCGACACGGGAGAAGCGATCGTGTCTTTCGCCAACGCTCAGTGTCGATTCTCCCGATAGAGCGGCTACAACATCCGCCGGTGTCTCGTCCGGGTCGGCGAGTTGGCCCGGTTCCACGGACCGAATCGCGATCTTGCGGGTCTCGCCGCTGGGGTTCGACTCCCATACGGCGCAAAGGTCTCCGAGTCCTGGAACGCACACCTCGGTCAGGCTCTGGGCAATTTCAACCGGATCTAACGATGCCCTTAGGAGCGCCCTGCTGGCGGACGCCAGGAGCACCAGGCGCCCTTCGCTTCGCTGAAGCGACTGAATTGCGGACTGGCGGGCTGTGTCGTCACGGAAAACGTTGACGGCGAATCGGATCTCGCCGTCCGGACCGGTTACCGGGGTCGCCCGGACCAGGGACCAGTGAATTGC
Organism: Actinomycetes bacterium; assembly: GCA_029263075.1. Taxonomy (GTDB): domain Bacteria; phylum Actinomycetota; class CADDZG01; order JAHWKV01; family JAHWKV01; genus JAJCYE01. The sequence continues at coordinate 75,452 of JAJCYE010000071.1, forward strand.
TTCGCTGTCCCCGCATCTCCACGACAGAAGAGTCTCTGGTGCCGGCAGTCCGTTGAGGACCAGCCGGCCGGGCAACTGCTCAAGGGGGAAGGGTTTGCCCTCCTCGTCCAGGACGTTAAAGCGAGAGAGGAGTTCGGAAGGGGGGGCTGAGAGGACTGCCTGCGGCGAGTCGTAGGCGAGCATGCGGGCTGCGGCGTCGTTCGCCCAGACCAGCGTCCCGTCGGGGCGCTGGACGGTGATCGCGTCGTTGACCGCATTGAGGGTTGCGGCGAGGTCGGCGCCGGAGAGAGGGGCCCCGTCGTCGATGCCTTTAGAGGGGACGCTCAAGTGGTCGGGCCTTCCGCCATCCGCTATCCGATTGTGAGGACCCGGGAGAGGCCGCTGACCTCTAGGACTCGCCGGGTTTGATCGGACACGGACCTTAGGGTCAGATCACCGTCGGAGACTCTTAGCCGCTTAAGGCTGGCCACCAGGACCGAAAGCCCGCTTGAGTCGATGAACTCCAAGCTGGCCAGGTCAAGAACCAGGTTGTTGACGCCCTGAGAGTGAAGTTCCAGGATCTTCTCCCGCAGGTTCCGAGCCGTGTGGTAATCGAGATCGCCGATCAAAGATATGACCGTTGCAGGATCTTCGGTTGTGACGTGCAGATCGAAACTTGGCGTCATTGAACCTCCGACAGAGGCGAATGCCACCAAGTCTATTCCCTGTGTGCCCAAACAGAATCCCCGGGGCGACCAAAAGCGGCAGATGGTACTCTGGTCATGCCGTAGACGGCAGGTAGTCGGCGCTCTTGTGAACTCTTGTGACTAGGAGCGCCCTTTAAGCTCCCCATGGGAGGCCTGTTGAGGCGAACAGAATCTGCATTCAACTGAGCGATCTGTCGTCCGCGGCGGGTCGTTTTTCGCGTTTTAGGAACAGTAAGGAGCGCTATGCCGAAACCCCAGAAGGTAGCGGCGGTGAAGGAGCTCAGGGAGAAGCTCGAGTCCAGCGATGCTGCATTGCTGGCCGAGTTCACCGGCCTCAAAGTCGGCGAGATGATGCAGGTACGGCGCAGTCTGGCCGAAACCGGCACCAACTTCGGCGTGGTCAAGAACACCCTGGGTCGAATTGCTGCGACCGAGGCCAACATGGAAGAGCTGATCCCGCTACTCAAGGGGTCGACGGCAATTGCCTTTGTGAAGGGCGATGCCGTGCTTGCCGCTAAGAGCCTCGATGAGGTAGCGAAGAAGTACCCGGCCCTGGTGGTTAAGGGCGGCATTCTCGGCGGCAAAATTCTTGACGCCGGTCAGGCCAAGGCTTTGGCTTCAGTGGCACCCCGTGAGGTGCTCCTGGCTCAGCTGGCAGGTTTGCTTATATCTCCGGTACAGAAGATGGGCAGCCTGTTGTACGCACCGCTCGGGAACCTGGGCAACGCCTTGTACGCGTTGCAGCAGCAGCGGGGAAGCGAAACTCCGGCCGCAGCGCCGGAGGTACCCGCATCCACCGAAGGTGCAGCAGAGCCCGAGGCACCCGCAGCATCCGAAGACTCAACCAACGAAGGTTTGTCCGGCGAAGCCGAGACTCAAGCGTAGGAGGAACAAATGGCAAAGGTATCTGCAGGCGATCTGCTGGACGCAATCGGCGAGATGACGGTTCTTGAGCTCAGCGAGTTCGTGAAGTCGTTCGAAGAGAAGTTCGGTGTTACCGCGGCACCCCAGATGATGGCGGCAGCGCCCGGCGCCGGTGGCGGCGGCGGTGGCGGAGCGGCACCCGAGGCCGAGGAGCAGGACGAGTTCGATGTTGTCCTCACGGCTATCGGCGACAAGAAGATCCAGGTCATCAAAGAGGTCCGCGCCCTTACCCAGCTTGGCCTGAAAGAAGCCAAGGATCTGGTCGAGGCGTTCCCGAAGCCGATCCTGGAGAAGGTCGCCAAGGAAGTGGCCGAGAAGGCGAAGACCCAGCTCGAGGCAGCCGGCGCCAGCGTCGAGTTCAAGTAACAAAACGAAGTTCAAGCAGCAGTTCGAAGCGATATGAAACTGCTGCTGCTCGCCGACTCGGACGTGTCCCAACTGGTGGACACGTCCGAGGCGGTCGACGTCGTCGAATCTGCATTTGCAGACTTCGGCAAGGGGCTGGCTCAGATGCCGCCCAAGGTCTACCTAGAATTCCCCGCCCACCGCGGAGACCTCCGAGCAATGCCTGCGGCCTTCGGCAGCGAGTTTGCCGGGGTGAAGCTGATCAACTCCCATGAACACAACCCGGCACGTGGGCTGCCTGCCGTGGTCGGCACTTACCTGCTGTTCTCCCAGGAAACCGGGATCCCGGTGTGCATGATGGCGGCGACGACCCTCACGGCGGTCCGAACGGGAGCCGCATCCGGTGTGGCTTGCCGCTACCTCGCCCGCCCCGCCTCAAAGTCCTTGGGTTTGGTGGGAGCTGGGGTTCAGGCCGGCTATCAGTTTGACGCGGTGGCGTCCCAATTGGCCATCTGTGAGGTGGCCGTCTGGGCACCCGATCAGGACGCCGCCCGGCGTGACGAATTTGTCCGGTCGATGGGTGCCGCCCATCCCACCGTCTCGTTCATGGTGGCGGGATCCGCGGCAGAGTGCGCCGGAGCGGACGTTGTCTGCACCACAACCCCTTCAAGGAGTCCGCTGTTCCCGGCGAGCGCGGTGAGGCCGGGGACCCACATCAACGCAGTCGGTGCCGACGGGCCCGGCAAACAGGAGTTGGACCCCCGGCTGCTCCTCAGCTCCCGGGTGGTGGTGGATGAGTTGTATCAGGCCGTCCACGGCGGTGAGGTGAACGTAGCGATCACGCAGGGCCTGTTGGCCGAGGCGGACCTGGCCGCCACCCTGCCCGATGTGGTGAACGGGCTGGTGCCCGGTCGGACCAGCGATGAGCAGGTCACCATCTTCGACTCCACGGGGTTGGCCATCCAGGACATCGCGGTTGCGATCCTGGTCTACCGGCGGGCTCTGGAGTCCGGACGGGGGTCCCAGATCGAGTTCTGAGCCCGGAGCACGTAGAGGCGCAATGAAAGAAAAAAAGAGGGGCCCCGGTGACGGGGCCCCTCTTTGGATGTAGCCAGGCTTAGCAGGTGTTGGTGTCGGCTTCGGCACAGGCGGAGCCGCTGTCTCCGCTGTCTCCGCTGTCGCCGCTGTCTCCACCGTCGCCTGCGGCGCCACTCTCGCCACCGTCGCCACCGTCGCCACCGTCGCCGGAGTCGGCGTCTCCGCCGTTACCTTCGCCGCCGTCGCCGCCCACGCCGTTGCCGCCGTTGCCGCCGTTGCAGCCGCTGCCGTTGTCGCCGCCGCTGCCGTCGCAGGCCCCGGTTCCGCCGTGGCCCCCGTTACCTCCGCCGCCGTTGCCGCCGCCGGTGGTTGCACCTGCGTACGCTCCGCTCCCTCCGGCCGCACCGCCGCCACCTCCGGCGCCGCCGTTGCCCCCACCGGAGCCACCCGCGCCGCCGTGGCCTGCGCCACCGTTGCCGCCGTCCCCGCTACCGCCGTGCGCGGCGCCGCTGTTGCCACCCGCACCGCCGTCGCCGCCGGCGCCACTCTCGCCACCGTCGCCGCCTGCCCCGGTGTCCCCGGTTTCACCCGAGTCCCCGGTGGTCAGGTCGAAGGACTGTGAACACTCGGCAGAGTCGTCTCCGCCTCCCGATACGTCGCAATCGTTTTCCGCCATTGCATTGGGAACCAGCATGATCGATAGCATCGCGACCAGGGTCAGGCTCCCAAAGATCCTCCTGAGCTTCATGGACATCTCCCGTCTAACTGCCTCCGGGCCGGAAAGATCCGCCTCCCGAACCGCAACTTGATTTCGAACAAAATCAGCACCGAACAGAGGACCACGGGAAGGGTCTGTAGTCAACCCCTTACCAGCCGAAAATAGAAGGAGCCCCCTTTCGGGGGCTCCTTCTTCGTGCGATGGGTGATCGACTAGTCCTCGAGATCACAAGTGTTGTTGTCCGCATCGGCGCAGGCGTTGCCGGTGACTCCCGAATTTCCGGTGGTTCCCGAGTCGCCGCCGGTCCCTGCCGTGCCGCTGGTGGCGCCGTCGCCGCCCGTGCCGCCGTCGCCGGTGTCACCGTCGCCGCCGCCTCCGTCGCCGCCGGTGCCGCCCAGGCCATCGCCGCCCGTGCCTCCACCGCAGCCTTCTCCGGTCTCGCCGCCGCTGCCGTCGCAGGTGCCGCTACCGCCGGCCCCGCCATCGCCGCCGCCGCCGTCGCCGCCGCCTGTGGTGGCGCCCGAGTACATTCCGCTGCCTCCGGCCGCCCCGCCGCCGCCGCCGTCGCCGCCGTTGCCGCCGCCGCTACCGGCGTTGCCGCCGTGTCCGTCGCCGCCGTTGCCGCCGTTTCCGCTACCGCCCTCGGCGGTTCCGCTCATGCCGCCTGCGCCGCCTTCTCCGCCTGCTCCGCTGGCGCCTCCGTCACCGCCGTTCCCGGATTCACCGGTTGCGCCACTGTCGCCCGTGCCGAGTTCGAAGGCCTGCTCGCAGCTGGTTTCGTCGTCGCCCGCGCCGGATACGTCGCAGTCGTTAACCGCCATGGCGGTGGGAACGAGCAACGCTGATAGCAGCGCCACCCACATCATGCTTGAAAAGATCCTTTTGATGGTCATGAAAAGACTCCAGTCCCGTTGGTCGTGGATAGATCAAATAGGTCGGATCGGCGATCGGGCAACGGTCGTGTGGCCCGATACGGGGATCGACCAGTCCAAAGTCAAACTGTTTGGGTGCCAAACTTCAAGCTCATTGGTAGCTTTTCGCGCTGGGTCCGGGTAAATCCTTTGCGCCTCGGCGGCTCCCGGGGCGATTCCGGACCTAGACTGGCTCCAGGTTTAGGCAATCCGAGGTCGCAGGGAGGATGGATCTGGCCGGTTCTACCGAAGGGTCCGTGCCTGGGGCGCCGCCGTTGCCCTCATCATCGACCCCCGGAGCGCCGGAGCAGTTTCCCTCGGCCGTCGAGGTCCTTGAGCCCGGGGCGATGACCACAGTGCAGGACTATCCGGGGCGTCTTGGCTACCGATCAGGGGGAGTCCCGCCTTCCGGGCCGATGGACGACCTGTCTTTCCGGCTCGGCAACCGCGCTGTCGGGAACGCCGAAGGTGCCGCCGGTCTGGAGTTGACCGACAGGGGACCGGTGTTGAGGTTCATACTGCCGGCGACCGTCTGCCTCGCCGGGGCCGAGATGTACGCCTCGATCGATGGGGAACCGGTGGACTTCTGGGAACCGCTGGAGTTGCCCGCGGGGTCGGTCCTGACGGTGGGGGCGTTGGTGGGCCGGGGCGCGCGGGCATACCTGCTGTTCCGGGGCGGTTTGCGGGTCCCCGAGTACCTGGGCAGTTGCTCAACTTTCGTACCGGGACGATTCGGCGGCCACGGCGGGAGGGCGTTGCGGGCGGGCGACGAACTGCGGGTAGGCCCCGGCAGCGAAGCGGCCTCGACCGGCCCGATCCCCTGGGAGATGCGGCCGATCATCGGGGGCCCTTGGGAGATAGCCGTCCTGGACGGACCACGCTCCTCTCCGGAGTTCTTGACGACCGCCGATGTTCAGACTTTCTACGGCGCCGACTGGGAGGTCCACCACAACTCCGCCCGCACCGGTGTGCGACTGATCGGCCCGAAGCCGGGTTGGGCCCGGGCCGATGGGGGAGAGGCCGGGATTCACCCCTCGAACATCCACTACGGTGCCTGCGCCGTAGGTTCGGTCGCCTTCGCCGGCGACGCGCCGGTTGTCCTGGGCCCCGATGGGCCGTGCATGGGCCGCTCCGTCTGTCCGGCGACCGTCGTGTCGACCGAGTTGTGGAAGTTGGGTCAGTTGAAGGCCGGTGACAGCGTCCGCTTCCTACCTGCCGCCCCGGAGTGGCCGGTAGGGGCCGACCACGCCCGTCGGTCGTCGATCCGGAACCTCTACGCCGAACCCGTAGACCTGGAGGTAAAGATCCGGGAGGGACAACCGGTCGCAGTCCTGGGCCGCACCGCCTCCGCACCCGGCGGTCCCCAGGTGACCTACCGCCGCAGCGGCGACCGGAATCTACTGGTGGAGTACGGCCCGCCCGCGTTCGACCTGACCCTCGCGGCGCGGGTACGAAGCCTGATGGAGGCTCTCCGGGCAATCGAGCCGCCCGGCATCGTGGACCTGACGCCGGGGGATTGTTGTCTTCAGATCCAGGTCGACGGGTGGGAGTTGACCCCGGAGCGGCTGCAGGAACTGCTGGTGGAACTCGAGCCGAGCCTGGGGCCGTTTGAGGAGGTCATGGTGCCGAGTCGGATTGTCCACCTGCCGCTGTGCTGGGAGGATCCGTCGACCTTGGAAGCGATTCGCCGCTATATGCAGTTTCACCGGGATGATTCGCCGTGGTGCCCCGGCAACCTTGAGTTCCTCCGTCGGACAAACGGTCTGGAGTCCCTTGGGGAGGTTAAAGATGTGGTTTTCGGCGCTTCCTACATCGTAATGGGCCTGGGGGAGGCCTTTCCGGGGAGCCCGATCGCCGTCCCGCTTGATCCCCGGCACCGCCTGTTGGCGACCAGGTACAACCCTGGCCGTACCTGGACGCCCGAGAACGTGGTGGGTATCGGCGGCGCATATCTATGCGTTTCCGGCGACGAGGGCCCGGGGGATTGCCAGCTTGTCGGCCGCACGGTGCCGGTATGGAACCGGCCCCGGTCCACCCCCCGATTCACCGAGGGCAAACCCTGGCTACTGGAGTTTTTTGACCAGATCCGGTTTTTCCCCGTTACGCCGGCCGAACTGATCCAGTGGCGGGAAGCGGTAGCCAACGGGACCCGGGAACTCCGGATCGAGCCGGCGACATTCGACCTGGCCGCCTACCGGCAGTTCCTTGAAGACAACGCCGGATCGATTGAATTGTTCGGCGACCGGCAGAGGGCGGCCTTCGAGGCCGAACGGCTCCGGTGGGCGGCGTCCGGGGGGTTCGTGCCGGTTGCCGGGCCCGACGATCCCACGGATCCCGACCCGGACGGTACCGGCCTTCCCGCGGCACCCTGATCGCGACTGCCCGGGCCTCCACCCAGGCCCCTGAGGTCGGGATTTCTTGACACGGCTACGTGCCTACGCCTACTCTGTCCTGGCTGAGCAATCGAATACGGTTCCAGTCTTCCCTGGCCTCGACAGACCTGTCGTTGACACTGCGATTGCTGTCTGTTACTCTTGCTCTCTTAATGTCAATCTTCCTGGCGATAGCTCGCGCCATGACCATTTTGCTTGGCGTTCACACGCGCCTCGAGCCCGTCTCTAGTCACAACCCCGTAAAGGAGGAGTTGCGCATTGGCGAACAAATCCGCCTTCCGCACGCGCGTTTCATTTGCCCGATTCCCGGAGATTCAACAACTCCCCGACCTTATTTCCGTACAGAAGGACTCCTTCAACTGGTTCCTCAATGAGGGACTAAAAGAGACTTTTCACGATGTCTCCCCAATTGAAGACTTCACCGGAAATCTGCAGCTTGAATTCGGCGAGTACCGCTTCGAGGACCCGAAGCACTCGGTAGATGAGTGCAAAGAGAAGGACATGACCTTCTCGGCATCACTGTTCGTCACATCCCGGTTCATGAACAAAGAAACCGGTGAGATCAAGGAGCAAACGGTCTTCATGGGGGATTTCCCGATGATGACCGACAAGGGCACCTTTGTGATCAACGGCACCGAGCGCGTAGTCGTGTCCCAGCTCGTCCGTTCGCCGGGCGTCTACTTCGACCGGGCGCTGGACAAGACCTCGGACCGGGAGTTGTTCAGCGTCAAGGTGATCCCCGCCCGGGGCGCCTGGCTGGAGTTCGAGACCGACAAGAAGGACCTGGTCGCCGTCCGCATCGACCGCAAGCGCAAGCAGCACGTCACCGGTCTGTTGAAGGCCATGGGCTTGACCGTAGAGGAGATCCTCGAGTTGTTCGACGCGGACTCCATCCGCGCCACCGTAGAGAAGGACCACCTGCAGACGCAGGACGAGGCCCTGATGGATATCTACCGCAAGCTCCGCCCTGGCGAGCCCCCTACCCCGGACTCCGCCCGCACCCTGCTGGACAACCTGTTCTTCAACTGGAAGCGCTACGACCTGGCGAAGGTCGGCCGCTACAAGGTCGACAAGAAGCTCGGCGAAACCAGTCCCGCCATGCAGCGGGTGCTTCAGCGCATCTACGACGAGATGGTTGCTCGCGCCAAGCCCGGCAAGGAGCCGTTCGAGCAGGAGCACTGGAAGGTGTTCTCGTCCATCGCGTCCCAAGACGGGGGTCCCCGGACCCCGGTTTACAAGTCTGTCCTTACCTATGAGGACATTCTTAAAACCGTGGACTACCTGGTTCGCCTGCACCGCGCCGACGAGGACTACGAAGTGGACGACATCGACCACTTCGGGAACCGCCGCATCCGTTCGGTCGGAGAGCTCATCCAGAACCAGGTCCGCATCGGCCTCAGCCGTATGGAGCGGGTCGTCCGGGAACGGATGACCACCCAGGACGTCGAGGCCATCACGCCGCAGACCCTGATCAACATCCGCCCCGTCGTCGCCAGCATCAAGGAGTTCTTCGGAACCTCGCAGCTCAGCCAGTTCATGGACCAGCACAACCCGCTGGCGGGCCTCACCCACAAACGCCGCTTGTCGGCGCTTGGACCGGGCGGTCTGTCACGTGAGCGTGCCGGCTTCGAAGTGCGAGACGTTCACCCCAGCCACTACGGCCGGATGTGCCCCATCGAGACCCCTGAAGGACCGAACATCGGTCTGATCGGTTCGCTGGCCAGTTACGCCCGGATCAACGAGTTCGGCTTCATCGAGACCCCTTATCGCAAGGTGGAGAACGGCCGGGTTACCGACCAGGTCGACTTCTTGACCGCCGATGAGGAGGACCGGTTCGTAAAGGCGCAGGCCAACGCAGCGCTGGACGAGAAGGGATCGTTTACCGAGGACCACGTGCTCGTCCGCACCAAGGGCGGCGACGTGGAGTTCGTCCTTCCCGGCAACGTGGACTACATGGATGTGTCGCCGAAGCAGATCGTTTCGGTCGGTACCGCTCTGATCCCGTTCCTGGAGCACGACGACGCCAACCGGGCCCTGATGGGTGCCAACATGCAGCGCCAGGCAGTGCCGCTCCTTCGTCCCCAGGCTCCGCTCATCGGAACCGGGCTGGAAGTGCGCGCCGCCATGGACGCCGGGGAAGTCATCCTGGCGGAGAAGGACGGGACCATCGACGAGGTCTCGGCGGATTACATCTACGTCAAGAACGGCGATGGAACCGACAGGCAGTACCGCCTGGCCAAGTTCCACCGGTCCAACCAGGCAACCTGCATGAACCAAAAGCCCATCGTTTCCGAGGGCGAGAAGGTAGTCAGAGGCCAGATCCTGGCCGACGGCCCCTCCACCGACCTCGGCGAACTGGCATTGGGCAAGAACCTGCTTGTCGCCTTCATGCCGTGGAACGGCTACAACTACGAAGACGCCATCATCCTCTCCGAGCGCCTGGTGCGCGACGACGTGCTCACCTCGATTCACATCGATGAGCACGAGGTCGACGCCCGGGACACCAAACTCGGAGCCGAGGAGATCACCCGGGACATCCCCAACGTCGGTGAGGAGATCCTCAAAGACCTCGACGACCGGGGCATCATCCGCATCGGTGCCGAAGTAGGTCCGGGCGACGTGTTGGTGGGAAAGGTCACTCCCAAGGGAGAGACCGAGCTGACGCCTGAGGAGCGCCTGTTGCGGGCGATCTTCGGTGAGAAGGCCCGGGAAGTCCGGGACACCTCCCTGAAGGTTCCTCACGGCGAGAACGGAACAGTTATCGACGTCAGGGTGTTCAGCCGTGAGGACGGCGACGAACTTCCCCCCGGCGTCAACCAACTGGTCAAGGTGCAGGTCGCCCAGAAGCGCAAGATCCAAGAGGGCGACAAGCTGGCCGGACGCCACGGGAACAAGGGTGTTATCTCCAAGGTCCTGCCTTTGGAGGACATGCCGTTCCTGGCCGACGGACGTCCGGTGGACATCATCCTGAGCCCCCTGGGCGTGCCTTCCCGTATGAACCTGGGACAGGTTTTGGAGACGCACCTTGGATGGGCTGCCCACAACGGGTGGACCAGCAAGTTCACCAAGGACTACGAGACCGCCGCCACCGGCAACCACGACAACGGGAGCCCCAGCGCTGCCGCGATGTGGGTATCCACCCCGGTGTTCGACGGGGCCCGCGAGGAGGACATCCTCGAGGCTCTGGAGCACGCCACCAACAACACCCATGGCGACGAGACCCTGGTGGGCAAGGACGGCAAGGCCTGGTTGTACGACGGCCGCTCCGGCGAGAAGTTCGACGCCCGGATCGTGGTCGGCTACACGTACATCCTTAAGCTCAGCCACCTGGTGGACGACAAGATCCACGCCCGTTCCACCGGTCCGTACTCGATGATCACCCAGCAGCCGCTGGGCGGTAAGGCGCAGTTCGGTGGACAGCGATTCGGAGAGATGGAGGTCTGGGCACTGGAGGCGTACGGCGCTGCCTACGCACTGCAGGAGCTCCTGACGATCAAGTCCGACGACGTGCTGGGCCGAGTAAAGGTCTACGAGGCCATCGTCAAGGGCGAGAACATCCCCGAGCCGGGCATCCCTGAGTCGTTCAAGGTGCTCATCAAGGAGATGCAATCGCTCTGCCTGAACGTCGAGGTGCTCTCGGCGGAAGGCAAAGAAATTGAGATGAAGGAAATCGACGAAGACGTATACCGGACGGCGGAAGAGCTCGGCATTGACCTCTCACGCCGCGAGCCGGCCTCAGTAGATCTGGAGGCATAAAGGTGCTTGACGTTACTTATTTCGACGAGCTTCGGATCGGCCTGGCCACTGCGGATCAAATCCGCATGTGGTCGCACGGCGAGGTCAAGAAGCCTGAAACCATCAACTACCGAACGCTGAAGCCGGAAAAGGATGGCCTGTTCTGCGAGCGCATCTTCGGTCCTACCAAGGACTGGGAGTGCTACTGCGGCAAGTACAAGCGGGTTCGGTTCAAGGGAATCATCTGCGAACGCTGCGGCGTGGAGGTTACGCGGCAGAAGGTTCGTCGTGAGCGGATGGGTCACATCGAGCTGGCCGCTCCTGTCACCCACATCTGGTACTTCAAGGGTGTCCCGTCACGTCTGGGATATCTGCTGGACCTGGCGCCGAAGGACCTGGAGAAGATCATCTACTTCGCGTCCTACCTGATCACCCACGTTGACGATGCCAAACGCCAGCGCGACCTGCCGACCCTGGAAACCCAGGTCCGCAGGGAGCTGGAGGCCACCGGCGACGCCGCCAACCAGCGCAAAGCCAAGATCGAAGAGCAGCTCGAGGCAACGCTCGGCGAATTGGAGAAGCGCAGCGCGAAGGCAGCCGAGGTCAACAAGGCCAAGAACGAGGCCGCCAAGCAGATGAAGGAGATCAACACTCGCACCGAGCGCGAGATGGGCCTGTTGGAGGAAACCTGGGAGCAATTTAAGGGCCTGGCTCCTCGCAAGCTTGTCGACAACGAGACCATCTGGCGTGAACTGCGGGACCGCTTCGGCGACTACTTCCGGGGAGGTATGGGGGCTGAGGCCATCAAGGAGCTCATCCACTCGCTGAACCTCAAGGAGGAGCAGGACCACCTGCAGGAGATCGTGGCCACCGGCAAGGGGCAGAAGAAGCTGCGCGCCATCAAGCGGCTGAAGGTCATCTCGCCCTTCACCAACGAGGGCAGCAAGAACTCGCCGATGGGCATGGTCCTGGACGCAGTCCCGGTCATCCCGCCGGAGCTTCGCCCGATGGTGCAGTTGGACGGCGGCCGTTTTGCGACCTCCGACCTCAACGATCTGTACCGCCGGGTGATCAACCGCAACAACCGCCTGAAGAGGCTGTTGGACCTGGGTGCCCCGGAAATCATCGTGAACAACGAGAAGCGGATGCTCCAGGAGGCCGTCGACGCACTGTTCGACAACGGCCGCCGTGGGCGTCCGGTGACCGGACCGGGCAACCGGCCGCTGAAGTCCCTGAGCGACATGCTCAAGGGCAAGCAGGGCCGTTTTCGCCAGAACTTGCTGGGCAAGCGGGTGGACTACTCGGGCCGTTCGGTCATCGTGGTGGGTCCTGAGCTGCGGCTGCACCAGTGCGGTCTGCCCAAGCAGATGGCTCTGGAGTTGTTCAAGCCGTTCGTCATGAAGCGGCTGGTGGACCTGCAGCAGGCTCAGAACATCAAAAGCGCCAAGCGCATGGTTGAGCGCGCCCGGCCGATGGTTTGGGACGTCCTCGAAGAGGTCATCCACGACCACCCGGTAATGCTGAACCGAGCACCCACGCTTCACCGTTTGGGAATCCAGGCGTTCGAGCCGATCCTGGTTGAGGGCAAGGCCATCCGGATCCACCCGCTGGTCTGCACCGCATTCAACGCAGACTTTGACGGGGACCAGATGGCGGTCCACGTGCCGTTGTCGGCTGAGGCTCAGGCGGAAGCTCGCCTGCTGATGCTGTCGACGCACAACATCTTGTCGCCGGCACACGGGACTCCGATCGTCACGCCTACCCGGGACATGATCCTGGGGACCTTCTACCTGACCATGACCCGCGAGGGCCAGGCAGGCGAGGGCCGGATCTTCTCGTCTCCGAAGGAAGCCATGATGGCTTTGGACTTCGAGGCGGCAAGCCTGCACGCGACAGTCAAGGTCAGGATGACCGGCAAAAACGTTCCCGGGCTGGAGGACGGCACCCTTCTGGAGACCACCGTCGGCCGCCTGATCCTCAACGCAGCCCTGCCGGACAGCTACCCGTACCAGAACAAGATGGTCGGCCAGCGTGAGTTGGCTCTGATCATCGAGGAGTGTGCGGAACAGTACGGCAAGGCGGAGATCGCCCGGATCCTGGACCACATCAAGTCCCTCGGGTTCCACTACTCCACCAAGGCGGGAATCACCTTCGGTCTGCACGACATCGTCACGGTGCCGAACAAGCCGAAGATCCTGGCCGACCACGAGTCGATGGCGGAGAAGGTCGAGACCCAGTACGGGCGGGGCATCATCACCGATGACGAACGCCGCCAGGAGCTGATCGAGATCTGGACCAAGGCCACCGACGAAGTGTCGGCAGCCATGGACGCCACCTTCCAGCTGGACGAACTGAACCCCATCTACATCATGTGGAAGTCCGGGGCTCGTGGAAACAAGGGAAACATCAGCCAGCTCGCAGGAATGCGAGGCCTGATGGCCAACCCTCGTGGAGAGATCATCCCTCGCCCGATCAAGGCGAACTTCCGGGAGGGTCTCAGCGTCCTCGAGTACTTCATCTCCACCCACGGCGCCCGCAAGGGACTGGCCGACACGGCACTTCGTACCGCCGACTCGGGTTACCTGACCCGTCGTCTGGTCGATGTGTCGCAGGAGCTGATCATCCGTGAGGATGACTGTGGGACGGAGCGGGGCATCCCGATCCAGGTCACCATCGAGACGCCCAACGGGCGGGTAGAGGCTCCTTCGGTTGAGACCAAGGTCTTCGGACGGGTCTCGCTGGAGAACCTTATCCACGAAGGCAAAGCGCTCATCAAGCAGGGCGACTTGGTCGACCGGAACAAGCAGCGCGAGCTGGTTGCCGCCGGTGTGGATCAGTTGAGGGTCCGTTCGGTCCTGACCTGCGAGTCCAAACACGGCGTTTGCCGCCTGTGCTACGGCCGGAACATGGCCACCGGCGCAATGGTGGACATCGGTGAGGCGGTCGGCATCATCGCCGCCCAATCCATCGGTGAGCCGGGAACCCAGCTGACCATGCGTACCTTCCACACCGGAGGGGTCGCAGGTGAGGACATCACCCACGGTCTGCCTCGAGTGGTCGAGTTGTTCGAGGCCCGTACCCCCAAGGGACGAGCCACGGTCACCAAGATCTCCGGACGGGTCGAGATCCACGACGAGGAGGTCAAACGAGTCGTCAAGGTGGTCGGCGAGGACGGTAAAGAAGAGGCGTACCCGGTTTCCCGCCGGCAGCGCTTGGTGGTGGACGAGGGCGATGTCATCCAGCCCGGGGACCAGATCACTGAAGGTTCCATCGATCCGGACGACATCCTGGAAGTGGCCGGCATCCGTGCCGTCCAGATCTACCTGGTCAACGAGGTGCAGCAGGTCTACAAGAGCCAGGGTGTGCCCATCCACGACAAACACATCGAGCTGATCGTGCGTCAGATGCTTCGCAAGGTGAGCGTCATCGAGCCCGGCGACACCGACCTGCTTCCGCAGGATCTGGTAGAGCGCAAGCTCTTCGCATCGATCAACGAAGAAGTGATCTCCCGGGGCGGCGAGCCGGCAACGGCCCGACCGATCCTCATGGGTATCACCAAGAGCTCGCTGGCCACGGAAAGCTGGTTGTCCGCAGCCTCCTTCCAGGAGACCACCAGGGTGCTGACCGAGGCCGCCATCCGCGGCAAGTCGGACAGCCTGCTGGGCCTGAAGGAGAACGTCATCATCGGCAAGTTGATCCCCGCCGGTACGGGTATGACCCGCTACCGTTCGGTCAAGGTCACGCCTTCCGACGAGGTGTCGGAGCTACTGCAGTTGCTGCGCAAGCAGGACGAGGAGCGCAAGGCCACCGAGGAGGCGGAAGCTGCCGCCCGGGCGCAGTTCTACGACCCGGACTCCGAGGGCGCCGAGGCCTTCTAGGACTCGAACGCTTGACAAAAAGGGCCCCCGAAAGGGGGCCCTTT
>JAJCYE010000072.1 GCA_029263075.1 Actinomycetes bacterium
ACGGATCAGAACCCTGCGGCCGGCCGGCGTCAGGCGGAGGGAATATCGCCGGCGGTCGGTGGGGTCGGGCCGGCGATCCGCCCACCCGGATTTCTGGCACTCGTCGAGGACCAGGACTATCGAACTGGCGTCGATCTGGAGCCGCTCCCCCAGGGCCGCCTGCGAAAGACCTTCGTTTGAAGCCAGGGCCCTCAACACCGCAAATTGGCGCATGGTCAGTCCCAAAGGAGCCAGAGCGTCGGCGATCTTCAGGCGGGTCACGGTTCCCTGACGGGAGAGCATCAGACCCAGGTCATCGGACAGGGCCAGGGGTTCGGAGCGGTCGGTACCGGACATACTACGCATTATACGCCGGACCAATAGTTCGTGCTACGAACCTTTCGGGGACTACCTACCGGGTACCTCGATCCCAGTTGGGCATTCCGTCGAAATCCGGGGACACGTCGGGGTAAGCTTGGACCAAATTTGCAGTTGGGACCCCATGACCTCGAACTTGGCAACGGTTTTACTGGTCCTGTTGGGATCGTTCATCTTGGGCGTCGCCCTGACGCCCTTGGCCGTGCGCCTGGGTAAACGCTTCGGTCTGGTTGTAAGGCCTCGCCTGTACGGAAAAAGCGAATCCGCCATCTCCTACCTGGGTGGGCCGGCCCTGGCGCTGGCTGCAGTATCCACCTACCTGCTGACCGGCATCCGCAACCCCCAGTTAACGGTGTTGCTGCTCGGCGCCGCCGCGGTCCTGACACTCGGATTCCTGGACGACATCCTCAGCGCCCGGGAGGGCATCCGGCCGGGGGTGAGATTCGTCCTGGAACTGGGTCTGGCGCTTGTGTTGTGGCTAGAGGGGATCAGCACCTACACCACCGGCCCCAACTGGCTGGATGGGGTAGTCACCGTGATCTTCCTGGTCGGTGCAATGAATGCGTTCAACCTGCTGGACAACATGGACGGGGTCGCCGGAATGACGGCCACCGGGGCCAGTTTCGGCATAGCCGCCCTCGCCCTGGCGGGCGGGCAGCCTGCCTTCGCGCTGCTGGCGGCCTCCGTCGGCGGCGCCACCGCCGCGTTCTTGTGCTTCAACCTGGTCCGGCCCAAGGCCTACCTGGGCGACGCAGGTTCGTTGTTTTTGGGACTCACCCTGGGTGGGATGGCCTTGACGATCAACGCCGGCTTCGAGCCACCCGGCAACTTTTTGGCCGCGGTGGTCATTTTTGCAGTTCCGTTCACCGACACGGTGAGCCGGCAGCTTTCCCGCTGGGCGGCCGGGGGGTCGCCGTTCGACGTCACCGGTAGCACCGACCACCTGTCGCACCGTCTGGTTCTGCTCGGATTCCGCACCACCGAGGTCGCTAGGCTCCACGGCGCCACCGGGCTGCTTGCCGGCGCCGCAGCCGGGATTGCCGCCCTGACCAACAACCTGACCCCTCTGCTCATCGCGCTGGCGGCGTTTGCGGCGGTGGGGCTGGTGTTCGTGGCCCTCGCCCGTAACCCGGAGGCGGAGGCCAGAGCCCGCCAGGCCTTGAGCGACCTAGCGGGCTGACCTCAATCCCTGTCGTCTCCGGCGGACCGGCGCGGGGTTTTGTTCGCCCAAACGGCCGTACTCTTCCTCGGCGATCTGCTGGATCCGGCGGATGAACACGCCGGCCGAATACCCGGCAGCGTGGCTTTTGATCGCCGAAGCGTCGAAGTCCTGATCGGCCATCTTACGGATTGCGGCGGAGATCGCCGGACCGGTGGGTGAGTCGAAGAACACACCCGTCCTTCCCTCCTGGACGGTATCGGTGAACCCGCCCCAGCGCAGGACGGCGGCCGGCTTGCCGAAGTTTGCACCCTCCAGCGGGGTCAACCCGAAGTCTTCGTAGGAGGCGCTCACCACTCCCCCGCAGTTGCGGTAGAGCCACCGCAGTTCGGAGTCCGTCACCGCTCGTTTGACTGTCACATTGGGACCGGCAGCCTGGCGAATTGCACCCTCGGTGGGACCGGTACCGACCACTACCAGCCGTAATTCGGGAAGCAGTTCGAAGGACTCCACCACCGGCACCACGTTCTTGTATGGCAAAAAGCGGGAGGCACACAGCAAGAAACCAGGCTCGATGCCCGCAACCGGCTCCGAGGGGCCCGCACAATCCAGGCCCGGAGGGGGAGCGAGCACCTCCGACTCCAGGCCGTAGAGCGACCGTATCCGCCCCTGGACCGCCTGCGAAAGGGTGACGTATCGATCGGCGGTCGCCGCCTGTCGCCGGTCCCACCGGATCAAAGGGTGCCGGAACAACATCAGCGCCGCCCGCCGGACCGAAGGGCCGTTCCCGACGTATCGGTCGCTCTGGTAGAGCCACCGGGCTGGGGTGTAGCAATAAACCACCTTGCGGCCGGTCACCTTGACTCCGTGCGCCCACCCCCAGGAGAAGCAGAACACCACGTCGGCGTCTATTTCCAGCCGTGAGTACGCCCGGGCCAAAAACGGCAGAGCCAGCCGGTGGTTGTTGCGGAACAACGACAGCCGGTTGATCCCCAGCGGGCGGATGTCGGCGTGGCGGAACTGGGGATAGGTGGCGTCCGGATCGAAAATGGCGGTGTAGATGGGGGCATCGGGGAACGCCTCCATCAGGTGAACCAGCACGCGCTCCGCCCCACCAAGCTGGGCGATGCTGTCGTGGACTATCGCCACCTTCACGCTTGACCCTCCAGTACCCGCTCGTAAACCGCAGTCACCCCGGCGGCAACCTTCGATGGGGTGAAGTCGGCGCTGCGCACCACTCCGGCGCGCCCCAGGCGGTCCCGCAGGGCCGGGTCGGCGGCGAGGCGGCTGAGTTGCGACGCCAGGGCGTGGCTGTCGCCCGGCGGGTACAGCAGCCCGTTAACCTCGTCGGTGACGATTTCCAGCGGCCCGCCCGCCGCCGCGGCCACCACCGCGAGCCCGCAAGCCATACCTTCAACCACCACTCCCCCGAACGGCTCGGGGATCACCGATGCGTGGACCAGGACGTCCATCCGGTTCATTTCCCCCGCCACATCACTCCTGAACCCCTTCATGTCCACCCGGTCTGCAATCCCAAGGTCATCGGCCAGTTGTTTCAGGCTGCCCTCGAAGTCCTCCTGCCCAAACATCGCGGAGCCCACCAGGACGGCCCGGGAGTCGTCACCGGCAAAGGCTTCGGCGAACGCTTTCAGGAAAACATCCTGCCCCTTCCACGGCATCAGCCGTCCAACCATCCCGACCATCAGCGGGCGGCCGGGTACAACCGCCCGAGGAGGGGCGGGTGCCATTTTCACCGGGCTGGGGACCACGGTGAGGTCCTTGCAGGAAACAAGGGTCTGCGCCGTGGCCTTGGAGTTGGCGATCACCGCAGTGGCAGCGCGGCGGGCCCACAGCCTTACCAGGCGTACCGCAAAGCCGGGCAGGTAGTCCGGCGCAATCCGGTCCCGGACATGCCAGACCGCCGGGATTCCGGCAAGGCGGGCGGCCGCCACACCGTAGAAACCGGACTTCAAAGAGTTGGCGTGGACAATATCCGGGCGAAGCCGGCGAAGCCGGAGAGCCAGTCTCAGGGTGTAGCGGAACACGTTGAACAGCGCACCCAGCGGGACCCGGCCCGGCGAAACCCGGTCGCGCCCCATGGTTGCGGCTTTTGGGTTCAACTTGAGGACCTCCACCGAGGCCCCGGCCTGCAAGAGTTTTCCCACCAAGGGGCCGTCCTCGGCCAAAATCACATGCGTCTGCACCTTGTCCAGGGCGGGCAGAAGTTTGAGCATCGCCAGTTCGCCGCCCGAAAGCTGGGCGCAGTGGTCCACGAACACCACCCTGGGCTTGCGGGGCGGCGGGCTGACCGCGTTTCGGTAGATGGCTGCATGACGTTCGGCGACCCCGGCCCAGTCAAAGGTCTGTGCGTACTCCCGGCACCGCCGGGTGCTCGGCGGGGCCTGCTCCCCGGAGAGCAGGGCGGATATCGCCTCCGCCAGGGCGCGGGGGTCGCCCGCCTCCACAACCAGGGCGGGGTCCAGGGGAGCCACGGCTTCCGGCAGGCCCCCGACATCGCTGACCAAAGCCGGGACTCCGGACGCCAGCGACTCCAAGACCGACAGGCCGTACCCCTCCAATGCGGTACTGGGCACCGCCGACAGGTCGGCCGAGGCGTAGCACGCGGCCAGGCGGGCCTCATCAACGCCCCCCAAAAAACGGACCGAGTCCGCTACCCCCATCCGTTCGGCAAGCTCCTCCAGCGACTCCCGCTCCGTGCCGGTACCCACCATCAAAAGCAACGCCTCCGGCGTCCTTTCAGTCACCGCCGGCCAGGAGCGGATGAGCACGTCAAGCCCCATCCGCGGGACCATTCGTCTGACCGCAAGCACAACCGGCGCCTCGGCCGGCAGGTCCAGCAGTTTTCGGGCCGCAACCCGGTCCCCGGGGACGAACTGCTCCAGGTCCACCCCGGGGGGGACCACGCTGACATCCCAGGGCCGGACCCCATACCGTTCCACCAGGATTCGTTTGAAGGCGGCGGACAGGGTGATGAGTTCGTCCGCCCGCCGGTAGAAAGATCGCTCGAGCAGCCGCTTGAGCAGAATCCCGAGCCGGGACTCGGCGGCGTTCACCCGGCTCTCCTCCGCCCAGGGGCCCTGGAAATGGACAACCAGGGGGCGGTTGCGCAGCTTGCCGAGGACCACCGGCAGGTAGGCGTAAACCGCGAAGTGGGCGTCGACCACGTCGCAGGAGCCCGCCCGCCCGGCGGCGGCCCGGTACAACCCGAACAGGCGGAGAGGCAGGGGCGTGGCCAGGACGCCCCGAGCGACGACGAATCCCGGCGCCGCCCCCTCGCCCGGACCGATGACAACCGACGTGGGATTAAGTCCGATGCCCTCCAGCGCCCGGTGGAGGCCGGCGTGGTACCGGTTTAAACCACCCGGCTCGTCCAGATACCACCCGGCACCCAGCAGTAGCGGCCGGATGTCGATAGCCGGACCGGACCGGACTTGTTGAGCTAGCAGCAGCAGCATCCTCTCGACGCAGAATCTTTCTGGGTAAACCCAAGCGGGCACAGGGAACGGGCCCTCCGGAAAACACTAGCTTAAGCACAGCGCCCCGGCCGGTTACTACGGCCGGCCTCCGGGTTCGGATATAAGTGAGGCATGAAGCCGAGCCCAGTATCCGCCGGTAAGTGCCCATGTGCGGGATAGCGGGGAGCGTGGCCGGGCAGACTTCGGCCCGGGAGCGATGGGTTCGGCAGGCCACCGAAACAATGACCCATCGGGGCCCCGACGCAGGGGGATTGGCACGATTCGACGCGTGCACCTTGGGTCACCGGCGCCTCCGGATCCTGGACCTGTCGGAAGCGGCCGACCAGCCCATGGCCAACGAGGACGCTTCGGTTTGGGTCGCCTTCAACGGGGAGATCTACAACCACGCCGAACTCCGGGAGGAGCTCCGCCGGAGCGGTCACGAATTTCGCACAGGCACCGACACCGAGGTCCTGGTCCACCTCTACGAGGAGTCGGGCACCCGGATGGTCCAGCGGCTGAGGGGGATGTTCGGCTTCGCGATCTGGGACGAGAGGCGCCGGACCCTGATGCTGGCCCGGGACCGGCTGGGCATCAAGCCGCTCTACTACCGCCGGGACGGGCAGGAGTTGAAGTTTGCCTCCGAGGCGCGCAGCCTGGCCGGTGGCGCCGGACTGGACCTGCCGGCGGTAGCCGGGTATCTCCGCCTGGGGTGGGTCCCCGGTCCGGGGACCATCTTCGAGGGGGTGCGGGAACTGGAACCGGGCCACCTGCTGACCTGGGAGGCGGGCGAGACCACCGTCACCCGGTGGTGGTCCCCCCGTCCGGGACCGGCGACCTCCGACCTCCGAGGGGTCCTCAAGGACTCCTTCTCCCGCCACCTGGTGTCCGATGTCCCGGTCGGGCTTTTCCTCTCAGCCGGGGTCGACTCGGCGGCGCTGGCCCACCTGGCGGTCCAGGCCCAGTCGGACCTGAAGGCCCTCACAGTCTGCTTCGACAGCGGCCCGGACGAAGCCGGGGAGGCGGCGGCCCTGGCCGGGCGCCTGGGGCTATCGCATACCGAGGTGCGGATCAAGGGCGGCGACGTCCTGGCGGACCTGGAACGGATCGTGGCCGACATGGACCAGCCGACAGTAGACGGCGTCAACAACTGGGTCATCTCCCGTGCCGCCCGGAAGAGCGGTTTGACGGTGGCGCTGTCCGGACTGGGTGGGGACGAGTTGTTCGGGGGCTACTCGACATTCGGCAAGGTCCCCATGCTGGCGGCGGCCGGCCGGGCCGCCGGGATGATCCCCCCTTCGCTCCGCCGGCGGGCGGCCGAATTGGCAGCGGGGCGCGCCACCAGCCACTCAGTCCGCCGGGCGGCCGGGGCAATCGCCGAGGGAGGCTGGGCCGAGGCCTACGCCTCCATGCGGGGCGTGACCGGCGCCGACGAACACCGCCGGCTGGTCCCCTGGGCTGGGGGCGGCCTTGGGGAGACATGGTCGCAGGTGAAGGAGGACGGGCTGGGGGCGGTCACCGGGCTGGAACTGCACAACTACCTGCCGTACCAGCTACTGCGAGACACCGACGCCATGAGCATGGCCCACGGGCTCGAGGTCAGGGTGCCGCTGCTCGACGACGAAGTAGTGTCGTGCGCCCTAGGCCTGCAGCCGGGCGGACCGAGGGGCAAAAGGGTTCTCGCCGAGGCGGTCGATCCGTCACTAATCCCGCTGACAACGCTCAAGAAGCGGACTTTTACGCTCCCTTTTGATGCGTGGCTTCACGGCCCCCTGCAAGAGCCTGCTCGGGCCGCCCTGGATACCCTCGCCGGCTGCGGGCTCGGCATTGAGGCCCGGGAGGTCGATGCCATCTGGTCCCGCTATCGGTCCGGCCGCACGCATTGGCGTACGGTTTGGTCCATGGTGGTGCTCGGCCTGTGGATCGAGGGCCGAAGATCCGCCGGGGGTCCCCCCGGCTAGGCTCGGCAGGGTAGATTGAACGTCGAATCCATCGAGGAAGCCGATGCAAGCAGTCGAATCCAGAAGTTCCGTTCCACTGATCATCGTGGGCTTGCTCGCGGTTCTGACGCTGGCGGTAGGCAAGCTCGTAGATAGCGGCCAGGGCGTCCGCGTTGCCCTGGCGGTGGTGCTGGTTATCGTGTTCGCCGGACTCGCCTTCTTGTCACCCAAACACCTGATCTTGACGATGGCGGTCTGGCTCGCAAGCCTGGGCCTGGTGCGCCGGGTGGTGGGCGGCTCACTGCTGGAAGCGGGCGACCCCCTGCTTGTGGTGGGCCCCGCCAGCTTGATCATCCTGGCCATAGTCGCCGCCGGAAAAAACACCCGGCTGCCCAAGACCTCCCTTACCTACCTGGTCCTGCTCCTACAGATCGTCGCCTTCCTGAGCATCTTCAACCCGCTGCAGGGAGGCGTCATGGTGGGTTTGGCTGGACTGCTGTTCATCCCCATCCCAACCCTGGCCTTCTGGGCCGGCCGGGCGTTCTGCAACGACAAGTCGTTGACCCAGGTTTTTAAGCTGCTGGGCCTGCTGGCGGTTCCCGCCGCCATTTACGGGCTGTACCAGAGCTTTTACGGCTTCCCGGAGTGGGACGCCCGGTGGCTGGCGAACTTCGGCTATGTTTCGCTGAACGTAAACGGGGTCACCCGGCCCTTCGCCTCGTTTTCATCGGCCACCGACTACAACACCTTCCTCGGCCTGGGACTGGTGGCGTGGGTGATGTTCCTGCTCCGTCGCCGGCCGATCATAGGGGTGTTGACCAGCCTGACGATCTTCCTGGCGCTGGTCTATGGGTCGCAGCGATTGATCATCGTCACCGGACTGGGCGGGGTCGCTCTGGTACTGGCGGCACGGCGGAGATGGCCGATGGGGGGAGCGTTGCTCCTGGGGTTGGTCCTTTTGGTCACCAGCCCATTCCTGTTGAGCTACTTCGAGCCGAAGCTCGATTCGTTCCAGGCACAGTCCCCTTTGCTCGAACACCAGATCCAGGGCCTTTCCGACCCGTTCGGGCAGAACTCCACCTTGAGGCAACGGACCGAAATGGTAACGGCAGGGGTCTCCAGCGTGGCTGAGAACCCCCTGGGCATGGGGATCGGCGCCCCCACAATCGCCGCCACCCGTTTTGGGGGAAGTTCGGCCACCCTGCGTTCCACCGACGCCGACCCATCCAACATGGCGGTGGCTCTTGGTATTCCCGGGCTGGTCCTGTACCTCACCCTCAGCTTCGTAGCTTTCCGCAAGGCCTACAACCTGGCGGCGGAGCGACGCGACGCCCTGTCTTACGCGGTATTGGCCGCACTGGGGGTTACGGTGACCCAGTGGCTGACCGGCGGCCAGTACGCAGTCGCCTGGATCCCGTGGCTACTTCTGGGGTGGGTGGACAAGCAGGCATCCCCCTCCGTCAAGCGAGCCGTATCCCGGTCCGGCGCCACCCGCACCGTTCACTCTCCCAGCCGGCCGAGCGGCCGATGACCGATGGGAACCGCACCGCACCCCGCCGCCTTCACCTGGGGGCCAGCAGGCTGGAGAAACTTCCGGCGCCGGTAGCCGCGGTGTTCGCCGATGAGACCTGGGTCAACCTGGGCGACCCACCCCCTACCCGCTGGGAGGCCACGGCCCTGGCGGGAATCGGCCGCCACGCGCGCAACCACGGGTGGATCACGGTCCCCGCCCAGGTGTTCCGGGCGGTACGCAGCCGAGGAGACGCATCCCCGGCTGTCCCCGAACCCGCCCACTTCCGGGTCTGGCGGTACGAAAAGGGCGACCGGCTGGATTTTGCGGCCGGCGGGATGACCTTTGTCTTCTCGGAACACTTTTTTGAGCACCTTTGGTTCGACGAAGCCGCCGCGTTGATGCGGGAGTGCGCCCGGGTCCTGGCGCCCGGAGGAATTGTAAGGACAGTGGTCCCCGACGCCGATCTGCGCACCGACCTGCCGCCCGAGCCCCTGGGGTACCCCGGTCGCCGGGTACCTTGGACCGACCCGGCAAAACACAAGACCCGTTGGTCGGTTTATATGTTGAACGAACTGCTGGAGCAGTCCGGGCTGGTCCCGGTTCCCGTCCGGTGGTACGACAAACACGCAACCCTGACCGAGCTCAGCCCCGACCAGATCACCGCGGCCCACACAACCGCCGGCGCGGCCACGGACGATGAGATGCCTGCCCGGCTCGACTACGTCTCACGGATGAACTCGCTTATCGTCGACGGCGTGAAGGTAATCGGTTGATCTCGCCCGCCCGGCTTGTCGGCCGCGTCATCGCCCCCGTAGCCCGGCGGATCCCGATCCGAGGTAGGGAACCGCTGGCCCGGATCCTGTTCCGCAGGCAGTGGGGCCCGTCGGCCTGGAAGGACCTGCCCCTGGCCAACGGGCTTCAGTTGGACCTCCCGGCCGGCTCGTCACAGTCGTGGTCGGTGGCGCTCACCGGCCGGTACGACTCCAACGAAGTCTGCCTGCTCGGCGGCTACCTGGGTCCGGGGACCACCGTGCTGGACATCGGGGCTTCCTTGGGGTTGTACACGGTGCAACTGGCGGAGATGGCTTGCCATCTGGGAGGCCGGGTCATTGCCGTCGAGCCGGTTCCCGCAAACGCCGACGTCATCCGGCGGAACCTCAAGAAGAACGGCCTCCACCACGTCGCCACGGTCCGGGAACTGGCACTCGGCGCCGGTCCCGGCACGCTCAACATGGAGGTCGAGCAGGGGGGAACCGGCAATGCCGCCGTTACGGATGGCATCGACCCGGACGAAATGGCCCGGCACCGGGCCCAGGGTTCGTTGGGAACCCGGGTGTCGGTTCCGGTGGTCACCCTCGACTCGCTGGACCTCGAAGGGACGGTGGGCGTTGTGAAGATCGATGTCGAGGGCTTGGAGATGGACGTGCTGGCGGGGGCGGAGAAGTTCATCGCCCGCCACCGGCCGGTCATCCTGGCCGAATTCAACCCCGAATGGATGCGCTCCCGGGGATTTACCGGCGAGGAGCCGTTCCGCTGGGCCGAAGATCACGGCTACCGGGTCCGGAAGGTGGTTCCCGCCGGCGGCAGGCGCTTGTTCCAGAGTTCTTACGCCCTCACCGCCCCGGCCGGCTCCCCCGCCGAACGAGGCGGGGACGAATTGTTGCTGGTTCCGTCCGGGCGGGAGCCCGGCTCCGGCCCGGTGTTGCTGGTCGGGGCGTCATCCGGGACTGCCTGCGGGGTGGGCGACCAGGCCCGGGTCCACACCGCGGCCCTCAAGGCCGCGGGGGTGTCGGTCAACCGCCTATGGTTCGACATGGACCCCCAATGGGGCGTCCTACGGCAAACGGTGGAGTTGGCCCGCTGGATCCGCCGGTACCACAACACCATCCGCCAGACCTCGCCCAAGTGGGTGATCTGGCACTACAGCGCCGGAAACCACGGGCACCGGGGGCTACCGGTTTTTGCCCCCCTGTGGGCGTGGGCGCTGGCCGCGGGTCGGGTCCCGGTTGTGTTGTACCTCCACGAGTTCGCCTACCCGTTCGGACGGCGCGGCTGGCGGGGCGCCGGCCAGGCGCTGGCCCAAAGGGCGGCGCTGGTCCCCATGCTCGCCCGCAGCCGGGGAGCGGTCGTCACCACCGAGGACCGAGCGGAGTGGCTGAAATCCCGCCGCTGGCTCCCCCGCCGCCCGGTCACGGTGGTCCCGGTCTGCTCCAACCTGCCCGACTCACCCCCGGCCGGCGCGGATTCGACCGGCCGACCCACGACCGTGGGGGTCTTCGGGTTCCGTCAGGAACTTTCGACCCCGCAGACGCTGGTCCCGGCGCTGAAACTGCTCCGGGAACGAGGAGTCGAGCCGGAGTTGGTATTGGTAGGCGCCCCCGGCGGCGACTCCCCCCAGGGCCGGGCGTGGACCGCCGCCGCCCTGGATGCCGGGGTCCCCGACGCGATCCGATTTACCGGGGTCCTGGGTGAAGAAGCACTGCTGGCGGAACTGGCGGCGGTAGATGTCTTCGTTTTTGTCGAGACCGACGGCCCGAACACCGGGAAGTCGACCCTGGCAGCGCTGCTGGCCATGGGCAAACCGGTGGTCGCCGTCGACGGGGCCCGGCGGGACGAGCGGATGATCGGCGAGGGGGCGGTACGGGTTGTCGGCGGCCCCGCCGAGTTGTCGGCGGCGCTGGAGGAGTTGCTCTTGGACGATCAGGCCCGGGCGGACCAGGGGCGCCGGGGAGGCAAGTGGTACTCGGAGAACATGGCGCCGGCAGTCGTGGCGGGCCGGGTAGGCCGCTTTTTGACCTCGCTCGGTGAGGCGAACTAGTGCTGCGCTGCCCAGGGTGCACCGGCCCCCTGCAGATGGGTGCACAGGAGGCCGCCTGCCCGGCGTGCACCGCTTTTTACCCGATCCGCTCGGGGATCGTCGATATGCTGGGCGACCCTCCTGCGGCGGTGGCGCAGGAGTTGCGGGGCCTGGCGGCCGAAAACGCCATCGACACCGACTCCGAAGGGTTGGGGGCGGTCAAGTTTATGGAGGTCGCCTCCATCGACTCTCCCGCCGCGGTGCTGGACCGTACCCGCAACGACCGGATCCAGTACTACCAACTCACGACATCCTCTTATCTGGAGGGGCTTTCCCGGTGCCTGCTGGACTCCAACCTCAAGGTGCTGGAGATAGGCGCCGACCTGACCTTGTGGAACCTCAGGGTCCTCAAGGACATGTGCGCCGAGGCGGTCGCCGTGAACATCTACTTCCAAGTGGTGACCGGCGCCCCGGTGCCGGACTGGCCTCTGCGGGTACTGGCCGACATGAACCATCTTCCCTTCGAGGACGGCTACTTCGACCTGGTTGTCTGCAGCGCCACCCTTCATCACTCCAGCGACATCCCGGGGGCCCTTGCCGAGATCGCACGGGTCCTGCGGCCCGGGGGCCGGGCGCTGGTGGTCAACGAACCGGTGGCCGGTTTCGCCAAAGGCCTCGGTGGGGGGCAAGGCCACGACCGCAACCACCTGATCCATGAAGTCCCCGTGACCTTCGCCCAATGGCTGCAAGCCATCCGCAAGAGCGGATTACAGGCGGACCACTTCCTGCCCGCCTGGTACACGCGCCGGCTGAGGTTCGGAGGCCCCCTGCCCGCAGGCACCCGCTTCGCCGGCCTGGCCCGCAGGCTGGGGCCCGTGACGAAACACCGCGCCCTGGCGGAATTGGTTTCGACCGCCGGCCGGGTCCCCGGTCAGACCGTGTTGGGGCTGCCGTTGAACGCGGTCCTCTGGAAACCGGTTTGAAACGGCTCCTCGGGTCTGCCGCCCGCAAGGGTGCCGGGATGTTGGGCTACCGTTTGGCGCCGGCCGAGGCCGGGCTGCCGCCCGACTTCGACGCCGCCCTGGCCACCTTGGTGGGGCGCGTGAAGCCGTACACGGTTACCTCGCCGGAGCGGATCTTCGCCCTGCGGGAAGCGGTGCGGTACATCCAGAAGGCGCACATCCCGGGCGCCGTAGTGGAGTGCGGCGTTTGGAAGGGCGGGAGCATGCTGGCCGCCCTGCTGACCCTGCAAGAGATGGGTCCGGACGCCCGGGACGTCTACCTGTACGACACATTCGAAGGGATGTCCGAACCCGGCCCCCTGGATGTGGATATCGAAGGCAACACCGGCGAGGACCTTTTCGGGCGGGATGCCGCCGATCCGTCGGCCATCCTTCCCTCGGCCCCCCTGGACGAGGTCCGCAACCTGTTGGGGTCCACCGGCTACCCGGCCGACCGGCTTCACTACGTGGCGGGCGACGTGACCCAGACCATCCCGGACCGGGTCCCCGACAGCATTGCGTTGCTCAGGCTGGACACGGACTGGTACGAGTCGACCCTGCATGAACTGGAACACCTGTACCCGTTGATCCCGGATGGCGGCGTCCTGATGATCGACGACTATGGCCACTGGCAGGGGGCCCGGAAGGCGGTCGACGAGTACATGGAGCGCAACGGGATCGAACTTCTTTTGAACCGGATCGACTACACCGGCCGCATGGCCGTGGTCCGCCGGTGAGCCGGCTGACGAGGGTCAAAGCCCTCATCCCGCCGGGCCTCCGCACCCGCATTTCGGCGCGGCGCACCTCCCGGACCAGGTTCATGGAGACCCCGCTCACCCACGCCATCGACCGGTGGGCGTTTCGCCGGTCCCTGGAAGCCGTGATCGTCCGGACCGGCCACCTGAGCGGCGTGGAGTGGCTCGGGCGATCCATCTGGCAATTCCCCATGGATGCCTGGCTCATCCAGGAAGTGATCACATCGTTAAAACCCCGGTTGATCGTGGAAACGGGCACCCACCGGGGCGGTTCGGCGTTCTTCTTCGCCACCCTGTTCGACCTACTGGACATCCCGGGCGAGGTCATCAGCATCGACGTGGCCGCAGAGCAGACCGTTCCCCACCCCCGGATCACTTATTTGGCGGGATCCTCGGTCGACCCGGACATCGTCGGGCAAGTTTCCCAGCGGGCAGAGGCGGTGGGCGGGCAGGTGTTGGTGATCTTGGACTCGGACCACAACGCGGCGCACGTTGCCCGGGAGATGGCCTCCTACGCCCCCCTGGTGCCGGTCGGCGGGCTGATTCACGTACAGGACGGCTGGGTGGACCAGCTAAGACCCGGCCGGGGGTTCGGCGATGGGCCGACGATTGCAGTCAAGGCGTTCCTGGCCGCCAACCCCGCGTTCGTCCTGGACGAAGAAATCGAGCACCGGTACCTGCTTAGCATCCACCCCTACGGCTGGCTGCGCCGCGTGTCGCAGGACTGAACGGCGGGCAGAGATGGTCATCGGGCACTACATGCACGGCCTGTGGCAACCCGGTGGGGTGGCTACCTACCTGCAGCGGGTGACCGCGGGCCTTGAGGCGCGGGGGCACACCAACCTGTACTTCGACTCAGCCATCACCTCCGACGACGGCGCAACGCTGGCGGTGTCCACCGGCCCCCAGCT
The DNA here is from genome assembly GCA_029263075.1 of Actinomycetes bacterium. Classification (GTDB taxonomy): domain Bacteria; phylum Actinomycetota; class CADDZG01; order JAHWKV01; family JAHWKV01; genus JAJCYE01. The sequence goes on from JAJCYE010000072.1 coordinate 13,910, forward strand.
TGCCGGGCGGGCCCGGGCAGCAGGCGCCGACCTGGTTCACATGCACCTGGGCCTGGCCGGCTCCACCGGCGGGGTGCCGGTGGTCCGCACCCACCACGGGCATCACGCCTACTGCCCGAGTGCCACCCAGTACCTGCCCGGTCGGTCGCTGCCCTGCAACCGGCCCTACGGCCTGGGCCGGTGCACCTGGGGCCACCTGATCGACCACTGCGGAAGCGTCCGGCCGCGCCGCTTCCTGGAGGACTTCCGGCGGTACCACCAGGAACATGAGGCGGCAGCAACAACCTCCGTGATCATCGCCAACTCCGAGTTCGTGCGGGGCAGGCTGGTGCGGGACGGGTACCCACCCGATCGCATCCGGGTCATCCTCAACCCGGCCCCCGCCTCCGCTCCGGTGGGGCCGATGGACCAGGGCGACGACGCCCGGTTCCTGTTCCTCGGCAGGATCGTGCCGCAAAAGGGGCTCGACTGGTTGATCCGGTCGATGGCCACCACCGCAAGCGGGTGCCAGCTGGACGTCTGCGGCTCCGGTCCCCAGGAAGAGTCCACACGCCGCCAGGTTGTCGAGTTGGGGCTTGAGAGCCGTGTCCACTTCCACGGCTGGGTGGCCGCCGGGCGGGTGGCCGAGCTCATCGCCCGGTGCCGGGCGGTGGTTGTGCCGTCGGTCTGGCACGAGCCGGCCGGGCTTTCCGCGGTCGAGGCCGCGGCCGCCGGGAGGGCGGTGATCGCCGCCCGGACCGGTGGCCTGCCCGAGGCGGTAGAGGACAACGTCACCGGCCTTTTGGTCGGCCCACGAAACTCCGGCGGCCTGGCGGCCGCCCTGGACCTGCTGGCCTCGGACCCGGCCCTGGCCGCCCGTTTGGGGGAGGCAGGCCGGGTGGCGGCCCAGGGTCGGTTCTCCATCGACCGGCACCTCGACCGCCTGATCCCGGCCTACGAGGACGCCCTGGCGGCACCGATCAAATGAAAAGTGGGATCCGGCGAGGGGTACACCTGATTCTCGGCAGCCCCGCAGGCGCCCCGGCCCTGGCGGCGGTCCGGGCGGGGGCCCGGCTTCTGCCGTCCCGGGCCACCCGAGCGGTGGCTTTTTACGCCGGCGAGTACCTGGCGGAGCAAGGGTCGGTGCTGACCGGTAAGGTACCCACCGGCTCTGCGATAGGACTGCTGTCCCGGGACCGGATGCACCGCCACATCTATCTCCACGGGGTCCACGAACCCGCCACGACCAGCTTTTTAATGTCGACGGTCGCGCAGGGCTTCACCGCTATCGACGTGGGCGCCAACGCCGGGTACTTTTCCCTCCTGCTGGCCGACCTGGCCGGTCCGTCGGGCCGGGTCCACGCCTTCGAACCGAACCCGGAACTATTTGACCTGCTGCGGAGTTCGGCCACCGTCCGGGCCGGCAACAACCTGGTCCCCGTCCGGGCCGCCCTGGGCGAATCCGAAGGACTGAACGATTTGTACCTGTCTACCGATTCCGCCAACTCGGGCCTGTCGACCATGAGCCCCCAGGTCGCCGGGCAAGGGGCAACCACGGTGAAGGTGGCAACCCGGACGCTCGACGGCTACTGCACCGAACACTCCCTGACCCCCGACATCGTCAAAGTCGACGTTGAGGGCCATGAACTGGCGGTTCTGGCCGGCGCCCGGGCCCTGCTGGCGAACCGACCACCCGCTTACGTGATCTGTGAACTGGAGACCGCTCGCAACGCCGCAGCACCCTTGGTGGGGTTCATGGGAGGCTTCGGCTACCGGGCGTGTTCGTTGACCGACTCCGGACTTCTCACGGCCTACGAGGACCGGGAGGCCCAGAACGTCGTGTTTGTTGCCGGGGTTAAACCTTAGCCACCAGGCAGGCCCGCCAAGGCCCCCGATCGCTGCCCCGAGCGGCCAGCGAGTAGGTGCTGACCACCGCAACCTCCCGGAAGCCGGCGTCGGAGACCATCTGGACCAGCGTGGGAAGCGAAAGACTCCACCACAACATCCCCGACCACCCGCCCAGATAACGCGCCAGACCGGGTTCGGGAATGTCCGGGTCGTAGCAGTCGGAGATCACCACGGTGCCGGAGGCGACGCTGCGGATCGCCCGGAGCGCCCGGGTGGGGCTCTCCAGGTGCAGCAGGATGTCGGCGGCGTGGACCAGGTCGAACTTGCCGAACGCCTCCGGGTTCAAGTCGTAGACACTGCACGCCACCCTCTCGACCTTGGACCCGAGTGCCGCGTGGGCAACCCCGAATCCCTTGTTCATCGGCCGGTCGATCCCGCGTAACTGCATCTCGGCCCGGACGGCGGGCGGGAAATCCCAGTCGCTCACCCTGTCGACGTCGACCGCGGTCACGGTTGCGCCCCGCCTCTCCATCTCGAACGCCCAGAACCCATCCGCCGTTCCGACGTCAAGCGTCCTCTGCCCATCCAGGCGTTCGGGGAGCCCGTAATGAGCCAAGAGCGGCCGGTGGTCCAACAGACCCTTGGTCGCCACACCGCCGGGCAGATCGATGGTGTGGTACCACAGGACCGCCGCGACCCTCTCCTCCAGGCCGGCGCCTTCCTCCACCGTCCCATACCCCCCGCAGAATTCTTCGAACTCCAGGGCGCCCGCCGCCGGGTCCCGAGTTTGGGCCAGAACCGCCGGGACAGCGCCCACGGTCAGCGTGGAACCGGCGTGGCTCCGGCCGGCACGGACCCTGCCGACCAGATTGCGGGCATTCCTGACCCTGCGGGCAACCGAAGGCGAGACGTTGGCCGTCACCGCCACGCCGCGGATGCGGATCGAGAGTTGCTCGGGGGGATCTACGGAGGCCGGCAAGGCGGGGGATGGGTTCATAGCTGGATATTAATGCCGCTTGGATCCGGCCACACGGCCCGCAAGCTCCCGGGACGCCGACCACAACGAAACCACGTCGCCCACCCGGGGCCGCAGATCAAGCTTGCCG
>JAJCYE010000073.1 GCA_029263075.1 Actinomycetes bacterium
TGTTGGGAGCGTCGCTGGTACAGCTGCCGGCGATCGCGGTCCTGTCGGGCGTTGCCCTGGCGGTGCTGGGCCTGGCTCCTCGTTTTGCCCCGGCCTCCTGGGCGTTTTTCGGTCTGGCGGTCGTCCTGGATCAACTCGGCCCGATTCTCGGAGTGGATCAGTTCTGGCTGGGCCTCTCGCCCTATAGCCACGTTCCTCAGCTCCCCGGGGAAGTCTTCGCGCCCACCCCGCTGGCATCCCTTACGGTCGTGGCCACCATGCTGTTCGCAGCAGGCTTCTACGGGTGGAACCGGCGCGATATCGGTTAGCCCACGGGGCCTTGTCTCAAACCACCAGTACCGGCGTCCCGATTGGGAGTCTTCCCCACAGGTAGTCCATGGCCGCCATGCTCACCCGTACGCAGCCATGCGAAGCGGGGTAGGACGGGACGTTCGGGTACCCGTGGAAAGCTATTCCGTCCCGATGAAAGTACTTCGGCCGATACAGCCGGCCGAGGTTGGACTGACGCCAGCCGTCAATTTCCCGGTCGATGATCCACTCCCCCACCGGGGTGTCGGCCAGATACCTCCTGCCCTCGAAGGTGTAGTACTCCTCGGTTCCGGTCGAGACGTTAAAGATCTGCTGAACCCGGCCGTCCACCACCAACATCAGGATCTGGGATGCCTTGTCGACCTCCGCGACCAGCCCGGGCCGGGTGCTGCGGGGCGCCGGCGCGGCCGGGTTGGCGAGCGTCGACCTGAACCGGGCATCAACCTCGCCCGAACGATCCATCCGGTTGACCTTTTGAAACGCGGTTACTGCCTGCTGGGTGAGCGTGCCGAAGATCCCGTCGACCGGCCCGACCCAGTAATTCAGGTCCCGCAACCTGGACTGCAGTTCACCGACCTCGGGTCCGCGGGCACCGCGTTGGAGCAGATCTCCCGTTGGGACTGCTCCCCCGCGGGCAGCCGCTCGGGTCTCCGGACCTACGACCCCATCGTCTTCGATCCCGGCCGACCTTTGAAATTGCCTGGTCGTGGCCGCAGTTACCGGACCGTAGATCCCGTCAATCTTCAGGTCGGCGCCCAGGATCTGATTCAGCTGCTGCTGCCACTCGGCGACGTCGGGACCTCGGGACCACAGCAGCAACAACGATTGAGCATGGGCCGCGGGCATCCACGGGCCGACCGTCATCACCAGCACCACCATCAATACGCCCCAGGTCCTGGCGGCAGAAGGGCTAACCAGAAACCCGGCCACTTTGAGCCGTCTCAATGGACCGGCCCCAAAGGGGTTCTCAGTTGTCCTCCGGCAACTCTAGGCGAGTCACCATCTCATCCAAGGTCCCGCGAACCGACTCGTACTCGCCTGGGTCCCCGGACTCGTAGGTAACGAGCGAAAGCGTTTGATCCCTACCAAACACCACAAACCAGCGGGTGCTTCTCAGGTTCCCGGGCAGTAACTCGTTGCCCTCGGATCTGCTTTCGATCCTTACCGCGTCGTGTCCGTCCACCGAAGCCAACTCCCGATTCAGGGTCTCGCCGGAAGTGGCGTCGGGATCCACCACCGCGGCAAAGTCGACGGTTTCAACGCTGACCAGGACCGCGGCGTCGATTACTTCCGGTGCCGGGTTGTCGGCCGAAATGGGATTGAAGCCGCTGCAAGCCGGAAGGGAGGCATCCGGTACCACCCGCCACCCCTCGGGGTAGGAGATCACCAGGCCGCTGGGGTGCTCACACGTTTCCCACGCCACCGGCGAAGAGGCCGGCGCGGCGTTGGACTCCTCCGGGGAGGAAGGGGTGGCGTCTTCGGCCGGCGCCGCCGAACACCCCGCCAAAGACAAAACGAAGATACCGGCAACAACGAAGATCTTGGATCTCAACGGGTCCTTTCCGCCGTTGAACCTAGCCTACCCCCGGGGGCGCAGCGCCGAACCCTTCTACCGGAAACAAGGCCCCCAGGGACGCGTTATTCGGCCGCTTAGACCTTTTCTTCGGCCACTTCGCGCGACGAGGCACCCGACCTCAAAGCAACTACCGCACCGGCAACTACCAGGAAGGCGGCCAGAGCCAATCCGAGGCGCATTGAACCGAAATCGTTGACCGCGTTGGAGATTCGGGCAGATAGATCGGTGACGACGCCCACGGGACCGGCGGCGACCTGCTCTCCCCGGTTAACGCGGATCGAGTAGTACCCGTAGTACGTGACGTAGATACCGGCAACCAACATCAGGACAGCCGACAGGCTGTTGACCCGAGGCATAACCCGCCGCATCCTCCGTACCACTCCTTCCTGAGCCATCGCCAGCGCCACCGTTAAGGAGATCAAAACCATGCCCATGCCCAGCCCGTATGCGGCAAAAACCGCCATGCCCCCGCCGACGCTGGCGTCGATGAAGGTTGATGACACCGCCGCCAGAAAGATCGGAAGGGTACAGGAGAGCGAAACCGTCCCATAAGAAACGCCGAAAAGCATCATTGAACCCAGGCCGGTCCCGTCTCCGCCCCTCTGTATGCGGGGAAGCGAGATGTTGGGGTGGAAGCCTGCAATCATCGCGACCCCAACCGCGGTCAGACCGAGCCCCACCACCACGGTGAGCCAGGGAAAATAATCCGCCACCGCCAGACTTACCCGGGAAAACACCAGGCCAACAACCCCAAAGACCAGCAGGAATCCGGCGGAAACCACACCGGCCACACCGACCGCTCGGCCCAGCCTGCGGGCCGGCGGAAGGTTCGGGGTCTGGGTCCCTAGAAACCGGGACATGTAGATCGGGAGCAGAGCAAAGCCGCACGGGTTGAACGCGGCTACCAGACCCGCCGAGAAGGCGAAGGCTATCGGGAGATCAACCATCTAAGACTGGGACGCCAGTTTTAGGACCCGATCTTCGTCGAACCCCCCGAACCAGGTGTCCAGCTCCTGGCCCTGTGGGGACAGGACCACCCAGGCCGGTTGACCGGCCACCCCGAACGACCGCCAGGACTTCGACGAGGCATCCCAAAGCATACGAACCGATTTCACTCCGGTGTCCTCGATGAACTGCACCGCCTCCGGCAGGCTGTCCTGAGTTCCCAAACCGACCACTGTGACCTTGTCCGAATTGAGTCGAGCAAACTGCTCAACGGCCGGGGCTTCCCGGCGGCACTCAGGTCAGTGGGGGGCGTAGAACCACAAAAGGGTCGGTAGCTGTGAAGGCGCCAGCGAAGTTAGCTCGACCTGCCTGCCGCTCAGTACCTCGGAGACGCGGACGTTGGGCAGGTCGCTCTTTACGGCCGGGAGCACTGGATCAATCTGCTCCCCCGGAAGCACCGGGGGCGCGACTACCGCACCCCCGGACTCCACGGTGGGAGCTGGACCGGCCTGGTCGGACGGGGCCCCGCAGCCGGAAAGCAGCAGCACCATGGATGCACCGACCGCGCCAATGCGCACCGGCCGATCGAAAAGGGCGACCCTCCTCACGCAGCGTCCCCAAGGCCGATTGCGTTGTCCGCGGCCAGCTTGCCGGGGCCCAGCAACAGGATCGCCACCGACCCGGCGAGCAGTGCCACGTCGAGTTCGGCACCTACCCCACTGTCGGCGATAAGACCAAGATCCACCTTGACCAGGAAGATCGCCCCGACCAGGACCAGGGCGATGATGATGGCCCAGACCCGGGTCGCCAGACCGACGATCAACATCACACCGCCGACAAGCTCCGCCGTGGCCAGCAGGGGCGCAACCAGGTCGGGCGCCGGGACTCCGAGTGACCCCAGGAAGCCGGCAACGTTCGAGGTTCCCCCTTGAAACTTCGAGTACCCGTGGTAGGCCATGACCACCCCAACGCCCACCCTCAATACCGTTGCTGCATACCCCGAAAAAGCTCCGAACATCCTTAAGGCCAGTACCTGCATCGAGTCCCCCGATCATTCCGCCGCGGCCGTTTGGCCACCGTCAACCAACCCGGACGCCACAAACCTTGATTTGATTGCAATCAACCTGGGGCCGGCGGAGTCCTTGATACTTGAGACCATGACGAATTCCGACTTCGACTTCATCCAGGCAACCCTGCCGGCAGCGGATCTCATCTACAACCTTGCCCGGCGGAGCACCACTGGGCGGGAAGAAGCCGAAGATCTGGTCCAGGAGACCTACCTGCGGGCGCTTAAGGCCTGGCGGGCCCACCGACGGCCCGAGAAAGTAGAGCCGTGGATGGCCACCATCTGCTTAAACATCATCCGTTCGGACTACCGTCGCGACCGGCGCCGGCCCGACGAGGTCCTCTCCGCCGAGCCCGGCAGATGGCAGGCCAGCGACGACAACACCGAGGACGCGGCGTTCTCACACATTCAACGGGAACAGGTGAACGCACTTATTGAGCGTCTCCCCGAAGAACAACGGACCGCCCTGACCCTGGTCGATCTATGTGGGCTGACCGCCGCCCAGGCCGCTCGGATCACACGTTCACCCCGGGGAACTGTCCTCTCCCGCGTCCATCGCGGACGCAAAGCCCTGGCCATCATGGCAAAGGCGAACAAGGTAAAAGACCATGAGTCATAACCCCGAACAGGACGCTGCGGCGTACCTGGGTGGCGCAATGCGCGAAAAGAAGTCCCGCCGCTTTGAGGAACATCTGCTTGAGTGCCAGGACTGCTGGAACGAGGTGACCCTCGCCCGTCGTGGACGGGTTCTGTCGGAATCCGCCCGCGCAATTGCTCCGCAGGCTCTCCGGGAACGCGTCCGGGCCTCGGTCGAAAGTGAGCCGGCGACATCCCCTGCTCCACGACTGCAGTGGGCCGGCGCGGCCGGGTTGGCGGCGGCCGTTGTGATCGCCGTCGTCGGCATGCTCGTCAGAACGCCGGCACCCGGACCAAATGCAATCCGGCAGCCCGACCCGGTGGCACAGGCAATTGTCGATTTTCAGGATCGGCGGGTGCCGGCCGAAGGCACAACGACCCACGAAGCCCCGGACCTTACGGAAATCGGCTTTCAGATCGCAGGTGCCGGTAGTGGGGCAATCGGCGAACTGAAGGTCGACGGGTTCGCCTATCTGGACGCGACGGGGCGTCGCCTGCAGATCTACGTGGCCGATGAACCGTTCCCGGAGGCCGTGGGCGCCAAGTCCTGGTCGGGTCCCGATAGCCCATGGACCGCAAGCGCCCAGGGGATCCAGATCCTTTGTGCCGACAGCCCACTCCGGTTGCTCGCCCTCTCCGACCGCCCGGAGGTACTTCAGGCGGTCTCCGCCTACCTCAAGATGAGCTAGCCCGATGGATCTTCTGGGCATCATCGAACAAACCTGGTGGCTGGGTATCCCGGTGGCCATGCTGGCGGGCGTCTTCCTCGGGATCAGCCCGCTGGCAATCCCGATAAACGGAACCGCGGTAAGCCTGGGGGCCGCGGGCGCGGTGGGTTCCAAGGGCACCGGCGTGAGGGTGGTTGCCGCGTTCGGAGCAGGCATGATCATCGTTTACACGCTTATCGGGGTCACTGCGTCCCAGCTTGACCGGGTGGTCGACGGACTAATGCGGCCCTACGCCGGCTTCGCCTACCTGATCCTGGGCGGGTTAATCCTGCTCCTGGGCGTGTGGCAATTCTTCGCTCCGGGCCGATTTTGCCGCTCCTGCGAGTTGCCGGCCCCCCGCAATCCCACCGTTCTAGGTGCGTTCGTCGCAGGAATTCCCGGTGGATTCGTCAACTGTCCCGCTTGCGCAGCAGTGGTCACCGGGGTTGCCGGATCGGCCGCAGTGCTGGGAAACCCGCTGTACAGCGGGGCGGTAATGTTCTCGATGGGCCTCGGGCACGTAGCCGTCCTGGTGGGGGCAACTTGGTTTTTAACCAAGCGGTGGGCGCCGTCGGCCCGCTGGCTGGCGTT
>JAJCYE010000074.1 GCA_029263075.1 Actinomycetes bacterium
GGCAGTCGCTGGGCCCCCTGGGAACTGCTGGTCCCGGTGGCGATCGGCCTACTGGTTTACGTCCCCTCCTGGAGGTCGCTCAGCGGCCCCCTGTTCGTCCAGGACACCTTCCTGCTGCATTGGGACTACTTTGCGATGACCCCCGCCCTGGGCCTCAAGCACGGGCTCCGGTTGGGCACCGACCTCTACCCGAATTACGGGGTCGGCTGGCCGGCCTTTTTCGCCGGCATCTCCGGAGCGATTCCGTTGTCCTACGGGCGGATGATCCAAATCGGATCGATCTACGCCTGCCTCTACCTATCCGGCGCCTACCTGCTGGTCCGGGTGGCATCGGGACGGGTGACGCCGGCACTGGCCGGGACTGCCCTTGCCGCGGCACCATTCTTTTTCTGGACCAACGGTCTGTTCTTGTGGCTGGCTCCGGCCGTGACCCCGATGCGCACCCCATTCGACATCTGGTGCTTCGTGGCGATGGCGCTTTATCTCAGGTCGGGCCGGAGATTGTGGGCGGTGCTGGCCGGGGTGACGGTTGGCCTGGAGGTGCTTTTCGAGGTCCAGGCGGGACTGGTGCTGGCGGCGGCGTTCGTATTCTTCTGGGTCTGCGCCGGCCGCTCGATGAGCGCCGGGGGTCGCCGGCCCGCTGTGGCCCCAGTCCTCGGAGCGGTCGCCGCGATGGTCCTTGTAGTCATGGCCGGGCTTCTCGCCACCGCCGGTTCGGGCATCTTCACCGGCCGGTTCTGGGCGCTGCGGCTGGATGAGCCGCTCGATTTCTTAACTGTCCCGCTCTCGGGAACCCCGGCGGCGACCCTGGTGGCGTTCGTGTTGGTGGCGCTGTTTTACCTGACGGTGACCGCGGCAACCGTGAACCGGATTATCAGGGCTCGGGCCGACCACATCGACACCCTGACCGGAACAGTTGCCATTTACGGCCTGATCCTGCTGGTCAAATTCATCCACTACTCCACCAACACAATCTTCCCGCGGCTGCTCACCCCGGCGGCCATCGTGGCAGCGCTGTTGGCCTGGCGAGCCGCCAAAGGCTTCACCCCCACCTACCTAATGCGGTGGGCCCGTCTGGCCCCGGTGGCGGTCCTGGCGCTGATCACCGCGGTGGGGGCAGTCTTTTGGCCGCAGATCACCGCCTACCCAAACCGATTCGCCGAGGACCGGCCGGAAACCCAAGCCTGCCTGCTGCAGGATCAGCAGGACATATGTGGCGCCCCGGCCAGCCTGGGTCCAGCAACCGCCGAACTGCAGGTGCTATTCGCAAAGCTTGAGGAGTTGAACAAGCGGGGCATGTCTTTAGGGGTGATCGACGAAACCGGGTCCATGTTCAACCTGGCAACCGGCACCGCCCCAATACTCCCGACCAGCCGGCCGTTCACTTCGGCCTACACGACCGACCTGATTGATGAGATGACGACATCTTTGGAGACAAACCCCCCGGATGCCGTCTTGACCCGGCAACCGCTGGTGGCCGGTACCACCGGCTTCGATAAGTGGGCCTATTTCGGCGTAGGCCCCCGGGAAGATTCCCCCTACCGAGATACGTGGGCCGCGCTTTTGGAAGTGGTCCACCGGGACTACCGCCTGGAGGAGTCGCTCGGCCCCTTCGAGATCTGGTACCGGCAGTAGAGGATGTTGACTCGCCCCGTTGGCGGGGTCGTTTTGGACTGCTAGGCCGGCCTCCCAGCCGGTCGGGGAGACGGGCCGAACCGGGCGAGACCGCGTTCGATCCCCTTGCCCAGGGTCCGGCAGAGCATGAGGCTCGGGCGCTCCACCAGGCGATAGAAAATCTCCGCCACGATCAGCGCCGCGGGAACCGCCACGGCCAGCGTCCAACCGGCGCCGGGGTTGCCTCCCAACAGCACCCCAACCGAGACGACAATGGGCTGGTGTACCACGTAAAGGCTGAAGGACCGGGAGCCCAGCCACTGTCCAGGCCAAGAGCTAAGAGGCCGTCGGGCGGGCCCTTCTAGCGCCAAGAACAACAGCAGACAGGCGCCCAGCAGCGTGATTCCGCGTACCCACGGGCCCAGGGCCACGATCCGAAGAGGATCCAACGTCAACCCGAGCATGGTCCAGTAACTGGTCAGCATGACCGCCGTCGCCATAACGACGATGGACCAAATGCCGCCCCGGTACCGGGAGACACGGATCTTTTCGCCAAGCATTGCAAGTCTGGGTCGCTCCATGGCCATGATCGTGCCGAGGCCGAACATAGGTAGGTAGGACTTGAGGGTGTACCCGGAGTTGGCGAACCACATTGATGTACCCAGCAGGATCACGAACTTGAGCGCATTCAACACGGGAAGCCGGCGACCCAGGAGTACGTACAGGGGCAGCAGGAGCGAAAACACGACCTCCATCCGCAGCGACCATAGGACGCTCATGTTGGCCGTCGGTGCCGGGAACAGCGTCAGGTCGGCCCGGGCCGACTCCGCCGTCACGTTTGGTATTTGCATTGTCAGGTAGGGCACGAAGTTGGGATTCGCCTCCCTGGGTACCACCGTGATCCAGAACAAAAAGAGCGCAAATGCCCCCCAAACCGGCACATACAACCGCACCAGGCGTTTGGGGTAATAGGCAGCCCAGCGCGCCAGCTTGGGTCCCGACTTGAGGAACGGGAGGACCAGGACAAACCCGCTGAGAATAAAGAAGACGTAGACGGCCTCACCACCGGCCCAGAACAGGTGCAGCGGCGAGAACGACGCCCACCACCCGGCGGTCCCCCTGGGCACTGCCGCCGGGTTCAGGTAGGCGTTGTGGAAAGTCGGCGCCATCAGGACGCTGTGGCAGATCAACACGACGAGCGCGGCCGCACCCCTCAGCCCGTCGAGGCCCAGGTATCGCTGCGACTTCGGCCCGGGCGCCCGCGGCGGCGTGGCCAGGTCGGGCTCGAGCTCTTGGGTGGCGGTCAACCGGGCTCCTTGATCTTGAACAGCTCGAACGGTAACAGTTCGCTGTCCAACT
>JAJCYE010000075.1 GCA_029263075.1 Actinomycetes bacterium
TGACCGCCGCCGCCAGTGCGGTGGAGGTCAGGACCAGCGGGAACGCCAGGGTAAGGCCGTTGCGGTCGGGCAGGGCCCCCAGCACCGCCGGGTTGACGAACAGGATGTAGGCCATGGTCATCCAGGTTGTGAACCCGGCAATGACCTCGGTCTTTACCGTGGACCCGGAGGCGGTGATCCCAAAGTAGCGATCCAGGCCCGATGCGGGCGCGCTCGGGTCATCGTCGACCCCGGTCATCTCGTCCCGCTTGTTCATGGCTAAAACCCACGCCCGAAACGTCCCGTTCTGGGAACCTGCGTGGATTCTTTCCCAGAGGTCCCTGGTGAGGCAACCTCCACCCGTCGATCCCCCACCTATGGCGAGGTCAGCAACTCCCGGTAGTTGTCGCGTGATACCGACCCCTGCGCCAGGGTGCCGTCCCCCCGGGGGATGTCGATCGGCTGGCCCTCCAGCGTGAATGAGACCCGCCCTACACCCGGCCGGGCGGTCAGGGTGAACACCATCTGGGCAATCGCCAGGCGCTGGGTGGGCCCATCCAGAACCGTGAACTGCTGGGTGAGGTCGATACTGGCAACCCCGCCCACCAGATCGGTGGCGCCGACGGCATTTCTGTCGATAAGAGCGGTGGTCAGTCCCTGCCCGCGCTCCGCGCTGGTGGGCCCGGTCAACAAAGCACCGACCACGTCCGACAGAGTCGCCGTTTCTTCGTTCAGACGGCGCTCCACCGGCACCAGCAGCAGCCCCGACGGGTCGATCAGATAAATCTGTACCGCCGGACCATCGGCCGACGCCGGGGCGTCGGCCGGATCTGAGGCTAGGGGATCCAGCAATCCGAACGGAACGTCCTCCAAGGGCTCAGCCTGGTCTCCGGTGGGGACCCCGCAGGCGGCCAACAGGAATAAAAGGACCAGCGCCAACGACCAACGCCTCATGAAGGACCCTCCACCGGCAACTCGACCACAAACCGGGACCCGCCTCCTTCACGGTCCTCCAGCCGGACCGAGCCGCCGTGCAGCACCGCATGTTCGGTCACCAGCGCCAGACCCAGTCCGGCGCCGCTATTGCCGCTGCTGGCGGCGGTCTGACCTCGGGCGAACCGCTCGAAGATGAACATCTTCTCGTGCTCCGCGACGCCGGGGCCCGCGTCCTCAACCGCCATCAAAATGGTTCCGTCGGAACCGGTGATGTGGACCCGGGTCACGCCGCCACCGTAGCGGCCCGCGTTGTCTATCAGGTTCTGCAACATTTGAGTCAGCCGGCGCTGATCGGCCTGGAAGGTGGGCGGCACCCCCTCGTCCACCTCAACCGGCACCTCTGGTTTGCCCATACGCTCAAGCAGGGTTCGGGCCAGCAGTGCCGGGTCCACCGACTCGATCTGCATGGCCCCCACACCTGCCTCCACCCGGGAAAGCTCCAGCAGGTCTTCCACCAGGCGATGAAGATCGGCCACCCGCCGCTCCATCTCGTCCAAAGTCCCACCGGTGTCCTGCCCGCTCCGCTGGCGCCGCGCCACATGGATGGCGGAAAACAGCGCCGCCACCGGGCTGCGGAGTTCGTGGCTCACCTGGGAGGTAAAGCGGGACTCCCGGTCTATTCGCTGCTGGACCGCGTCGGCCATCCGGTTGAACGCCCGGGCCAGCAGGCGCAGGTCGTGGTCGTCGATTGTTTTGATCCGGGTGTCATAACTTCCCTGGGCGATACTTTCGGCAGCCGAGGTGAACTGGTGCAGCGGCTTGAGTATCCGATCACTGGCCAGCCGGCCGACAACCCCCCCGACCATCGTTGCGACGAGAGCGGAAAGAGCCAGCCCGCGAGCCAGCCCGTCCAGGGTCCGCTCGATGTCGTCCATCGCCACCAACTCGAAGTAGCGGGCGTTGAAGGCCGGGATCGCAACGCCGATTCCCACGTAGGGCCGACCGTTGACCTCGGCAAGCTGGCGGCCGGCCCTGCCTTCGGCCACCAGTTCGCTCAGCGATTCCGGTAGGGAGTTGGGGCCGATGCCCACCGATCCGGAGAACCACTCGCCGCCCACGCGGGCCAGAACCACCGACTGGGCGTTTCCCCCGACGACCGATAACGTCTCGCTCATCTGGGGCTCCCCCGCCAACAGCGTGTTGCGGACCAGGCGGGCGTTCAGATAGCCCTGGTTGAGGGCGTTCTCCTGTCGCTCCTCCACCAGTTGGTCCCGGGTCACCTGGTAGGCAAAGGTAGCAAGGGCTGCGGAAAGGACCAGGGCGATAATGCCCCAGGCCAGGGTGGCCCTGGCTCTCAGACCGAAGGTCATAACCGGGCCCTTCAAAGCCGTCTGCGTCGACGCATGGATCCTCCGCTGTTGGGGCGCCGGAAGGCTGACGAAAAAACTTGTCCGATTCCATCATGCCAGCGCTCGGGTAAATCTCCCGCATCCGGGTCAGGCGGAAGCCGCAGCCCCCGTCCTGAGGGGAGCCGACATGAACTCGGCCATCCCACTCTCAAAGCCCACCTCGGCCAGAAAGCCTAACTTGTCGGCCGCCCGGAGCGGGCTGGCGAACACGTGGCGGACGTCCGACATCCGGAACCGCCGGGTGACCTGGGGCCGTAGACCCGTTCCACTGCTCCGGCAGAGGTGGTCGGCCATCTCCAAAAGAGTCCTGGGGTTGCCACTGGCCACGTTGAAAGGACCCCCGGCCCCCGGGGTGTCCAGGGCGAGCAGGTTGGCGCGGGCTACATCGTAAACGTGGACAAAGTCCCGGATCTGCGCCCCATCCTCAAAGACCTGCGGCGACGACCCGTTCTCCAGGCTGCTCCGGAAGATGCTGGCGACGCCCGCGTAGGGCGTGTTGAAGGGCATCCGGGGACCGTAAACGTTGTGGTAGCGCAGGGAGACAAACCGAGCCCCCGACTCCCGGGCGTAGGCTCCACACAGGTGCTCCTGATGCAGCTTGGTGGCCGCGTAGATCCCGCGGGGCTGCATAGCCGAATCTTCGGGGATCGCTTCGGGTATCAGGGTGGCCCCACAACCCGCACAGCCGGGGTCAAATCGTCCCGCGGCCAAGTCGGCGGGACTCCGGGGGGCGGGTTCGGTCAAACCGTGTTCCGGGCACCGGTACCGGCCTTCGCCGTAAACAACCATGCTGCCGGCGAGCACCAGTGGTCCGGCGAACCGTCGGTCCCACAGCGCCTTCAAAAGGGTTGCGGTACCCCCGTCGTTGATCGATACGTACTCCTCGACGTCGCCGAAGTCCACCCCCAACCCAACCATCGCGGCCTGGTGGGACACCGCGTCCACCCCGCGGACCGCGGCGGCGACCGCCTGCGGGTCCCGGATATCGTCGAACAGGTACTCGGCAGCCGGGTTCAGGTAGTCGGGCCTGGCCGAGTGCGCCAGCGGGTGCAGGCAATCGAGCACCCGGACCCGGTCCCCCCGCTTGACCAGGGCGTCGACAATCTGCGAACCGATAAAACCGGCGCCCCCCGTCACCAGGACCTTCACCCGGCCACCTGGGTTATGGGCAGCCGGACGGTAAACCGGCAGCCCGGTTCCATGTTCGTGACCTCGATCTGTCCCCGGTGGGCCTCCACGATCCCCCGGGCGATGGCCAGTCCCAGCCCGGCGCCGCCGTTGCCGGGCGTCCGGGCGGCCTTGCCCCGGAAAGCCAGGTCGAAGACCCTGTCGATATCGGCGTCGGGGATGCCTCCGCACGCATCCATCACCGTGACGACCGCGTGGCCGTCACTGAAGCCCGCCTCTACGCTGACCGCACCCTCACTGGGGGTATGGCGAATTGCGTTCTCCAGCAGGTTGTGGAGCACCCGGGTCAACTCGGAAACCGAGACCTCCACCTCCAAAGGCTCCTTGGCGACGGTCCCGTTGAGGGTGACTCCCTTAATGCGGGCGAGGGCCGCCGCACCGGCGATCGCATCCGACACCAGGTCGCCCAGCGAAACCCGGGTGAACTGCAGGTTGAGGGCTCCGGCGTTGATGCGGCTCAGTTCAAAGAGGTCGTCCACCAGCGAGGCAAGCCTGTCGGTTTCCTGGCGCAATGTCCGGTAATAACGCTGGACGGTGGCCTGGTCGGCCACCACCCCGTCCTCCAGCGCCTCGGCCATCGCCCGGATGCCGGCGAGCGGGGTCCTCAGGTCATGTGACACCCACGCCACCAGTTCCCGACGGGAAGCATCCATGGCCCGTTCCCGGGCCCGGGTCAGGTCCAGTTTCTCCTGCATCCGGGCCAACTCGATGCCCAGTTCGGAGAGTTCCCGGCTGGCGGGCTCGGCGCCGAAGGTGGCCGCCTGCCCGGCGCCCACCCCCCGGGCGGCGCTTTGCAACCTGCGGCTCGCGTCCCCCACCCGGCGGCCCAGAAGCAGGGCAATCACCAGCGCCACGGTGATCGCAGCGAACAACACCACCGCCAGTGCGGCCAGATCGTGAGCGGAGATGAACATGTTCCGGGCGGCCAGCAGGGCGCCGGCGCCCACAGCAAAGAGCGACGCGAGGGCCACCACAAACGACTGCACCCCGATCGAACGCCGGCCCGCCGCCTTCAGTCCCCAGGCGCCGAACCCTCCGGCCACCAGGGCCCCGCCTATGGCCATCGCCGCCAACTGAACCGCATCCGCGGCGGGAATACCGGTTGCCGCTGCGACGGCAGCGGTGGCGGCGGCGCCCAGCGCCACGGCAATCACGGCAGGGCGGATCATGCGTCGAACCGGTAGCCGGTGCCCCAAACGGTCACCAGGTGGCGCGGGGAGACCGGGTCGGTTTCGATCTTTTCCCTCAGGCGGCGGATGTGGACGGTAACCGTGGAGGTGTCCCCCACCCGGTACCCCCAGACTCGTTCCAGCAGCGCCTCCCGGCTGAATGCCCGGCCCTGGTTCTGCAAAAAAAAGCTCAGCAAGTCAAACTCCATCACGGTCAGCGTGGCCGGCCGGTCCTCCACCCAGACCTCGCGCGACTTCAAATCGGCCCTGATTTGTCCAGCTTCCAGCAGATCCGAGTCGATCGACTCCCCCACCGGACCCGAAGTCCGCTTGAGAATGGTTTTGACCCTCAGTGTTAGTTCCCGGGGCGAAAACGGCTTAACCACGTAGTCGTCGGCGCCCACCTCCAGGCCCAGGATGCGGTCCGCTTCATCGGCTTTGGCGGTGAGCATGATCACGGGTACCCGGCTGCGCAGCCGGAGGCGGCGGAATACCTCGTGGCCGTCCATGGTCGGCAGCATCAAATCGAGCACCACCAGGTCCGGAAGTTGACTCTCTGCGGCGTTCAGGCCGTCCAGGCCGTCGTCCGCCACGATCACCTGGAAGCCCTCACGCTCCAGATATCTGGCCACCACCTCGGCCACGGTCGGGTCATCCTCCACCACCAACACCTTCTGGCCTACCAAGGGGTCACCACCATGGCTTGAACTGTAACGGCCAACGCAGCCCCCGCGGCCAACCACCATCTCCGGGCCTTCGCGCCCGGGATAAACCCCGCGGCGGCCACAAGCCAGGGGGTGAACAACAACCAGATTCGTTCGACCTCCCCCTTCGACAGGCCGCTTAGGTCTGCGACAACAACCGCCACTACAACCGGCAACACCATCCACCCCAGGGAGGGCCGGGTCCGCAGCGACTCCCGAGCCGGAGCCGAAAACAACCCCGCCATCGTTGCCGGGCCTGCGGCGATGGCCAGGGCCGCCAGGTTGGACACCAAAAAGTAGCCGTAGGGCCGTAATCCGCCGAGGCCTTCGTAGTACCTGACGCGGGTGGCCGCCAGCCCGTCGAACCACCAAAATCCGCCGGCGGCGAAGCCGGCGAAGACCAGGGCGCCGCCCACCGCGGCCCACACCAACGGGCGGGGCGAACGGCGCAGCAGGCACGCAGTCACCGGCACCAGGACCAGGGCAGCCGCCCCATAGGTCAAAAACAACGCCGCGCCGAACAGGGCGCCGCCCACCGCCGCCCGCACCGGACTCGTGCCCGCAGTCACCACCAGCGCCACCGCCCAGGCGCCGACCCCCGCGTAGAGGGCGTCGGCGGAGGTGGCGACCCAAATGGCGTAGGGCGCAATTACCAGCCAGGGAGCAACCAGCCGGGCCCGCGTTCCGCCCGCAAAACTGCGGGCGGTTACCAGCACCGCCGGAGCGATGGCCGCCCCCGCGGTTATGTACATGCCGGCGACAAAACCGGGGGTCGCCAACCCGATCCGATCGAGAAGGCTGAGCAGAACCACCAGCCCCGGCGGGTGGCCCTGCACGTGTACGGGGTAAGTAGCTATCCGGTCGGTAAACCCGGAGAGAAAGGAACCAATGTCGTCGACTTGCGGCAGGAACGCCAGAGCGTCGTGGCGACTGAGTACCGGGGACGCCAACGCGTCCCACCCTGCGGCGGAAGCCAGGAGCACCGCCCACAGCCCCGCCCCCAAGCCGGATACCGCCAGCAGGCGTCGCCAGGACAACCCGGCCGCCAGGCGGGGACCTGCCGCCACCACCAGGCCGGCGAACAACAGTGCGGGTAGCAGGCGCCAGGACAGATCGGGACCCAGCCGGGCGTGCAACGGCGGCGCCTTGAGCCCCAGTTCTGCGCCGCTGCGAGTCAGGGCCTGCCCCCATGAATAGGCACCCCCGACCAGGACCAAGAACGCCACGCCGACCAGGCCGGCGTGCCGGAGCGGACGCGTTTGCAGCCCGGCTGGCCCCCCGGCCGCGTTCGACTCCTCCTGCTGAACCGCCATCCGTCGATCGTACGCTCACCAACCGCGCCCCAAGCCCCCGCGCAACCAGAGTTCACCACTTTGTAAGCAGATTTTGGGCCCGCCGGTCACCCTGCGGGTCTAGCATCAAATCCATGATCGACGTGATCCTCCCGGTATTGAACGAAGCCGAGTCGCTCCCCTGGGTCCTGGGCCGGATGCCACCGGGCTACCGGCCGATCGTGGTGGACAACGGCTCCACCGACGGATCGGGCGAGGTTGCCGGGCGACTGGGGGCAACCGTGGTCACCGAACCCCGCCCCGGGTTCGGATCGGCCTGTTGGGCGGGCCTTACCGCCGCCGGCGCCGAGGTTGTCTGCTTTATGGACTGCGACGGATCACTGGACCCCGCCGACCTCCCGTCGGTTGCACAACCGGTTGCCGGCGGCGAAGCCGATCTGGTCCTGGGCGCCCGCCGGGCCGGGGCCGGCGCCTGGCCTCTTCACTCCCGCCTGGCCAACCGGGTGCTGGCCGCGGAGTTGAATCGCCGCACCGGCGCCGGTCTCACCGACCTGGGTCCCATGCGGGCGGCAGGCCGGGCTCCCCTGCTGGATCTGGGCCTGGTCGACCGGCGCTTCGGGTGGCCGCTGGAGATGGTGCTGCGGGCGGCCGCCGCCGGGTGGCGGATCCACGAGGTCCCCATCCCCTACGCCGCCCGCCGGGCGGGGCGCTCCAAGGTCACCGGGACCCTCAAAGGCACCTTGAGGACGGTCCGGGACATGGGGGCGCTGCTGCGATGAAGCCCACCGACGTCACCATCACCATCCTGGCCAAACAGCCCCGCCCCGGGTTCAGCAAAACCCGCCTCACCCCTCCGTTCTCCCCGTCGCAGGCCGCCGGGCTGGCCGAAGCGATGCTGAAGGACACCCTGGCTACCGCCCGGAAGGTTGCCGTCCGCCGGGTGGTGGTGCTCGATGGGACCGCAGGGCCCTGGCTGACCCCAGACTTCGAACTCCTCCCCCAGCGGGGAGACGGCCAGGCGGGCCGGATCGGCAACGCTTTCGAGGATGTCGGGGGACCCCAGATCCTCATCGGGATGGACACCCCGCAGGTCACTCCCGAACAACTGGAGGAGGCCTGCGCGGCGCTGGCGGCGCCGGGGACAGACGCCGTCCTGGGGGCCACCCCCGACGGAGGCTGGTGGATCGGCGGACTGAAGGTGCCCGACGCCCGGGTCTTCCGGGACGTCCCGATGAGCCGGGCCGACACCGTGGAACACCAAAGGAGCAGCTTCAGGTCGTTCGGCCTGCGCTGGAGCGAACTCGAACCCCTGGCCGACGTCGATAACCACGCCGACGCGCTCGAGGTGGCCGCCGGCATTCCCGACTCCCGGTTTGCCCGGCTGCTGGGCCGCTACGGCAACAACAACCGGTTGGCCACCCGATGACGTGGCCGGCGCTGCTGGAGGACGTGGCGCCCGAACTCCTGCTCCGGGCGGACGACGGGTCGTCCATCCCCATGAACCTTCAACGCTGGCTCGATGCGCCGTCGGCCGGCGACGAAGGCCTCATGGACCGAGCGATCGGTCCGGTGCTGGATGTCGGCTGCGGGCCGGGACGGCACGTGGCCGCCCTCTCCGCCCGAGGGGTCATGGCGATGGGAGTGGACGCCTCTCCCAACGCGGTCAAGATCGCCGTCAACCAGGGCGTCCCCGTCCTGCAGCGTTCAATCTTCGATCACCTCCCGGGGACCGGCCGGTGGGGCACCCTGCTGATGCTCGACGGCAGCATCGGGATCGGGGGCGACCCACCCGCGTTGCTGGCCAGGGGCGTAGAACTTCTTCACCGCCGGGGCCAGATGCTCGTCGAGGTGGGTCCGCCGGGCTCCCCGACCCGCCGGCTCAACGCCCGCCTTGAGTCGGCCGGCCAGGCGACCCCCTGGTTCCCCTGGGCGCTGGTAGGGATGGACTCCATCCCCCACCTGGCGAAGAACGCGGGCATGCGGGTGGCCGAGACATGGGAGGGAGAAGGCCGATGGTTCGCCGGGTTGACCAAGCACTGAACAAATTGTGGGACCGGCTGGCTCCCCTCCGGGTGGGCCCGCTCAAACAAGGCGCCTTCACCAGCAGGTTGCACTCCGAACACACCGCCGCCTGGCTCGGGATGGCGCTGGGCATCTCCTTCACCATCTGTTTTGCCACCGGCGTCTTGTCGCACATGATCCAGCAGCCACCCGGGTGGTTCACCTGGCCGGCCCGGCCGGCCGGGCTTTACCGGATCTCCCAGGGATTCCACGTCGCCACCGGCATCGCGGCGATCCCACTGCTCCTCGCCAAGTTGTGGACGGTGTTCCCCCGCCTGTTCTCGTGGCCCCCGGTCGAGAATGTCGCCCACGCCCTGGAGCGCCTCAGCCTGCTCCCGTTGGTCGGGGGCAGCGTGTTCCTTTTGATGAGCGGGCTCAACAACATCGCCTTGTGGTACCCGTGGGAGTTCTTCTTCCCCGCCGCCCACTACTGGGCAGCGTGGATCACCATCGGAGCGCTGATGGTCCACATTGGTGCGAAGGCCTCCATCACCGCCTCGGTCCTTCGTAAGCGGGAGCCCGAACCCGACGTCCCCACCGAACCGGGAGGTATGACCCGGCGCGGTTTTCTCACCACGGTGGCCGGCGCCGCCGGGCTGGTGACCGTGGCGACGGTGGGGCAGACCATCCGCCCCCTGCGATCCCTCAGCGTCCTGGCGCCCCGCGACCCGGCGGTCGGGCCCCAGGGGTTCCCGGTGAACAAGACCGCCCGGTCGGCAAGGGTCACCGAAACCGCTACCGACGCCTCCTGGCGCCTGGCGGTCCAGGGGCGGGTCGACCGCCCGCTGTCGCTGTCGCTGGCCGACCTACAGGCCATGGACCAGCGTGAAGTCACGCTCCCCATCGCCTGCGTCGAGGGGTGGAGCGCCACGGCCCGGTGGAAGGGGGTCCCGCTAAATGACCTGCTGCGCCTCGCCGGCGCCCCCGGAGAGGCTGAGGTGACCGCGGAGTCCCTTCAACCGCGTGGTCTGTTCCGCAAGTCGGAGTTGAACCGCCTGCACGCCGCGGACCAAGACACCCTGGTCGCGCTGGAGGTCAACGGCGAACCGCTTCACCTCGAACACGGGTTCCCGGCCCGGATAATCGGGCCGAACCGCCCCGGCGTCATGCAGACCAAGTGGCTGGACAAGCTGGTGGTGAAATGAAATCCAACGCCCCACAGGGCAAGGCCTTCTGGATAATGCTCGCCCTCGGGTGGGCCGTGATGTTGTTCGGGGTCCGCGGGCTCGTGCTGCAAGCGCCCCGAACCCACCCGGGCAACTTCAGCCTGTGGTTCATCGGGTCGGCGCTGGTACACGATGCTTTGATCGCACCCCTGGTCTTTTTGGTGGCGGTGGTCGTGGTACGGGTGGTGCCGCAGCGCTTCCGCCGGTATTTGCAAACCGCGTTGATCCTGAGTGCGGCTGCGGTGGTTGTGGCCTTCCCGATGATCGCCGGACCGGGCAAACCCTCGAACCCCAGTGCCCTTCCTCGCGACTACCCGGCCGGGCTGCTGACCGTGCTTGCGGTCGTTTGGGCCGGAACCGGATTGATGTTTGCCATCAGATTGTTAGCGGTAAGATTCCGGCATGACTAATTCAGTGTTCTTCAACCCCGCCTGCACCAACTGCCAGACCGTCAAAGGAATCCTCGAGGAGCGAGGCATCGGCGCCGACTACGTCCACTACCTGGACCAGGCCCCGAGCCGGGATGAGATCGAGCGCGTGATGGGCCTTTTGGGCATCGACGACCCACAGGAGATGATGCGGGCGAAGGAGCCCATCTACCAGGAGCTTCACCTGGAGTCGGCCGACCGTGACACCTTGATCAACTCGATGACCGAACACCCGATTCTTATCCAGCGACCGATTGTGGTCCTGGGCGACAAAGCGGTCATCGCCCGCCCGGCGGAGCGGGTAACCGAGATCCTCGGCTAGATCTCGTAGATCTAGATCTCGTAGATCAAGTGGTAGCTGTGGGCGCCGTCCTCTGAGACGGCTATCTTCAGGCTGCCACTGATCCCGATGAACCCGGCGGTTCCCGAACCGGGGACCACCGTGACCGACATCACATCGGGGCCGTTCATCACCTGAGACGCGGTGTGCATAACCACGAACGTACCGGCGATGCCGTGCACGGTGCCGTCAATACGTTCCATCCCCACGTAGGCACGGGCGTCTTTGGCCTCGGCCATCAGCAGTTCGGCGGTGCTGGTCCCCTGGAAATCGCCCTCGAAAGTCTTGGTGAGGCTGGCCCGGCTGAGCACCGCGCCCTCGGACTCTTCGTAGGTTTCGCCTTCCCAGTTGTGGACCTGAAAGGTTCCTTCAGCTTCTGGCATGGTTCCCTCTTTTCCCACCTTTGACCCGATCGAACATATGTTCGATAATACATGGTCCCTATGGACCCGGTTCGAATATCTTCCCCAGAACGGCTCGGCGAACTCGCCGAGTTGGTACGCCCGGTGTCCCTGGCAAACGAACAGGTCCTACCCCTGCTCCCCGGGTTGGAGAACATCCTGCCGAACGGCAGCCTACAGCGGGGCTACACCCTGTCGGTGCAGGGTGGTCCGGGGGCCAACTCCCTGGCCCTGGCGCTGGCGGCCGGGGCCTCACAAGCCGGCTCCTGGGTGGCCGTGGTGGGCATCCCGTCGCTGGGGGTAGCCTCGGCGGCGGAGTTGGGGGTGGTCCTGGAGCGGTTGATCTTCATCGCCCCTCCCCCGGCCGCGTTGTGGCCCACCGTGGCCGCGGCTTTGATCGACGCTTTCGACGTGGTCCTCGCCGGCTGGCCCGAGGTCTCGGGTCACATGGCCCGCCGGTTGGGAATGCGGACCCGGGACCGCAAAGCGGTTCTGATCCCGGTAGCCACCGGCGCCCGTAGCCCCTGGAATGAAGCGGCCGATGTCCGGCTCACCGTTTCCGGTTCCCGGTGGGAGGGCCTGGGCGCCGGGCACGGCAGGCTTTCCGCCCGGCGACTGGTGGTCGAAACCTCCGGGAGGCGTTCCGCAATGCCCTACCAGAGCACCCTGTGGCTGCCCGACGGCAACGGCAGGGTCCGGTTGGAGCAACTGCCCGACAATGTTCGGCCCATTGAACAGGTTATGGAACCGGCCCAGTCCGGAACCGCCGAAGAGAGGGCCTTCGTGCCCGGGGCGGAGCGGATCGGACCGTTTCCCGTTGCCCTGCAATCGGGGTAAACGTGACCGAAAGCCAACGGGTCCTGGTCCTCGGCTGCCCTTGGTGGCCGCTTCTGGCGGCCGGGATCGCCCGGGACGTCCCGGCGGTGGTTATCGAGGCCAACCGGGTGACGGTGGGCAACCCGGGCGCGGCCGCCCTAGGCGTCCTCCCCGGGTTACGCCGCAGGGAGGCGGAGAGCCGCTGCCCCACCTTGGTGACGGTGAAGCCGGACCCGGCGCGGGAAGCCCGGGAGTTCGAGAAGATCCTGGGGGCGCTGGACGGTTTCACGCCGTTCATCGAGATCCTGCACCCCGGCACCTGCCTGTTCGCCACCAAGGCCTGCGCCCGCTACTTCGGCGGGGAGGAGTCGCTGGCCGCCCAGGTGCTGGCGGCCATCACGGCGACGGTCCGCCAGGAGCGGTGCTTCGGCCTGGGCATCGCCGACGGCCTGTTTGCGGCAAGCGTCGCCGCACGACACAGCTTGAGGTCCGCGGAGCCGGTGATAGTGGGAGCCGGGGAGTCGGCCAAGTTCCTGGCCCCCCAACCGGTGGCGCTGCTCGGGCGGCCGGACCTGGCCGACCTGCTTCGCCGGCTGGGGCTGAAGACCCTGGGTTCATTCGCCGCCCTGCCCGCGTCCGACGTCCTGGGCCGCTTCGGCTACGACGGGGTCGAAGCCCACCGCCAGGCGGCCGGGGCCGACGAACACCAATTCGTCCCCCGGTCCACCCACCAACTCATGGAGCTGAGCGAGGAGTTGGACCCCCCCACCGACCGCTCCGACATCGCCGTTTTTGCCGGCAAGGGGCTGGCCGACCGGCTGGCCGGGCAGCTTGAGGCGCAGGGGCTGGCCTGCAACAAGGTGGTCATCGAGGCCACCACCGAGGACGGCCAGACCTTCTCCCGGACCTGGCGGCTGGACGGCGGGTTCAGCCCGGGGGCCATCGCCCAACGGATGCGCTGGCAGTTGGACGGGTGGCTGACCGGGGGGTCGGGCAGCGAGGCCGGCGCGGCCACCGGGTCCTCCAACGCCCAACCGGGCAGCGCCCTGGCGAAGATCGCCATAGTCCCCGAGGAGGTCACCGCCCACCCGGGGGTGCAGCTCAGCTTTTGGGGCGGCCAGACCGAACCCGCCCGCCGGGCCGCCCGGGGCATCGCCCGGCTACAGGGCCTTTTGGGGCCCGAGGCCGTCGTGGTCCCCGAATACAAAGGCGGCCGGGGACCCGACGACCGGTTCCGGCTGGTCCCCGCCGACTCGGTCGACCTCCTCAACCGCTCCGCCACCCCGGACTTCCTGGCCGGCGCCCCCTGGCCGGGCAACGTCCCCGCCCCGTCGCCGGCGCTGGTGTTCTCCAACCGCCGGAGAGTGGGGGTGTTGGACGGCAACGGCAAGGCGCTGGCGGTCGACGGAGACCGGCTGACGGCCATCCCCTCCGCCGTCACCCTGGGCGCCCGCCGCCTGCAGGTCACCGGGTGGGCAGGGCCGTGGCCGGTCAACGAAAGGTGGTGGGACCCCAAGGCCAGCCGCCGGCTGGTGCGGATGCAGGTGGCGTGCGCCGACAACAACGCCTACCTGGTCGCGTTCGAAAAAGGCAGTTGGTGGCTGGAGGCGGCCTACGACTAACCCGGATTTAATGCCCTTTGACCGGATGCGACTCCGGTCGGGCGGCAGGCGGAACGTCTTAGCGTTTAGTCTTTGCAACATGACAAAAACACTCGAAGCCGTCGTCTTCGACGTTGACGGCACCCTGGCAGAAACCGAACGGCACGGCCACCGGGTTGCGTTCAACAAGGCGTTCGCCCAGGAGGGGTACTCCGACAGTTGGAGCGACGAACTGTACCGGGAACTCGTCAAAACCACCGGCGGCGACCGCCGGATCGCCCGCTACCTGACCGAGTACAAAAACTATGACCCCGAAGAAGCCCGGGAGGTGGCCACCAGGCTGCACCCCATCAAGACGCAGCTTTTCGTCGACACCATCCTGGCGGGCGAGGTGCCGGGGCGGACCGGGGTCTACCGGTTCATACGGTCGATCCAGCAGGCGGGCTTCCGCACCGCGGTTGCGACCACCGGCACCAACAGTTGGGTCCACCCGCTGGTCAAACACCTGAGCGAAGAAGGGGGGTTTGAGCCGTTCGAGGTAGTGGTCACCGGCAACGACGTGGAGCACCTCAAACCGGCGCCCGACCTGTTCCAGGAAGCGCTACGCAGGCTCGGGCTGGAGCCGGACCAGGTGGTAATGGTGGAGGACTCCCGCAACGGCGTGCGCTCGGCGGTGGCCACCGGCGGTCCCTGCCTGGCCGTCAAAGGCGAGTACGCGTCGACCGAGAGCCTGGAAGGGGCCGACCTGGTGGTCGACAGCTACGGCGATGAAACCGCTCCTTTGTCGGTGCTCGCCAACCGCCACGGCCTGGAGGTCGGGACGATGTTGACGCCGGAGTTGGTGGTGGAGCTACACCGCAGGTGGCAGGCGTAGCCGTTACCCTCTAAAGATGGACGGCATCAAGGTCAGCGGCACTGTGACCATCCCCGAAAACGAACTGCAGTTGAAGTTCTCCCGCAGCGGAGGGCCGGGCGGCCAGAACGTCAACACCCGGGACACCAAGGTGGAGGTGATCTTCGATGTCACCACCTCGCCCTCGCTGGGCCCCCATCAGCGCGAACGTGCCCTGAAAAACCTGGGCGGCCGGATCGACGGCGACGGCAGGCTGCACATCGTCGCCTCGGATGCCCGCACCCAGGCCGCCAACCGGGAATTGGCGGTCACGCGGCTGAGGTCGATAATGACCGACGCCCTCCGCCCGGACCCCGCCCCCCGCCGTCCGACCAAACCCAGCCGGGGATCCCAGGAACGCCGTCTGGCCGCCAAAAAAGCACGGGGCCAACTCAAGCGCCTGCGCCGCACTACACACGACGACTAAACCCGCTCCACGTAGTGTTTGTCGCCGAGCGGCCCGGGTACACTGAATCCATGGCAAAAGTCAAAACCAAAAAGGTCCACAGCGCCGGCAAACGCGCCACTGTTATCGCGCTTTTGAGCAACCCGGTCATCCGGAGAGCCGTCTTCAAGGGAGCAAACAAAGCCATCCTTGCCGGCTCGAGTTACATGGCCACCCGGTCGGCTCGCAACTCGCCCACCCCGGCTCCGTCCGTCGACGGACAGACCACCGTTGTGCCCCAAACGCAAGCCAAATCATCAATCGCCGAGGCCGCCGCGGTTGAGACCATCGTCGGTTCGGTGGCAACCGCCGCCAAACCCCTGGCCGAAAAGCTCGCTGCCTCGGACGCCGGTCGTTCGGTCCTCCAGGCCGTCAACTCGATATCCGGCCAGGCGCTGGGCAGCCCCGGCCAACAAAGGCGGGGCGGCGCCGCGATGGCCGGCTTTGTAACCAATATCCTCGGCGGGCAGACCGCCACACCCAAACCAGAGGTGAAGTCCCCGGGTTCCGACGTCAAGTTCGTTGCGGCCAGACCGGCGCCGGCCACCGCGACGACTCCCCCCGTCAAAACCATGCAGTGGCCACCCCAAAAGGATTCGGAAGCCTCCAACGGATAAATCGACCCGGGAGACCACCGCAGCGATGAAACTTCGGGTCGCAAGTTTCTTCGCATTACTGATCCTGCTATTCGCTGCATTTCCCGGTCCGGCATCGGCGGTCTCGCCAACCTGGGCCCCCCTCGCCGCCGCCACCGTTCGACCGGGCGCCGCCACCCTCACCGCCACGGCGATTTGCACCTCCAATTTCGTCTTCCACGACACCGCGGGAAACGTCTTTTTAGGGACGGCTGCCCATTGCTCCAGCACCGACGACGTGCGGTCGCTGGACGGCTGCCTCAACAACTCGCTCCCGCTGGGTACCCCGGTTCGCATCGCCGGCGCCACCCGGCCGGGGACACTGGCGTACAACTCGTGGATCGCAATGGACGAGCGCGGCGAGACCGATCCGGACACCTGCCGGTACAACGACTTTGCGCTGGTACGCCTGGATCCGGCCGACAACGTGCTAGTCAACCCCACCGTTCGGTTCTGGGGAGGGCCCACCGGCATCGTCCCGAGCGCCCTGGACCGCAGTGAAGTTTTCGGGTTCGGCACCTCCATCAGCCGTACCGGCCTGACTCCTCACCCGAAGAGGGGAACCTTGCTGAGGCAATCGGTCGGGGGGCAGACCAACATCGTGTTGTTCAACCCACCCGGGATCTCCGGGGATTCCGGGTCCGGGATTATGGACCAGCAGGGCCGCGCCTTCGGGGTTTTGAACACTTTCTCCGCTGGCCGGGGCATCAACGGGGCGGGCAACCTGACCCGCATGCTGGACTACGCCCGGTCCTCCGGCTTCACCGACATCCACATGGCATTCGGGACCGAGCCATTCGACTCAGGGGTACCGGCGCCGCGGCAAGATCCGGTCGTCGACCTGCTGTGGGATCTGTTGGGCCTGCTTATTCCGGCGTAGCCAACTCGAAACCCATCGACCCGGCGACCGCGCCGTTGGCCAGGATGTCGATCCGGTGGGTACCCGCCCTGTGGGTCCGGGTAGTCATCTGGCGGAAGCTGATCTTGCGGCTGTAGTCCACAGTTTGCCCCGGCTCCATGGTGACCGATCCCAAACGGAACACTTTGGGTGCCGTGCCGCCGCCGGCCTTGACGTAGTGGACGGCGTAGTCGACCATCACCGGCTGGGTTTCGCCCAGGGTCGACGTCAGGCTGAAGCTGAGCCGGGCGGCGCCGTCGATCCGGGGGGCCGGAGGGTCCAGGGACAACTGCTTGAGTTCCACCGACAGCCCGGCCTTAAATCCCAGCACCGACAGCGCCCCCGGGTGGCCTCTTTTGAGCAGCGTGCGCAGGGCGTGGCGCGCCAGGCGGTAGGTGTCGGTCCCCGGTTCGGGCCTCCAGGACTTCAAGACGGTGACCACCAGGCCGGGGTGGTCCCTGGAGATGTCGTTGAGGTTGTTGGCTACGCTCCGGCGGACCGACTCGTCGGGATCCCCATAGAGCCTTTCCAGGATCGGCAGGATGGGCTCCGGGTCGGCGACCAGGGCGTGGAGCCGCATTCCCCAGGGGAGGCGGGGCCGGCAGCCTTCGGTGGCCAGGCGGCGGACGGCCTGGTGAGCGTCACCCGCCCACTTATACATCTCCGCCAGCGTTCGCCGGGGATCGGCCGCAATGAACGGCCGGACGGCAAACTCCGCAGAAGCCAGCCTGGTAAAGCGGGCGAGGGCGGGCACGGAAGCCTCCCAGTCCTCGGTGCCGTAAGCCTGGACAAAGTCCGGGTACACCACCGCGGCGAATCCCTCCACTGCATGATCGGCGGCGACCAGTAGCACCTGCAACTGCTCACGGTAGCCCCCCGGGATCGCGGCGCGCAGAGCGCTGGTGATATGCCGCATCCGCTGCTTCAACTCCCGGCCGGACCACCCATCGTCGAAGACCCGGTCCATAAAGGCGGAGCGGTCCAGTGTCGGCAGGGCCGCCTCGACGGCATCGGCGATCTCCCCTACCGACTTTCGGTCGAACAGGTCCTTGAGCAGAAACGGATCTTGCTTAGCCAACTCCAACTCCCGTCGCCCCAACCCTTTGTACGCCAACGCTACCTTCGGAGGCCCGGATATCGGGTCAACGGGGCTGGGTAACATTTGCTCATTCCTTAAGCACCGCCGCCAACTCGAAGTGCATACCGTCCGGCTTGGTCCAGCGGCCGCCCCAGCGGAATCCCCATTTCTCGAAGATCGCCACCACCTTCGGGTCCATCTTCGGCTTGGAGCCTTCCGGGTTGTCGTAGA
>JAJCYE010000076.1 GCA_029263075.1 Actinomycetes bacterium
TTCGACTCCGAAAACGAAATTTACGCGGTCAACACGGTGGCCCACCACTACCTGCGTCACCCGATCGAGGTGAAGCAGAACGAACTGGTCCGGATCTACCTGATGAACATCACCGAGTTCGACCTGATCAACTCGTTCCACATCCACGCAACGTTTTTCCATGAGTACCGGACGGGGACCAAACTCGAGCCGGACAACTTCACCGACACCATCATGTTGGGGCAGGGCGAACGGTCGATCCTTGAGTTCACCTACAAGTTCCCGGGCGACTACATGTTCCACGCCCACATCAGCGAGTTCGCCGAACTCGGCTGGAGCGGCATGTTCCGGGTGGCGCCGTGACCACCACCGAGGACCGGCCGGACACCGGGGCGCCGGCGCCGAAGACCCCCCGCAGCCGGCCGGCGCTCATCGCGCTGCCGCTGCTGTTCACGGTGGCAATTGTGTTGTTCTTCGTTCAACTCGGCCCCGCAGGAATCTTCCCGGGCAACTTCCCGCCGGTCGAAGATCTCAGCTTCGGCCGGGTCACGCTGGACCAGGACCAGATCAAGATCGTGGTGACCAACGGCGGGCCGTCCGAGGCCACCATCTCGCAGGTGATCGTCGAGGACGCCTTCTGGGACTTCACCTCAGACGTCGACGGTCCCATCGGGCGGCTAAAGTCCGCCACCTTGACCATCCCCTACCCGTGGGTGGACACCGAGCCGGTCAACATCCGGCTGGTCACCTCAACCGGAGTCACCTTCGACCACCTGATCGATGTGGCCACCAAGACCCCCGCGGTCGACGGGCGCTTTTTGATGACCTTCGCCCTGATCGGGATCTACATCGGGTTGATCCCGGTTCTCGTAGGCCTGACGTGGAAGCCGTTTTTGGCCACCCTGTCCCGTCGCTGGCTGAATTTCTTCCTCGCCTTCACCGCCGGGGTGCTGGTCATCCTGGCGTTCGAGACCCTGGACGACGCAGTCGCCGAAGCCGCCGCCCTCCCGTCGGCGTTCGGCGGGGTGGGAATCGTGGTCCTGGGGGCCGCGCTGGCGTTCGTCGCCACCTTCTTGATCGGCAGGCGCTTCCGGGGCCGCAAGGGGACCGACCCGGCGGTGGTAACCGCATTCACCGTGGCCGCCGGCATCGGCATCCACAACCTGGGTGAAGGACTGGCGGTGGGCGCCGCCTACCGCCTGGGCGAGATCGCCCTGGGGACCTTCCTGGTTATCGGTTTTGCGATCCACAACACCACGGAGGGGCTGGGCATCGTCTCCATCCTGGGGAGACGCAAAGTCTCCATCGGGATCTTGCTGCTCCTGGGCGCGGTCGCCGGACTGCCGACGGTCCTGGGCGCCTGGGCCGGAGCGTTCTTCTTCTCCCCCACCCTGGCCACGGTGTTCCTGGCGATAGCCGCCGGCGCCATCGCCCAGGTCCTGGTGGAGGTTTTGGGAGTGGTCAAACGCTCCGACGGGGGGTTGACTTCGCTAGAGGCGCTGGGCGGGGTCGCTACCGGGATCGCCGTGATGTTCCTCACCGGGGTGTTCGTTGCCGCATGAAACAGTTCGCCCCGGCTTCGGCGCTTTTGGCGGCACTCGCCCTGCTGCTTTCGGCGTGCGGAGGTGCCGCCGGTAACGGCCCCTCACCCGACGCCCTGGTGGCCCGCGGAGAGAAGTTGTACGAAGAAAAGACCTGCGCCGGCTGCCATGCTGTCGACGGGTCGACCCTGGTCGGGCCGACCTGGAAAGGGCTCTACCGGTCCGAGGTGAAGCTGGCAGACGGCACCTCGACAACCGCGGACGAGGCGTACCTGCGGGAGTCGATGCTGGACCCCAGCGCCAAAACCGTTGAGGGATTCCCCTCCGGTCTCATGGAGACGGTGATCAAGCCGGGGATGTTGTCCGAAGAAGAAGTCGACGGGTTGATCGCCTACATCAAGAGCCTGCGCTGAGCCCGGTTCACCCAACCGGCTCTGGGTGGGATTAGACTTCACTCCCCATGGCTGCCCCGCCGGCGTCGGCCGCTCACGCCCCGAATACCTCACGCGTCCGAAAGGCCGCCTTTGTTTCGCTGGTCCTGACACTGGTCCTGGTGGTGGCCAAGGTGGCCGCATCGGTATCCACCGGGAGCCTGGCCCTGCTTTCCGAAGCGGCCAACTCGGCGCTGGACGTGGGGACCACCCTGATCACGTTTATCGCCGTCCGGATTGCCTCGCGCCCCCCGGACCTCGATCACCCGTACGGCCACGGCAAAGCGGAGAACCTGTCGGCCCTGCTGCAAACGATGATCTTGATCGGCCTGGCTATGTACATCGCGGTCCAGGCCTTCTTCCGCTTGAGGTCCGGCAACGCCGAGATCGACGCCAATCTGTTCGGCTTCGCCGTGATCGTGGTTTCGATGGTGGCCAGCGGATGGCGATCGGCGGTCCTACAACGGGTAGCCCGGCAGGAACGCAGCCCGGCACTGGCGGCGGACGCATTAAATTTCCGGTCGGACCTGCTGAGTTCTGCCACCGTTTTGGTGGGGCTGTTTTTCGTCAGGTTGGGCTATCCGGCGGTCGACGCCATCGCCAGCCTGGGCATTGCGGCGTACGTGGTGTGGAT
Source organism: Actinomycetes bacterium (assembly GCA_029263075.1). GTDB lineage: Bacteria > Actinomycetota > CADDZG01 > JAHWKV01 > JAHWKV01 > JAJCYE01. The sequence goes on from JAJCYE010000076.1 coordinate 2,586, forward strand.
GAGCATCCGGATGGGCCGGTCCAGCATCGACACCCTTATGGACCGGGCGCCGGCCGGGTCGTCCGCCCGCATCGGGCAGATCGCATCCCGGGTCCCAGGCGTGGAGGAGGTCAGGCGGGTCCGGGTCCGCTACGTCGGCGGCGAGCCGCAGACCGATGTGGTGATCGCCATCTCCCGCCGGGTGCCCCTGGAGCGGGCCCACGACGTGACCGAGGAGGTCGAGCGGGTGATCCGGGAGCAGGAACCCGGGGCAGATGTGGTGATCCACGTCGAGCCACTGGCCGATGAAAAGCTTGTCACCCAGCAGGTAGAGGCGGTGGCGATGCGCCAATCGGTAGTTGCCGAGGTCCACAACATCGCAGTTACCTCGCACCCCGAGGGCGACCACATCTCCCTGCACGCCAAGTTCCCCGCCGACATGGATCTGGAGAGCGCGCACGGCCTGGCCGACACGTTGGAGCGGGAGATCATGGCCGAGATCCCCGGCGTGGTGAGGGTGGACACTCACCTGGAACCGCTGGCGGTGGGGGCGGTGGGGGCCGACGTGACCCAGAACCACATGCTGCTGGCCCAGTGGACCAAGCAGGTAGCCGAACGCCAACCGGAGGTCCACGACTGCCATGAAGTGCTGATCACCCAGTCAGAGGAAGGCCTGACGATTGTCATCCACTGCGAGGCGGAACCGCAGCTTTCGGTGCTGGAAACCCACAACGCATCCACCCGGATCGAGGACGCCACCCACATGCGGTGGCCCAATGTGAAGCGAGTGACGGTACACTTCGAGCCGGTGAACCAGGGCTAGCCCTAAGAACGTCTATTCTGAAGTTGCTAAACTCGTTGTTCCCGGGGCTATAGCTCATTTGGTAGAGCGCCGCCATGGCATGGCGGAGGCGAGGGGTTCGAATCCCCTTAGCTCCACTTTTGTCATGTCGCGAGACATCGCGGACACATGTCGCGAGTCATCGTGGACACTCTAGATCCTTCCCTTGGTAGTCACGGGTGGGATCTAGGGTGAGATGCCTCAACGATTCGCCGTTCTCGTCCAGTACTCGAACGTCCAGCCCGGCGTTCACCGCCGCGCTCGTTGACTTGGTGGAGGCCGGCCTCCGTCGCGCTGTCGGCATTCTGAGTTTTTCTTGGAGGAGTGTTACGGCTCGGTCATTTACGCGTCGTTGATCCACGACTTCCGCTAGTAGCTCTGGCCAAGACATAGCATGTGATGACGATCAGAACGACGCCTGCCAGCACGCTCACCGGCGTCAGATAATCAAGCGCTCCGCCGGTAAGTGGACCGAGAATTAACATCGTACCGACGCTCCAGTAATATGCTTCCAACTCGCTCCCCTGGGGTCCTGCGACTACGCGATTGTCCCCGCCGATG
>JAJCYE010000077.1 GCA_029263075.1 Actinomycetes bacterium
GAGAACCGGATCCCCGACCCGGTGGACTACATAGAGATGCGGCGGGCCACCTTCGGTTCCGACATGACCATGGCCCTGGCCCAACTAACGGTGGGCGACGAGGTGCCGCCGGAGATTTTCAAGACCCGGCCGATGCTGAACCTTGCCCGATCGGCACAGGACTACGCGTGTTTGACCAACGACATCTTCTCCTACCAAAAAGAGATCGAGTTCGAGGGTGAGATCCACAACATGGTGCTCGTCGTCGAACGGTTCTTCGACTGCAGCAAGGAGCAGGCGGTTGATGTGGTGGCCGACCTGATGAAGGTGCGGATGTTGCAGTTCGAAAACATCGTCGCCACCGAACTAAATCCCCTCTACGACGAGTTGGGTCTGGACGACGGGGTCCGCGAACGACTGGCCAAATTCGTCGAGCACCTACAGCTTTGGATGTCGGGGATCATGAACTGGCACCGGGAGTGCATCCGCTACCGGGAGTCGTTCCAGCGGAGCCATCCGACGAACGGCGGAGTCCTCCGGGCTCTGACCGGAATGGGAACTTCCGCCGCCCGGATCGGCTGGCCGGCGGTGGAGGGAGCACCCTCCTTGACGACCGTTCCGGCGGCTTCCGCTTATACGCCTCCGGCGCCGTTGAGGGTGGTGCCTCTTGACGCCCCGAGCCCGCCGCCCCCGGCGATCGATTCGGTCCCCGCCCCGCCCGAGGCATCTGCCCCGCCGGGCGACTCGCAGGCGGCCGAACCCGGCCCGGCAGGCGACCATGCGGCGGACGCCCGGGTGGACGAAGCTCCGGCGGACGCCCAGGTGGACGAAGCTCCGGCGGCGGCCCGGGTGGACGAGGCCCGGCCCGCCGGCAAGTTCGTTGTGCCCCGCCCGCCCGCCCCGTTCCCGGCGGTCTGGTCTGCGACCCCGGCTGAACCGCCCGCCCGAACCCCGTTCGTGCCGCCCCGGCCCCCGGCCGTTCGCCGGCCGAAGGTGCAAGCCGATGCGTGAGTTGCGTCCCGGATACATCCCTTCGACGGCCGCCCCGGCGCCCCCGAAGGGTCCCCTGCAGATCAACGACGGAAGGTGGAGACCCATGGCTTGTTCAAGTAGGCGGTCGTTCTAGTGGCAGTTTCGGAAGCGGACCTGGATCCGGACAAAGACCGGTTGAGCCTGGGGGTCAAGGCTGCTCGCAACCTGGCGACCACCACCAAGTCGGCACCCCAGATGCAGGAGATCACTCCTCGCTGGCTGCTGCGGACCCTTCCGTGGGTCGATATCAAAGGAGGGGTCTTCCGGGTGAACCGGAGGTTGACCTACGCGGTGGGCGACGGCCGGGTGACCTTTACCACCGCCGGCGGGGTGACCCGGGTAATCCCCCACGAACTCGGTGAGATCCCGATGCTCCACGGGTTCGATGATTCCGATGCGCTGTCCCAGCTGGCGGACAAGTTCGTTCAGAAACAGTTCGAGGTCGGTGAATCCATAGTCGAGATGGGGCAGCCGGCCGATCAGGTGGTGCTCATAGCCCACGGCAAAGTTGAGAAGTTGGGGGCCGGACCCTACGGCGCCCAGAGTGTTCTGGGCGTGCTGGCCGATGGGGACCACTTCAGCTACCAGGCGGTGCTGGAGAACGACGACTTCTGGCAGTTCACCGCCCGGGCGGCCACCAGGTGCACCATCCTCTCGCTTTCCCAGGCCGAGTTCGAGGAGCAGGTCGCGCGGATCGATTCGCTGAGGACCCACATCGAGCGGTTCAAGTCCCGGCCGCGTCTGGCTCAGAACAAGTTGGGGGAAGCCGCGATAGCGATGGCCTCCGGGCATGAGGGCGAAGCCGACATCCCCGGAACCTTTGTGGACTACCAAACGCACCCCCGCGAGTACCACCTGAGTGTTGCCCAGACGATCCTGCGGATCCACACGCGGGTGTCCGACCTGTACAACGCACCGCTCAACCAGACCCAGGAACAGTTGAGGCTGACCATAGAGGCCATGCGGGAACGTCAGGAGTTCGACCTGATCAACCACCCCGAGTTCGGCCTGCTCAACAACGCCGACCTCAAGCAGCGGATTCCCACCCGTACCGGCCCTCCGACCCCGGACGACCTGGACGACCTGCTCACCCGCCGGCGCAAAACCAGGCTGATCCTGGCCCACCCCCGGGCCATCGCCGCCTTCGGCCGCCAGTGCACCAGCCGAGGGGTGTACCCGGAGTACCTCGATGTCGGCGGCGCCAAGCTGACCGCATGGCGAGGAGTCCCCATCTACCCGTGCAACAAAATTCCGGTCTCAAATGATCAGACCAGCTCGATCCTGGCGATGCGGACCGGTCTGGAGGACCAGGGGGTTGTCGGTTTGCACCAGACCGGCATACCCGACGAACACCAACCGGGCCTGTCGGTGCGGTTCACCGGTATCAGCGAGAAGGCGATCCAGAACTACCTGGTAACCGCCTACTACTCGGCGGCGGTAATGGTCCCCGACGCCCTTGGGGTGCTCGAAGACGTGGAGATCTCCCGGTGATGGCGGTCGTGGAGGCGGAGCAGGTACCTGCGGGGCTGCTTCCCGGCATCAGTGGGCCCCTGGACCTGCAGGGCCTGTCCAATGCGGACCTCCAGCGGCTCGCCTGCGAGATCCGGGAGTTCCTGATCGAGCATGTGTGCGAAACCGGCGGCCACCTGGGGGCCAACCTGGGGGTGGTCGAGTTGACCATCGCGCTACACCGGGTATTCATCTCCCCCCACGACCTGATCCTGTTCGACACCGGGCACCAGGCCTACGTCCACAAGATGTTGACCGGGCGCCTATCCGAGTTCTCCTCACTGCGGCAGTCCGGAGGGTTGTCGGGTTACCCGTCCCGTGCCGAGTCGGAGCATGACGTCATCGAAAACTCCCACGCCTCGACCGCCCTTTCTTACGCCGACGGCCTGGCCAAGGCGTTCGAATTACGGGGACTGTCCAGCAGGCGAATTGTCTCGGTAGTGGGCGACGGGGCGATGACCGGAGGGATGTGCTGGGAGGCGCTGAACAACATCGGTGCGGCGCCGGAGCGTCCCATGGTCATCCTGCTCAACGACAACGGGCGATCCTATCTGCCTACCGTCGGCGGTTTTGCCCGCCACCTCACCGCCCTCCGGGGTCGTGGGGTCGATGGGGAAACCGGCCGGAACCTGTTCCGGGACCTGGGTCTGGAGTACCTGGGCCCGATCGACGGCCACGACATCGCCGCGGTCGAGGGGGCGCTACAGGAAGCCGCCGCCATGAACCGGCCGGTGGTGGTGCACTGCGTCACCGCCAAGGGCCGGGGGTACGCCCCGGCCGAACAGGACGACCACGATCGGTTCCATGCGGTCGGTTTGGTTGACCCGGCGACCGGACGGGCCAGGCACTCCGGCGGCAGATCCTGGACCTCGGTGTTCGCACAGGAGATAGCCGCGCTGGGTGAAGAGCGTCCGGACATCGTCTGCCTCACCGCGGCGATGCTCCATCCGGTGGGGTTGGGCAGCTTTGCGGCCCGGTTTCCGCAGCGGGTTTTCGACATCGGCATCGCGGAGCAGCACGCGGTCACCTCGGCGGCCGGCCTGGCTCTCGGCGGGATGCACCCGGTGGTGGCGATTTACGCCGCGTTCATTGGGCGGGCGTTGGACCAGTTGATCATGGATGTTGCGCTCCACCAGCTTCCGGTGACCATAGTGACCGACCGCGCCGGGGTTACCGGGCCGGACGGCGCCAGCCACCACGGCATGTGGGACGCGTCGATTTTGCCGGTCATCCCCGGCCTCAGGGTGGCCGCACCGCGGGATTCGGCGCAACTGCGGGGCCTGTTGCGGGAAGCGGTCGACGTTTCGGACGGCCCCACCGTAATCCGGTACCCCAAGGCCAACGTGGGTGCCGATGTCCCGGCGGTAAGGCGCTACGGCACCTGCGACCTGCTGAGGGAGGACCCCGGTGCTGAGGTGCTGCTGGTTTCAGTCGGCCCCCTGGCGGGTGAGTGCCTGGGCGCGGCCGGGGAGTTGGCGGCTCAGGGGGTGGCGGTTTCAGTGGTCGACCCCCGCTGGACGACCCCGCTCGATCCCTCGTTGCTCGAACTGGCCGGCGCTTACAAGCTGGTGCTGGCGGTGGAGGACAACACCACAACCGGCGCTTTGGGGGCCAGGATCGCCCAGGCTCTGGCCTCGACCGCCAGCCGGACCTGCGCCGCCACCTTCGCCCTGCCTCCCCGGTTTCTCCCCCAGGCTCCGCGTGACGAAATCCTTCGGGCCCACGGGCTGGATTCCGGTGGGATTGCGGCGACAGTCCTGAAGCGCTTGACCGCAATGTCTGCCGGCAGCGGACGGGAGGCCTGAGATGTTGACCGAACGACGGCAATCCCGGCAGCTCAACATCGGCAAGGTGGCGGTCGGCGGGGGTGCCCCTATCTCGATCCAGTCGATGTGCACCACCAAAACCGACGACATCCAGGCGACCCTGATCCAGGCGCACGCGATCGCGACCCAGGGGGGAGACATGGTGCGGGTGGCGGTTCCGCACCCCGGCGATGCGAAGGCGTTGCCCACGATCGTCAGGGAAGCCGGGGTCCCCATAATCGCCGACATCCACTTCTCCTACCGCCTGGCTCTCATGGCGCTGGAAGCCGGGGTGGCGGGACTGAGGTTGAACCCGGGCAACATCCGGGACCCGCAACACATCCGCGCGGTGGTCCGGGAGGCGGCCGACCGGGGAGTCCCCATCCGGATCGGCGCCAACGCCGGGTCATTGGACCGCAAGCTCGTCCAAAAGCACGGAGGGGCTACCCCCTCAGCGCTGGTCGAGAGCGCCCTGACTGAGGTGCGGATCCTTGAGGACGAGGGGTTCTCGAACATCAAAATTTCGGTCAAACACCAGAACGTGCCGCAGATGATTGAGGCCTACCGGCTTTTGGCGAAAGCGGTTGACTACCCGCTTCACCTGGGGGTTACCGAAGCCGGCCCACCCCCCAACGGATCCCTCAAATGTGCGATTGGAATCGGGACGCTGCTGGCGGAGGGCATTGGGGACACGTTGCGGGTTTCGTTGACCGCCGACCCGGTGGAGGAGGTGAAGGTGGCCAAACAGATCCTGCAGGCGCTGGGGCTGAGGCGGTCGACCTTCGACCTGGTGGCGTGCCCATCCTGCGGCAGGGCCGAACTGGACGTGATCGAACTCACCAACAAGGTGCAGGCCCGGCTGGAACAGATGAATTTGCCCCCGATCCAGATAGCGGTGATGGGTTGTGAGGTCAACGGTCCCGGGGAGGCGCGGGATGCCGATGTGGGGATCGCCGCCGGCCCGGGTCGGGGTCTGCTGTTCTCCCGGGGCAAACAGGTCGGCTGGGTGCCGGCCGACCGTATGGTCGACGCCCTGATGGAAGAAGCGGTCAAGGTGGCGACCGAACTGGCGGCTGCCCATGACTAAAACGATCCTCCTGGCGGCGCCTCGGGGTTTCTGCGCCGGTGTGGACCGGGCAATCGAGGTGGTGGAACGGGCACTTGAGATCCACGGCCCCCCGGTGTACGTCCGCAAACAGATCGTCCACAACCTGCACGTCGTCCGGGGGTTGGAGGCCAAGGGCGCGGTGTTCGTGGAGTCCGAGCAGGAAGTTCCGGAGGGGTCGGTTTGTGTGCTCTCCGCCCATGGGGTGGCCCCCACGGTTTACGCCGGCGCCAAGGAGCGGAACCTGACGGTTGTCGACGCCACCTGCCCGCTGGTGACCAAGGTTCACGTAGAGGCCCGGCGGTTCGCCCGGCAGGGCAAAACCATCTTCCTGATCGGCCACGCCGGTCACGAGGAGGTGGAGGGCACCTTCGGGGAGGCGCCCGGACGAACGATCATCGTCGACCGGCCCGAGGACGTCGCCGGAACCGAGGTCCCGGACCCCGCCAACGTTGCCTTCGTTTCCCAGACCACGCTGGCGTTGGACGAAACCGCCGAGGTTATGGGGGCCCTGCGCCAACGGTTTCCGTTGATCTCCTCATCGGCAAAAGGGGACATCTGCTACGCCAGCCAGAACCGGCAGAACGCGGTTAAGGCGATAGCTGCCCGCTCGGACCTGGTGTTGGTGGTGGGGTCCACCAACTCCTCAAACGCCAACCGGTTGGTGGAGGTGGCTCGCGACAACGGGGCGGAGTCCTACTTGATCGAGGACGAGCAGGGGATCGAGCCGGGCTGGATCGATGCCGCCGGGGTGATAGGTGTCTCGTCGGGGGCTTCGACCCCGGAGTTCTTGGTGCAGCGGGTGGTCGATTTTGTGGCAGGTCTACACGCCGTCGAGGTTGAAGAGGTGGAGGTGGCCGTCGAGTCGGTCCGCTTTCCGCTCCCTTCAAGCGTCGGCTGACGGGTCGGATGGCGATAAGGCCGGGGAAACGCCGGCTGGGCCTGGTGCTGGCTCTTGTCGTTGCCTTGTTGGCGGTGCCTTTGGCCGCGCGCTCGGCGGTGCCCGAAGATCCGTTGCACCTGCAAGTGGTGACCAAGAGTTTTCCACCGTTCGTCATCGTCGAAGGCAAAACCGCCAGCGGCTTCAGCATCGACCTGCTGGACAAGATGTCGGCCCGGATGAACTTCACCTACGACCTGCAGATCGTCGACACGGTGGCCGAGCAACTGGAGCGGGTGCAGACCGGGCAGGCCGACATGGCCATTGCCGGCATCAGCATCACCAGCGAACGGGAAAAGGATGTCGACTTCTCTCACCCTATGTTCCACTCCGGTTTGCAGATCTTGGCCCCGACCGAGGGCGATGCCACGCCGTCGGTCGGCGCCTCGCTCCTGCGCTCGTTGTGGCCGTTGCTCGTGAAGCTGGCGATTCTTCTGGTGGTGGTGGCTCACGTGATCTGGATCTCTCAGAAGTTCAGGGACCCGAAATTTCCCCGCGGGTATCTGCGCGGGGTCGGCGAAGGCCTGTGGTTTGCCGCCGAATCGATCGCAACCGTCGGGTACGGGGATGGGCCGCCCCGCCGGTTTATAGGCAGGATCGCCGCCATCGCCTGGATGTTCTTTGCGATATTCCTGGTGGCCAACCTGACGGGATCGATCTCGGCCGACCTGGTGGCTCAGCAGATCCACGGCAACATCCAGGGTCCGGAGGACCTTCCGGGGAAGCGGGTGGCGACGGCGGCGAACACCACCTCGGCCGACTATCTCGAGGCGCGCAACATCGACCCGGTGGGGACTGCGACGATCGACGAAAGTTTTGAGCTGCTGCGGACCGGCGAGGTCGAAGCGGTGGTGTTCGACTCCCCGGTGTTGCGGTACCACGCATCGGGAGAGGGTGCCGGTCAGGTCAGGGTGGTGGGCCCTAGGTTCAGCCTGCAGGACTACGGTATAGCCGTGCCGACCGGGAGCCCCCTGCGCAAACCGGTGAACGAAACCCTCCTCAGCCTGTTTGAGGACGGCACCTACGATCGGCTGGAGCAGTCCTGGTTCGGCAAGACCTAAGGCGGAACGCCGGGTGTAGCTCTTTACAATGAGCGGGTGAACAAGGTCCTGACCCCCTCCCAGATGGCCGCGGCGGACCGGGCTGCGGCGGCATCGGGCATTCCGACAGTCGAGTTGATGCAACGGGCCGGACGCGGCGTCGGCCGGGAAGTTATCAAAGCGCTGGGCGGCGTTTACGGGAAACGGGTCACCGTGCTGTGCGGCAAAGGCAACAACGCCGGTGACGGTTTCGTTGCCGCCGGTTATCTGGCCCGCAGGGGGATCGCCTGCAACGTGGTGCTCATCGTCGATCCGCAGGAGCTCCGGGGCGATGCCCTGGATGCCTACGGCAAGATGCTGGGATCTGCGGTGCGCATCCGGCGCTTCGATGCCGGTTGGCTGGCCCGCGAACTGAAGCGGTCCGACCTGGTAATCGACGCGATGTTGGGAACCGGATCCCGGGGGGGCCTGCGGGGTGAGATGGCGGCGGCCGCCGCCGCCGCCAACGGGTCCGGGCTCCCTATCCTGTCGATCGACATCCCCTCCGGGGTGAACGGGGAGACCGGCGCGGTGGAGGGCGACGCGGTCCGGGCGACGCGGACGGTCACCCTCGCCGCCTACAAGGCGGGTCTGCTGCTCCAGCCCGGCGCCGGCTACTCCGGCGACGTTGTGGTGGAGGACATCGGCATCCCGGACGGGATGATGCAGGCGGATCTGTGCCTCGCCGGAGCCGGTGACCTGGCCGGGGCGCTGGAGCCAAGGGAGGTTACCGCGCACAAAAGGAGCACCGGCAAGGTGCTGGTGGTCGGCGGGTCGGTTTCCATGTCGGGTGCGGTTGCCCTGGCGGCCGGCGGTGCGCTGCGGGCGGGGGCCGGCCTGGTCCGGATGGTGGTCCCGGACTGTATTCGGGACCGGGTAGGTCCTCTGGTCGTCGAGGCGCTGACCGTCGGATTACCCGGCACGGCCGACGGCGCTTTCAGCTTTGGCGCAGCCGGCGAAGTGATCGACCTGGCGGGGGATGCCCACGTGTTGGCAGTAGGACCCGGGGTCGGGAAGGGCGTCGAGACCCTGAATTTTGTCACCGAGATCCTGAGGGAGGTGGAGCGACCGGTGGTGCTGGATGCCGATGGCCTGGCCGCCTTCCAGGGCCACCCGGAGGGACTGAAGGAGCGCCGGGCGCCGACCATCCTCACTCCCCACGCCGGTGAACTCGGCCGCCTTTTGGGCCGGCCTCCGGAACAGATCGACGCCGACCGGGTGGAATCGGCCCGGGAGGCCGCCCGGCGCACCGGCGCCGTGGTGCTGCTGAAGGGATTCCGGACCGTGGTGGCCCGCCCGGACGGGCATGCGGTGATGGTGGACGCCGGGGGCCCGGTGCTTGCCACCGCGGGCACGGGCGACGTTTTGACCGGGGTGGTCGCCGCCCTGGCCGCCACGACCGACGCGTTCACCGCCGCCTGGGCAGGGGCGTGCCTGCACGGCTTGGCCGGGGATATGCTGGCCGAGTGGATGGGAGACCGGGGAGTGGTGGCGGGAGACCTGCTCAAGGCGCTGCCCCTGGTGCTTCACCAAGTGGGGTCAACCCGGTGAATCAAACCGATGCAATGGCCCTGTGGGCCGAGGTGGATCTGGGCTGCATCCGGCGCAACATCTCCCGCGTGAAGGCTTTGCTGAAGCCCGGCACGCTCCTGCTGGCGGTGGTCAAAGCCAACGCTTACGGCCACGGCGAAGTAGAGGCGGCCGGCGCCGCCCTCGAAGGGGGCGCCGACTGGTTGGGCGTTGCCCGGGTTCAGGAGGGCGCCGCTCTTAGGCGGGCGGGCATCGGATGCCCGATCCTCCTGCTCGCCCAGCCCCCGGCGGATGCCCTTGTTGTAGCAGCCGAGCACAATCTCACCCCCACCATCTACACCGAAGCCGGGGCGCGGGCCTGGTCGGATCTGGCCGGTCCTTCAAAACGCCTCAAGTGCCACCTGAAGGTGGATACCGGCATGCACCGCTACGGGGTTGCACCGGACGACGCCGCCGGGTTTATCGACCTTCTCCGCTCAATGGAGGGCGTGGAACTGGAGGGTATTTGGACCCACTTTGCCGTCGCCGAGGATGTTGCCAACTCCTTTACCTCCCAGCAGCACAAAATCTTTCTTGAGCTGCTCGACTCCTTGGGTCCCCGGGCCGGCGGACTGATCCGTCACATGTCCAACTCAGCCGGTTCGCTCAGTTTTCCAGCGGCCCATCTCGATATGGTCCGGACCGGCATTGCCGGCTACGGCATTCACCCGTCGCCGGCTCTCTCGGACAGGGTCGAACTGGAGCCCGCGATGAGCCTGAAGTCGCGGGTCGGCATGGTCAAGAGGTTGCCCGCCGGGGAATCGATCTCCTACGGACAGCGCTACACGCTCCAGCGGGACGGTTTTGTCGCAACGGTGCCCTGCGGCTACGCCGATGGCTTGCGAAGAGCCCTGGGAAACGTGGGCGAGGTGATTGTCCGGGGAAAACGCTACCGAATCAGCGGGACGATCACCATGGACCACTTTCTTATCGACGCCGGGGACGACAAGCTGGAGGTTGGTGATGAGGTGGTGATCCTGGGCCGCCAGGGCGACGAGGAGGTCACCGCACAGCAGATGGCCGACAAGCTCGGCACCAATCCCTATGAGGTGGTGTGCAGTATCAGCGCCCGGGTGCGCCGGGTCTACCTCGACGGACCGGACGCCGCGCCGCGGGCTTGAGCAAGTCTCCCAACGCCTGCGCAGTCGGTATCATCTAAGGAACGGGCGGGACCGGAACTCGTGATGCCCACGCTGAGGGGCCGTTGGTTGGGGGGTTAGTTGTGGTGTGGAAGACGCTCGATGAGGCGAGGATCGAGGCTTCTGGATGCACCCGTTGCCGCCTGGCGGAGGGTCGCACCCAAGTTGTCTGGTTGGACGGCAACCCCGAGTCGGACCTGATGTTCGTCGGCGAGGCGCCCGGCTTCAACGAAGACAAACTCGGGAAACCTTTTGTGGGAGCCGCGGGCAAACTGCTGGACCAGCTTCTGGAATCCATAGGACTCGACCGGAGCGGCTGTGTGATCTGCAACGTGATCAAGTGCCGGCCTCCGGCCAACCGCAACCCCGAAGCAGACGAGATTGCTACCTGCAGCCCTTATCTCAGGGCTCAGATCGAGTTCATCAAGCCGAAGGTGATAGTGACCCTGGGCAACTTCGCCACCCGATTTATGCTGGACCGCCAGTTGTCCATCACGCGGGTCCGGGGCCAGATCTTCAAGGCGTTCGGCGCCAAAATAATCCCCACCTTGCACCCGGCGGCGGCACTGCACTCCGGGGGCGTCGGATCCCCACAATTTGCCCTGATCCGGTCCGATTTCGACCTGATCAAAGCCGAGTTGGCCAAAGACATTCCAGCCCCGATTCCGGTGCGGGTGCCGGTTCCGGAGGTAATCACTGAATCCCCGCTCCAGCAGGATCCACTCTTCTAGTGGCGCCTCCGGCCCGGCCGAATAAACTGATTCTTAAGAGTCGGTCGGCAGCAGAGACCCAAAAGCTTGGTGGCTTGCTGGCGCCGCTGCTGGTGCCCGGGGACGTCCTGGTTATGTCCGGGGACCTCGGTGCCGGTAAAACAACATTCGTCCAGGGGCTCGCCAGGGGTCTGGGGATAGTGGAGCGGGTCACCTCGCCCACATTCGTATTGATGAAGGAGTACCAAGGCGGCCGGTTCCCGTTGATGCACCTGGATGTCTATCGCCTGGGCAAGGTGCAGGAGGTCATAGACCTCGGCATCGATGAGTACCTGGACCCGTCGTACGTGGTGGTTGTCGAGTGGGGCGACCGGGTCGAGCCGCTGCTGCCCCAGGAGAATTTGGCTATAGAACTGGTACACGAGGGGGCCGATGTCCGCAGTATCACCATCACCGGCAGGGGGACTCCCTGGGCCGGGCGCATGGAATCCATAAAGAAGCTGGTTGAGGGACTGACTGCTGAATCCCGGGCCAAAGAGCCCAACTTCGGCGACACTTTTCAGCCGAGCAACCCAACTGAAGGCGGCCGGAACAACTGATGCTGATCCTTGGAATAGAGACCTCAACGCCCGCGGCATCGGTAACCATCGGGTCCGAGCAGGGAATCATCGGCTCCTGCCTGGTTACCCGGGGAGTTAGCCACGGTTCGTTCATCCTGCCGGCGGTCGAGTTTTTGATGAAGGAGGCGGACCTCAGCTACAACAACCTCTCGGCTATCGCGGTCGGCTTGGGGCCCGGTTTGTTCACCGGCCTACGGGTGGGGGTTGCCACCGCCAAGACGCTGGCGCAGGCACTTTCGGTGCCCATCGTCGGGGTCTCCTCCCTCGACCTGCTGGCCTTCGACGTCCGCTACTCCGACAAGCTGATCTGCCCGGTGATCGACGCCAAGCGCAAAGAGGTGTTCTTTGCCTTCTACCGGCAGGTACCCGGCGGCATAACCAGGGAGACCAGCTACGTGGTGGGCACACCGGAACGCCTGCTGGCCGAACTGGAGGGGACCAAGGACGAGTTCCTGTTGATCGGCAACGGTGCCCTGCTGTACCGGGACCGCCTGGATGGGGTCCCCAAGGTGGAGTTCGGATCGATGGCCAACGCGTTCCCCAGGGCCGCGTCGCTGGTTGAGCTGGCATTGCCCCGGCTCTACCGAGAGGACTACGACCGTCTGTTCGATCTGGAACCGCTGTACATGCGACGCTCCGACGCCGAGATCAACTGGGAGAAGAAGGCGGCAGGCGCATGAATGCCCTAGCGAATCCCGAGCCGTTGGACCTCGCCCGAGTGGAACTGGTGACAATGCGTCGCCGGCACGTCCGCCAGGTGATGAAAATCGAGGCCCAGGTGTATCCGCGGCCCTGGAGTTCGGCCCTGTTCTTGCAAGAGATCGTGCGGCGGGCCGACCGGATCTATCTGGCTGCCCGCTACGAAGGAACCGTCGTCGGGTACGGGGGCCTCATCACCTCCGGCCTGGAAGCGCACCTCACAACTATTGCGGTGGACCCTCCCTACCACCGGACTGGGGTGGGGACCAAGCTGATGGTCGGGATGTTGGACGCCGCCATCGACCGGGGCGCCCGGACCCTTTCCCTTGAGGTGCGACGGTCCAACTACGCCGCCCAGAACATGTATGAGAAGTTTGGATTCCGCCCGGTGGGGCTCAGGCCCGGCTACTACGTCGAAACCGGGGAGGATGCAATCGTGATGTGGGTGGACCAGACGGACGGACCCGAGTATGCCGCCCTCCTCGACCGGATGCGAGAAAAGATCGCGGCCCGCGGCAGCCGAATGGAGGGCAACCTTGGCTAAGGAGTCATCTCCCCCCGTCCCCTCGGTGGACATCCCGGACGTGGTGGACGTAACGCCGGAGATGATCCTGCAAACCGAGACCGAGATCGAGGAGTTGGGCAAAACCGACGAGCAGACTCTCATCTTGGGAATCGAGACCTCGTGCGATGAGACCGGTGTCGCAATCCTCAGGGGAGGCGACCAGGTACTGGCCAATGTGATCTCATCGTCCGCCGACCTGCACAGCCGGTACGGGGGAGTGGTGCCCGAGGTTGCCTCCCGGGCTCACGTGCAGGCGATGAACCCGGCGATCGCCGAGGCGTTGCGCCTCGCCGACGTCACGTTGTGGGACATGTCGGCAATCGCAGTGACGGTGGGCCCGGGACTGATCGGATCTTTGATAGTGGGGGTCGCCGCGGCCAAGGCACTTGCTTCGGTGCTGGAGGTGCCGCTGTTGGGCATAAACCACCTGGAAGCCCACATCTACGCCAACTTTTTGGAGCACCCGGACTTCGCGCCTCCGGCGGTCGGCCTGATTGTCTCCGGCGGCCACACCCTGCTGGTGCATATGCCGGCCCACGGGTTGTACGAGGTCTTGGGCGAAACCCTCGACGACGCCGCGGGGGAGGCCTTTGACAAGATCGCCCGCTACCTGGGCATCGGTTATCCCGGTGGTCCGGCCATCGACCAGATGGCCCTGGGAGGAAGCAAGCGGGCTATCAAGTTCCCGCGGGCGATGCTTCGCCGGGGCTACGATTTCTCCTTCTCCGGCCTTAAGACCTCGGTGCGGGACTACATCCGAAAGCAGGAGGAGGCGGGGGTTGAGATCAACCTGGCCGACGTCTGCGCCTCATTTCAGGAGGCGGTGGTCGAGGTCCAGGTCCACAAGACCATCAAGGCGGCGCAGGAGTACGGAGTGACCAACGTGTTCGTCTCCGGGGGAGTCGCGGCCAACTCCCGCTTGCGGGAACTGATGGGGGTCATGTGCGAGGAGTCGGAACTGAAGCTGTTCTACCCGTCACCGGTCTACTGCACGGACAACGCGGCAATGGTGGCGTGCTGCGGCCATTACCGCTTCGAACGGGGGATCCGGCCGGACCCGAACATCGACCCGGACCCGAATCTGCACCTGGCCTAACCCTCTCCGCCGAAGGATTCCGGGAGACGTTCGAGCATCACCTCGGCGTTGGAGTATCCGATCGTCAGCAGGTGACCCTGCTCGCCCACCCGGGCGATAACCGTGGGGAAGCTGTGTATTCCCCACTCCCGGGCAACCGTGAAGTCCGCCCAGGCGGCGTCCCGGTACTCCTCGGAGTCGAAAGCAGCCTGGAGGGCCCGGGCATCGGCGCCGACCTCCTCCACCAACGGCAGGAGCGCCTCCAGATTTATCGTCAGCACTCCCTCGGCGTAGAAGGCCCGCTGGATCCGCTTGAATAGGGGCCAGGCCCGCGGAGGGTCGAACAGCCTCACCAGGGCGATCGCCCGGCAAGCCGGTTCGGTGTCGTACAAGAAGTCCCTGCGTTCGATGGTGCGGTGATCGAAGGGCTGCCCGGTGGCCTGATTTATCAGGGTCCACTCGTGCTCCATGTGTCCTGCCAGTTCGTCCGACATCGGTTCGGCGTTCGGCCCCGGCCTCAGTCCGCCGGTTACCACGCGGAATGCGGTCCCCGGGAGGCGCCGCTGAAGTTCGTCGAGTTGCGGGGCGATCCCCCAGCACCACGAACACATCGGGTCCCCGACGTAGATGATCTCCCGGTCCGTCTCCACCATCCCAACATACCTGCCCGAGCGAGTTTGGCGAGTTGGCTACCATGTCGACGTGAGCTCCAACGTTCTTACTCCGAGTTGCCCCTACCGGGGACTGGCCCCCTTCCGGCCGGCCGACGCCGGCGCCTTTTTCGGGCGCGCCCCGTTGGTGGAGTTGTTGGTCTCCCGCCTGGCGGTTCACCCCCGGCTGGTGGTCTCCGGACCCACGGGGTGCGGGAAGTCGTCCTTGCTCCAGGCGGGGTTGGTACCGGCCCTGGCGAACCCGGCGGAGCGGACGGTAATTGTGACGCCCGGCGAACACCCGTTGGATGCGTTGTGGGAGGGGCTTGGTGAGATCGCCGGGGCACCTCTGCCCGATATCTTCTCCCTGGAGGAGGCCCCCGGAGCAGCGGCTGCCCGGCGGGTAGGTCCCGGAGTTTTGGTGGTCGACCAACTCGAAGATCTCTTCGGCTTTTGTCGCGACGCGGCCGAGCGGCGGGCATTCTTTGGCGTCCTGGAGGCGCTCCCCCCGGCGCTAAAGGTGGTTCTGGGCATCCGGGTGGGCTCCTACGGGGACTGCGTGACTCACCCGTGGCTGGTTTCTGCGATCAACGCCAACCACGTGTTGATCGGTCCACCGGCGGGAGCGGGGCTGCGGGAAGCGGTGGAGGGCCCCGCCCGCCGGGCGGGATTGCGGCTGGAGGAGGGGCTCGCCGACCGTGTCCTGGCCGACGCCGGCGTCGCCGACGACCCGATCGTGATGGCGGCGATTTCCCACGCCCTCGCCGAAACCTGGCGCCGCAGGGAAGGGCGGATCTTGACCATTGTCGGGTACGAGGCCTCTGGTGGGGTCGCCGGAGCGATCGAAGCAACAGCCGAAGCGGTGTGTTCAGGGCTCGACGCGGGGGAGCGCCGGTTGGTCCAAAGCCTGCTGTTGCGCTTGGGGCGGCAAGACGGTCGGTCGAGCCTGGACGGGTTCGGGGAGAACGAAAAGCGGGTTCTGGCGATGCTTTCGGACGCCGGACTGGTTGATGTGGACGACCGGAGTGCGCGGCTGGCGTCCGAGGTCATAATCCCGCGCTGGCCCCGGCTCCAGGACTGGCTTGAGGAGGACCTGGACCGAAACTACGCCCGTAAACGTTTGGAGGCCGCAGCCCAGGAGTGGGAGAGCCGGGGAAGAACGGATGAACTGCTGCTGCGGGGGGCTCCGCTGGCGGCAGCGCTGCTCTGGCGCGACGGCGGCGGATCGGTGGACTCCACCGGCCTCCTGGCGCGCTTTTTGGAGGCCGGGGAAGCAACCCGGGCCGCGGCCGTCAAGGCGGGTTCCGCACGGGACAAACGGCAGCGAGAGGCCCACCGCCGGACGGTAAAACTTCTGGTCATGGCGCTGGTGCCGGCGCTGGTCTTGGTGGCAATTCTGGGATTCTTCCTGGTCCGGGCTCTTTATTAGCACTCACCGGCTTAGAGTGCTAATCTGACAGCGGAGCGAGTTTCCGTCCGCTCCCGAGCCGTGTTTAGCCAGAGGAGGTTTTTTTATGGGTCTCAAGCCACTTGGAGATCGCGTTCTGATCAAGATTGAAGAGACGGAGAATGCGCTTCCGTCGGGTCTGGTAATTCCGGACACCGCCAAGGAGAAGCCGCAGGAGGGTACCGTCGTCGCAGTAGGACCCGGCTCCTACCAGGACGGCACCAGGGTTCCGCTCGACGTCAAGGAGGGCGACCGCGTGCTGTTCTCCAAGTACGGGGGCACCGAGGTCAAGGTCGGCGGCGAAGACTTCATGATGCTTAACGAGCGTGACGTACTGGCCATCGTCAGCTAACAGAGTTCGATTCAAAAACCCCGCCTAAGGGCGGGGTTTTTTAATGTCCACCTAAGCTCGGGCCGGTTAGATGTACTTCATGGGGTTCTGCGGGGTACCGTTCACCCGCACCTCGAAGTGCAGGTGGGAGCCGGTACACGACCCGCTACAGCCCACGTACCCGATTAATTGACCGCGGGAGACCTTGCCCCCGGAAACCACCTTCCGGCTCATGTGGGCGTAAAGCGTTACCACGCCGCCACCATGATCGATAAGGGTGCACAGACCGTAGCCGCTCCCGCAGGAGACCCCGAGCACGGTGCCGGCTTTGGAGGCACGGATCGGGTCGCCGGTGTTGCCGTCGAGGTCGACTCCGGTGTGGGCCCTTCCCCAGCGCCGGCCGAAGCTGGAGGTGACTCGACCCGTAACCGGCCGGACGAAGCCGGACGAAGAGGTGGCACCGCCCTCGCCGGAGGCGCTGCTGCCGGATCCGCTGGAGGCGCTCTTGCGGAGTGCGGCTTCCAGGGTCCTGCTGTCCGCTTCCAGGCCGTCGACGTGCGCCTGCGTCTTGGCGATTTCTTTCTGCACCCCGGCCAGGGCTTTGGCCTTCTCGTCGCGGGCACCGTCAGCCAGGTCCTTGCGGGCCTTCAGCCAGTCCTTCTGGGCCGACAAGCTTCCCTTGATCTTGTTGAGCTCGCTCTGTTTGTCCACCAGTTCGGATCGCAGCCGG
Organism: Actinomycetes bacterium; assembly: GCA_029263075.1. GTDB lineage: Bacteria > Actinomycetota > CADDZG01 > JAHWKV01 > JAHWKV01 > JAJCYE01. Next base: position 16,985 of record JAJCYE010000077.1, read on the forward strand.
GAGGTGTCGATGATGATCTTGGAGTCCTGCTCGGAGAACTTGCCCATCAAGAACTGCAGGCGGGTCAGTTCGACTATCGAGTCGGCGGAGAACAACATTGCTACCGACTCTGCGGGCCCCTGGACGTAAAGCCGGCGCGCCCGGGCGTTGGACGCGTCCGCCGCCTGCTTGAAGCGGGCCTGCGCCTCGTCGATCTGCGCCTGCATGGTGCGGATGTCGGACTCAAGCGACGAGATGTCGTGCTGGCCGGAAGCGATCTGCTTGTTCAGGCTGGCGATCTGGCGGTCCAGGTTGTCGACCTCTTTGGAGATCTCCGCCTCTTGACCCTTGGCGGCGGCGAGCCGCTTTTTGATCTCGGCGATCTGGGCCTTGGTGGCCTTGAGCTTCTCGGACTCGCCGGCGGCCTGAGAGGGGAACACTGTAGAGGCGCTGATCAAAGAGCAGATCAGCGCGAGAAGAATCAGACGGGGCCAACGGGGTTTTGGGGGATGCATCTGACAAGAAACCTAGGCCCGGCCGCGCGTAGTGTCAAGTTTCGCGGGCCTGCGGTAGTGGGTCAGTTTCGGCTCAAATTCTTTTCGGCGACTTCTAGAAGGCCCGCCATTTCGTTCAAAGTCCAGACGTGATCGGTGATACCAGCGGCCATTGCGGGCGTGGTGGGGTACTTTTTTGAAAGCGTCTTGTGGGGCCGTGCAAAGTTGTAGTGCATGAAGTGAAGGGCTACGGCGGCGCTCAGGTTCTCAAGCTTCTTTGTTAAGGCGTTGGTCAGCCGAGTGAAGCGGCGCATGCCCATTCGCATCGTGAGGTTCTGGCGCTCCACGTAGGAGGTCGAGACCTTCTTCATGTTTGGGTCGCCCACAACTCGCTTCTTCTCTACGCCTGTGCACTTAGCGGGGCTGTAGGACCGCTCGCCCTCTTTGGCGGATTCGCTCTTGTAGATCTTGTGAACGACCCCGTAATCAACGTCAGCACCGAAGGCGCTTTCTACTGCGTCCACGTAGAGCCTCAGGCCGTCTGTAGAGAGTTGAACCCGGTTGTTAAGCCTTGGGGCTAGGTCACGGACAAACGCCTCAGCATCGGCGGCTGAGCGCTCGCCTACCAGGAACGAGGGGACCAGCTTGGTCTCAGCGTCGATTGCGACCCAGGTCCAAACGTCGCCATAACCCTCCTGCCCTTGGTACTGTTCTGGAACGTTCTTTTGCTTGGCATAGCAGAATGACCAAATCTCGTCGCACTCAAGACGCTTGCAAGTCAAACCCTGCATTTCGCCATCCATGAATTCGGAGCAAACCTTGCCCAGATCCACAAGCAACTTGGTCACGGTGTTCTTTGCAATGCCCGTAACGCGAACCGTTGCCCGGATCGACATTCCTTCAACGAGACAAGCGATTACCCCTGCTCGCTCCTCATTACTCAACCTGTTCATACTGACCATTGTAAAGTAGAGGTATGACGCCTTTGGTCAGTTTGGAGTCAGCATGAGAATCGAATGGGCATCAATCTGTCGCCAAATTCAGCAAACGCCGGACGGAATCATCTTGGTGCACCCGGGGCAGGACATGCTCTTTACTCCAAGCATGCCAATTGGGGTAAAGATCCCCGTCGCGCTAGCTGTAGTTGCCAACTTTGCGGAGCTGGATATCGGTAAAACGGATAAATTACGGCTACAGATCTTGGGGCCGGACCTCGATGTGGTGCAGGAAACCACGTGGACCGTTCCTGTTGAATCCGATTCGCAATTCTTTATTGAAGGCTGGGAAGGTAAGGCGATTCAGCCAGTCCCCGTAGTGTTCCAGGCTGAAAAAGAAGGGGTTTACCTAATAAAGCTGAGTCTGGATGGAGACAAGCCCACGACGTTGCCCTATTTGGTACGCACTGACCTTCCCGTGAAACGTGATGTGTGACGCGTCGGTGTATTTCAGGGGCGGCAGAGTGAGGGTGTCGTCGTCAGTAGCGTCGCCAACTATGGATGCAGCCAACTTGTTTAGGTCACGAGGACGTTTCCTCGTTTTGGCTGGCTGGCTGGCGTCAAAGCGCTTCATAGCCTGCTCTACAGTCCACTCCGAGACTTCGGCCTGCTCCTGATCCATCACTTGATCCTCCACGCAGTGACACAGTCCCATATCCCATCTTGTCGGTCAATGGGCCGTGCATACACCAGAATACGGGTTCCATCCGAACTAGTGCCCTGAAGAAAGAACCGCCAACCGTAATCGGGGTGATTGTCCCAGCCAGACCTTTCGTCTGCGCCGCACAGAACGGCCTCTTTGATCATGCTCACTGTCAGTTGGTGCTTAGTCTTGATTTTCGCTTCTATATCGGCATCAAACCGCAAGTCGGCTACCCACTCCTCCATGCGAGTAGATTAACTTCCATTCCCTGCCTGCCAATCGAAACTGACCCACTTCCGGGCCTGCGGCTGCGATCAGTTAAAGTCCTAGCTCAATACTTATGGAGGTTTTAGTGCGGGAAGTTCATCAGTACCTCGGCTTGGCAATCGGCGGAGTGTTCCTGCTGCTCTCCCTGTGGGGCCTGATCCAATGGATCGGCAACCGGGACCCCGGACCTTTTTATTACCGGCTGCTGGCGGTGGCCCAGGTGGGATTGGTACTCCAACTCATCGTCGGGGTCATCATGTTCCTGGTGGTCCGCGACGGACCGGTCAACCCTCTCCACTTCATCTACGGTGGGTTCCCCATCTTGGTGCTGATGTTCGCCCACAAGTACTCGAAAAAGCTTGAGGGGCTGGAGTGGGTGGCCTTTGCCCTGGCCGGGCTGTTCATCTTCGGATTGCAGCTCAGGGGCTACATGACCGGCATGGAGATGGCCTAACTACAACCCGTTGTAGGTGGCGTGCTTTTCCCCGACTTCCCCACAAGCCCTGAGTCAGTGGTATATATCTAGATCGGCCGCGTTCGGTACCGGCCCCCACAGATTGGAACCCTCACCTTGGATTCAGTTATCGGCATTGGCAAATCGGCCCGCCAGGCCTATGGATTCGACGACATCGCAATTGTCCCTTCCCGTCGCACCCGGGACCCCGACGACGTTGACATCTCCTGGGAGATCGACGCCTACCGTTTCGAGCTTCCTCTTATGGCCTCCGCCATGGACGCCGTGGTCTCCCCGGCGAGCGCGGTGACCATCGGCAAGCTGGGTGGCTTGGCTGTATTGAACCTTGAAGGCCTTCACAGCCGCTACGAGGATGCCGACGCGGTGCTGCAGGAGATCTCCGAACTCCCCACGGCGGCGGCCACCGCCCGGATGCAGGAGCTTTACCAGCAGCCGATCAAAGAGGACCTGATCGCCCGGTCCATCTCGAAGATCAAGGCCGGAGGGGTCACCGCCGCCGCCAGCCTTACCCCCCAGAAGGTGTTGGAGTACGCCCACATCGTGCTGGAGGCGGAGTTGGACATCCTGGTTATCCAGGGGACCGTGGTGTCGGCCGAGCACATGTCCACCCAGACCGAGCCACTGAACCTCAAAGAGTTCATCGCCACGTTCGACCTGCCTGTCATCGTCGGTGGGTGCGCCTCTTACCAGCCGGCGCTGCACCTGATGCGGACCGGGGCCATCGGCATTCTGGTCGGTGTTGGGCCGGGCGCAGCGTGTACGTCGCGTCAGGTGCTGGGCATCGGGGTGCCGCAGGCAACCGCCATCGCCGACGCCGCCGGGGCCCGGATGCGCCACCTGGACGAAACCGGCCGGTACGTGCAGGTCATCGCCGACGGAGGAATGCGCACCGGTGGGGACATCGCCAAAGCCATCGCATGTGGCGCCGACGCCGTAATGATCGGTTCGCCGCTGGCCCGGGCCACCGAGGCTCCGGGACGGGGCTTCCACTGGGGTATGGCCACCTTCCATTCCGGGCTTCCCCGGGGCGTGAGGATCGCCGCATCGCCTTTGGGCAGCGCCCAGCAGATCCTGACCGGACCCACCAGCCTGAACGACGGGACCATGAACCTCATGGGGGCCCTCAGGACCTCCATGGCGACCACCGGGTACGAGTCGGTCAAGGACTTCCAGAAGGCCGAAGTAGTGATCGCTCCGTCGATCAAGACCGAGGGCAAGTTCGCCCAGCAACACCAAGGGATCGTCGACTACACCTAGAGTTGATCGTCTCTACGGTGCCGGCCGAGCAGGTTGTGGCCGGACTCCCGGAGAGGGGACGGCGGGTTCTTCCGCCGTCTCCACGGTATCCTTGGACCACATGACGTTCCAGGGCGATTTCGACACCATTCTTGTGGTCGATTTCGGGGCACAGTACTCCAAGCTCATCGCCCGGCGGGTCCGCGAGTGCCACGTGCTTTCCGAGATCGTGCCCCACGATGTGACCGCCGCCGAAATCTCCGAACGGCGCCCCAAAGGACTGATCCTCTCCGGCGGCCCCAGCAGCGTCTACGAACCCGGCGCTCCCGCCATTGACCCCGGTTTGTTCGAGTTGGGCATCCCGGTTCTCGGCATCTGTTACGGCCACCAGGTGATGGCTTCGTCCATGGGGGGCGTGGTTGCCAGGGGCACCCAGGGCGAGTTCGGCAAAGCTGATTTGAGTGCTACCGGCGGCATGCTGTTCGATGCGCTGCCGCTGGAGCAGCAGGTCTGGATGAGCCACAACGACGCAGTCTCCGAGGTCCCCGCCGGATTCAGAGCGGTGGCAAGCACCACGAACTGCCCGGTAGCCGCGATGGAGGACACCGAACGTGGCTTGTTCGGGGTCCAGTTCCACCCGGAGGTGGTGCACACCCCCCACGGGACCGAGGTCATCCGCAAGTTCGTGCACAACGCCTGCGACTGCCTTCCCAACTGGACCGCCACCGGGGTCATTGAAGCGGTGGTCGACCAGATCCGGGCCCAGGTGGGCGACAGCCGGGCGGTCTGCGGCCTGTCCGGCGGGGTTGACTCGGCGGTGGCGGCGGCGTTGGTCCACAAAGCTATCGGCGACCAGTTGACCTGCATCTTCGTCGACCACGGCATGATGCGGGCCAACGAGGCCGAGAAGGTGGTGGACACTTTCGGCCGGCACATGGGCATGGAGTTGATCCACGTTAAGGCGCAGGACCGGTTCCTGAGCAAGCTGGCGGAGGTCTCCGAACCTGAAACCAAACGCAAAATCATAGGCACGGAGTTCATCCGGGTTTTCGAAGAAGTTGCCTCCGAAGTCGGGCTGCGGGCCCGGATGGCCCCGGACGGCACACCCATCGCCGAGGATGGCAAGCCGGTGGGGTTCCTGGTCCAAGGGACCCTCTATCCGGACGTCATTGAGTCCGGGGGAACCAACGCCGCGGCGGCGGTTATCAAGTCCCACCACAACGTTGGCGGGCTGCCCAAGGACATGAAGTTTGAGCTGGTGGAGCCCCTCCGGAACCTGTTCAAGGACGAGGTCCGCAAGATCGGCGAGGAGTTGGGCCTGCCCGAGGAGATGGTTTGGCGCCAGCCGTACCCGGGGCCCGGACTGGCCGTGCGGATCATTGGGGACATCACCGCCGAGCGGCTGGACATGGTGCGGGCTGCCGACGCCATCGTCATCGAAGAGGTCAAAAGGGCCGGTCTGTACCGGGAGTTGTGGCAGTCGTTTGCGGTTCTGTTGACCGTACGTTCGGTGGGGGTGCAGGGTGACTCCCGATCCTACGGACACCCGGTGATCATCCGGGCGGTGACCTCGGAGGACGCCATGACCGCCGACTGGGCCCCCCTGCCATACGAGTTGCTGGGCCGGATGGCCAACCGGATTGTGGCCGAGGTCCCCGGGGTCAACCGGGTGGCCTACGACATCACCTCCAAACCCCCGGGCACCATCGAGTGGGAGTAGGCGTTTGTGGGGCCCCAGACGGCCCGCTAGGACAACGGCCGAGTCGGTGAGGAGCCGCCTGCTGGGGGTCGTGGTAGCGCTGGCCCTGCTTGCGGGCTGCGGACAGGACCCGGCTCCGGCCTCCGGTGACGATACCGTCCCTCCCGGCGGCGACGGGCTGCAGGGCGAGCCCCGGCTTGAGAAGATCGGTTCGTTCGACCGGCCTATCTATGTGACTTCCCCCCCGGGCGACAAGCGGGTTTTCGTTGTCGAGCAGGAGGGCCGGGTGGTAGAGGTGGTCGACGGCAAAGCCAAACAGCTACCCTTCATCGATATCACCAACCGGGTGGGCTGCTGCGGCGAGAGGGGGCTGTTCTCGGTTGCCTTCGCCCCCGATTACGCCGACGGCGGGCTGCTGTACCTGAGTTACACCAACAAAGACGGAGACAGCCGGATCGACGAGTACCGGGTCGATCCAGCGGACCCGGACCGGGTGGACCCCGCCAGCCGCCGGGAGATCCTGGCGGTCGAGCAACCCTTTTCTAACCACAACGGCGGGCTGGTCGCCTTCGACCCCTCCGGGAGGTTGATGATCGGCCTGGGCGACGGCGGCGGCGCCGGGGACCCCGGCGACCGGGCTCAGGACCTGGACACCCTGCTGGGCAAACTCCTGCGAATCGATCCGGCCGGCCGGTCTGGGAACCGGGCCTACGGCATCCCGGCCGATAACCCGTTCGCCGGCGGGTCCGGCGCCCGGCCCGAGATCTGGGCCTACGGACTGCGCAACCCCTGGCGCTGGTCTTTTGATCCCGAGACCGGCGACCTGTTGGTGGGCGATGTCGGCCAGAACTCGGTGGAGGAGATCAACTTCGTCGCCCCGGCGGATCAGCCCGGGGCGAACTACGGCTGGCCCAAATATGAAGGGGACGATGAGTACAAAGGGAACGCCCGGATCGACGAGTCACGCCTGATCCCCCCGATTTTCACCTACCCGAACTCATCCGGGAACTGTTCGGTAACCGGGGGCGGCGTCTACCGGGGGAGCGTGGCCGAGCTTGAGGGCTACTACCTGTTCGCCGACTTCTGCGGCGGTGTGGTGCAGGGATTTAAGGTCCAGGGGGGCCGGGCCTCGGAATACAGGTCATTCGACAGGCTGAACGCATCCAACCTCTCGTCCTTCGGGGTCGACTCCGCAGGGGAGATGTACATCACATCTTTGGGCGGTGACGTCTACCGCATTACTGCGGGGTGAGGACGTGCCGTAGTACGCGGCATTCCCGGTCGACCGCTTTCGCACGCAACCGGCCCGCCCAGCCGCTCCCGGTATCGATGTTCATGGCCACCAGAACGACGGCGAACAAGGCGATTCCCAGTAAAACGCTCCCGAAGAACAGGCCTGCCCCGACGCACGCGGCTGAGGCGAGGGCCAGGATCTGAGTACCGATGCCGGGAGCGGCCTGGGGATCGGTGGACTCATCTTCGGAAAAGAGCGCATTCTGGGTCATCTGGGGCCTCCTAGAAAGGGAGTTTGCTGTTGTACCCAACCTATGAGCCCGGCGCTACGGATACTTCCGTGCGATTGCGGAGACCGATACGGAGAAAGGTCCGCTTTTAGGTTTCGGGACCCTGGATCAGCTTCAGCGACTTGGTCATCGCGGCGAAACCGTCGTCGCCGATCCACTTGCGCCACAGCGCGACACAGAACTGCTCCACGATCTGCTGGCGTGTCGCGCTCTTGAGGAGCGATGATTTGTCGGCGTCTTTCAACAAGGTGGCAAACAGCGAGCGGTGCGTGTCGGCTGCACGATCGCCTATCGAGCCGGCCGGGGCGGCGTTGCGCGCCATCTGTTTGATGGAGGCGGCGTCGGTGCTCGCCTCCAGCAACACCATGTAGTCCTTGATCAACTTTTCGGCGTCGTCCTCCGCCGCTTTCATCTTCTTATCGAAAAAGCCCATGGCCGCCTCTCTGTTTCGAACCCTTAGGGCATCCTACGCTGGCACGGTTTCCGGTGTGGAATCCGGGGTCGGATGGGGGTTCGCACCCGGGCCGGAAGGGCGTCGGGCGTAAGCTCCCGGTCTCCCTGGGGGATAATTGAGCGGTGAGCAGCACAGAAGGTTCTCTGCTGGACGATCTCAGCGGTCTCAACACTCCCCAACGCGAAGCGGTAACCCATGGGAATGGGCCGCTTCTTATTGTCGCGGGCGCCGGGAGCGGAAAAACTGCGGTCCTGACCCGCCGGATAGCCAACCTGATCAACGAACGGCAGGTTTCTCCCTTCGCCATCCTGGCCATCAGCTTCACCAACAAGGCGGCCGGTGAGGTGAAGAACCGGGTGGCCGGCCTGGTCGGGCCGGTTGCCCAGAAGATGTGGATCGGCACCTTCCACTCGGCCTGCGTGCGTATCTTGCGGGGCAACATCGCCAACCTGGGCTACAAATCGGCATTCACCATCTACGACTCGGCCGACAGCGACCGGCTGATCTCCTATGTGATGAAGGACGCCGACATGGACCCCAAGAAGGTCAAGCCCTCCAGCGTGCGTCACGCGATCAGCCGGGCTAAGGACGAGATGATCACCCCGGAGGTGTACGTCACCCGGGCGGCACACTGGATGGAGCGGCAGATCGCCGAGGTCTACACCCACTACCAGCGACGGCTAAAAGAGGCCAGCGCCCTGGACTTCGACGACATCATCAACCTGACCGTCCGTTTGTTCACCGAATTCCCCGAGATCCGTACCCACTACATAGAGCGGTTCCAGCACATCCTGGTGGACGAGTTCCAGGACACCAACGGCGCCCAGTTTGAGTTGGTCCGGCTTCTGGGCGCCCCCGACGGCAACGTTGCGGTGGTGGGCGACATGGACCAGTCGGTATACGGCTTTCGCGGGGCGGACTACCGCAACCTGGGCCGCTTCGAGGAGGCGTTCCCCGGGGCCAAGGTGATCACCCTGGAGCAGAACTACCGGTCGACCCAGCGCATCCTGTCGGCGGCCAACGCCCTCATCGAGCACAACCACGCCCGCAAGCCGAAGAACCTGTGGACCGACGCCGGTCCCGGCGACCCGTTGGTGGTCCACCTGTCGGGCAACGAGCACGACGAAGCCGCGTTCATCGCCATGGAGATCGAGCGACTGCGGGATACCGAGGGGCACCGTTTCAAAGACGCAGCTGTGTTCTACCGGACCAACGCCCAATCCCGGGTCGTCGAGGAGATTTTCACCCGGTTCGGGATTCCGTACCGCATATTGGGCGGCCAGCGGTTCTACGACCGGCGGGAGGTCAAAGATCTCCTGGCGTACCTGAAGGTCCTGGTCAACCCGGCGGACGGGGTGAGTCTCAGGCGGGTCGTCAACACGCCCCGGCGCGGTATCGGGGACCGGACCATCGCAGAACTGGGGGCGTTCGCGGCCGTAAGCGGGATCACCCTCTACGAAGCCATCGCCACCGCCGAGCACAACCCGGCGATAACCAAACGCACCCTGGGGGGCCTGACCGCCTTCAACAGCCTGATGAACGAACTGCAGGCCTACCGGCGCGATGGGGCATCGGTGCGGGACATCGTTCAGGTGACCTGGGAACGGTCCGGCTATATGGCGGAGTTGGAGTCCGAGCGCTCGATCGAGGCCCTGGGGAGGGTGGAGAACCTCAAGGAACTGGCGAGCGTGGCAGCGGAGTTCGAGGAACGGGTCCCCGACGGCACCCTTGAGGACTTCCTGGCGCAGACCTCGCTGGTCAGCGAGCAGGATGCATACGACGAGGAGGAGTCCACCGTCACCCTGATGACGCTGCACAACGCCAAGGGCCTGGAGTTCCCGATCGTCTTTTTGACCGGCCTGGAAGAGGGTGTTTTCCCGCACGTGCGCTCGCTGACCGAGCCGGACGAGTTGGAAGAAGAGCGGCGACTGGCCTACGTCGGGATCACTCGGGCCCGCCAGCGGCTCTACCTGACTCATTCCTGGAGCAGATCTTTGTGGGGCGGGATGAACTACAACCCGCCGTCGAGGTTCTTGAAGGAGATCCCCGAAGAGCTGATCAAGCGGATGGGGGAGAAGCCCCGGCGAAACAACAGCGGCGGATCCGGCTCCGGCGGCAACTCCGGTTATTCCGGAAGGTCGTCCACCGGCGGCGGTGGGTACTCGGGCAACCGTTACGCGTCCAAACCGGTTCCCGCCACTGCGCCCCGTTACCCGAACATGGAGCGGGCCACCGCCGGCTGGCGGGTGGGACAGGAGGTGTCCCACACCCGTTGGGGAACCGGTGTGATCACATCGTTGACCGGCAGCGGGGAGAAGGCCGAGGCAAAAATTTGGTTCAGCGGCACCGGCGAAAAGACCTTGCTGCTCGCCTATGCGCCTATCAAGGCGATGGACTAGAGGTCCCCGGACTCCCTGGACTCCGCCGGCGCGGCAAGCGCCCGCTTCCTACGTATCAGCCCAACCCCCACGATCAGCCCCAGGGCCGCCACAACTGCACCCGCTATCAGCAGGGTTGACGAGTTGGGGGAGTTGAACAGGCTCACCGGTTCGGGCACGTCGCCCTGTAGCTGCTCGGTCACCGTCCAGTCGACGTCCATGCCGACCTCGGCCCCGGACAGCGCAGAGAGAGGGGGCGGGAGCAGCGGCACTATGTTGGTGGGGATCTCGTATACCGAACCTGCCAGCCTTGCTTTCGCATTGGCTTGCGAGGTGATGACAACGCCGGTCGCCCCATCGATGACCGCACTGTGATCGATCTGCATGGGCCCGGACAGGTTGAGTGACACCACATCGACGTTGCGGGCGGGATCGGAGCACGATGCCATCCCGATCGCCATCAGGCAGCCCAAGAGGACCCGGACCACCCTGCGCCGGCGGTGCGGTCTCCGGACCCCCTTGCGGCGCCGCTCGGCCGGGACCGCGGGCAGCGGCAGCTTGGGCATCAACGACTCGTAAGTGGACCCTGCGGGGAACAGCGCGTTGAAGATCGTCCCGGCAAAAAAGTCGTTGGGCTCAGGCTTTTCGTTGCCCTGGAGGGCCTGCATGGCGTTCTCCATCGCCCGGACCCGCAGCAGGGTGTCGCCCGTGACGTGGACGCCTTTCACCCGGACTACGTCCCTGGCGTTTTGAACTTCGGTGCTCTCGACGGTGGTCGACCCGTCGAAGGCCAGGTAACCCAGAGCCCAACCGGCAGGCAGGGCGGCGGTGTCGATGAAGCTGTCGCCATCGGCGTATTCCGAGGCCGGGATTACGGGATTCAGCAGGTGGGCCCTCATCACCAGGTCGATCATCCTGATGGTTCCCGTTGCTCCGTAGGGCGCAACGGTCCCGCCGTCGAGCAGATCGGGTTTGCCGTCCTCGCCGTTTTTGAGCAGGAACCGGACCTGCTTTTCGCCGGGCCGGAACTGAACCCGGCGATCAAGGGCTTCAGCCTGCTCTGCGTCGGCCAAGAACCCCTGCGCACTGGCCTCGGCAACCTCCAGGGTGACCAGTGGGCCGTCATCGTCAACAGTCACCGTCTCGGTCAGCAGCAACTCCATGCTCGACGACACAACCTGGGCCGGGTGAGGACCCCTCGGCTGGATGGACTGGCTCACCTCCACGCGGTAGGAGAGTTTTTGGCCATCGGAGTAGCGGCGAGCGTTGCCTCCGGCGATGGACCTGGCCATATCAGGCGTCTCTTCACCGTCGTGGTGGTCGTCGGGTGAGGCGGTGGGTGCGGGCGCGGGGTTGGTGTCGTGGGGACCGGTGTCGGCCCGGGCGGCGCTCATCGACGACCCGATGGCCAGCAGGACCGCAACCAGTGCAGCAAGAAACCGGATCCGCAGCGGAAGAATCATGCGGTGCGGGGTCCAGGTCCGGACTTCTCCAGCACCCGGTCCCGGGCGGCGGCCAGCGCCCGCAGGAGCGCTCCCAGGCGGGGGGGTTGGGCCTCAAGGCCGGGGGCGAGTCCCCTTTCGTGGAGCGACACCGATGCAACCGAACCCACCGAGGCTAGGAACACCTGGTCGGCGAGCGCCCCGGTTAACTCCTGTTCCAGGCCCAGGCCGTCGGCCACCCGGAACAGGTTCCGCACCTGGGGCGCACTGGTGATGACCAGCGCATGCACCTTCCCTTCGACCAGGGCCCGGACAAGTACGTTTGCCGGTTCCCGGTCGAGCGGGATCTCCCAGCGGTAAGTTGCAAGATCGACCACCCGGGCGCCTGCATTCTGCAGGGGGCCGCTCAGCCCGGGGACCGGCTCGCCGTGGCGCTGCAGTGCCACCACGTCGCCCGGGGTCACCTTGTCCTGCATCCACGCGGCGATTTCTTTAGAAGTCTCGCCCTCGGGTACCCATTCCGGTTCCAGTTGAAAGCCGCGCAGCGCGGAAGACGCCTTCTGTCCCCGGGCCACCACCCGCGCCCGGTGCAAGGTGGCGAGCAGCGGATCGAGCAAGTCGTGCTCCCGCGCAATGTCGAACCACCGTTTGGTACCCACTCCGGTCAGGTGCACCGACCACCCGGCGGCTTGAATGACGTCCCGGGTGGCATCCAGGATCGGCCCCGGATCTTCGACTTGGACCTCCTCAACGGTCGGCCCCACCAGAGGGGTTCCGCCCCAGCGTTCGATCAGCCGGGCGGTTTCCGCCGCCCTCCGGGCCGCAGGGACCCCGATGACCATTCCGGAAAGGCCGTCCCGGACGGGCGGGTCAGATTCAGTTCTCAACGGTGTCCTTCCTGGGCATGAGGCAAACCATTCTAGGGGTGTGTGTGCAATCGGCCGGATCTGCCGGGCCGGCTGCCGTTAAACTTCCGGCATGACTTTTGACGAAGCCCGGGCGCTGATGCACGAGTGGGTTTCCAGCGACGCTCTGCGGGTCCATATGGAGGCGGTGTCGGTTTGTGTCGGCGCTTACGCCGAACGGCTGGACCCGGGCGACGCCGAACGCTGGCGGGTGGCGGCGCTGCTGCACGACTTCGACTACGAGCGGTTTCCCACCCTGGGGGACCACCCTTTTAAAGGGGTCGCCGAACTCGAACGCCTGGGGGTCGATGAGGACATCCGGACCGCCATCCTGGGCCACGCCGACTTCAGCGGGGTCCCCCGTGAGACGCCGATGGCCAAAGCGCTCTACGCCTGTGACGAGTTGGCCGGGTTTATCGTCGCCTGCTGCAAAGTGCGCCCGAACGGCATCGGGGACCTGGAACCCAAGAGCGTGAAGAAGAAGTTGAAGGACAAGGCTTTTGCCGCGGCGGTCAACCGGGACGATATAACCCGGGGCTTCACCGAACTGGGCCCGGTCTGCGGCGAGCAAGACCCCTTGGTGTTCGGGACCCAGCACATCTCGACCTGCATCCAGGCCCTGAGGGCCGATCGGGAGCGGCTGGGGATCTAGGTTCTGTGCGGTGTGATCAGGGTTCTATCTGGATCTCGTCCCCCACAACCTTCACCGGGTAGGTGAGTAGGGGCTCCTCAGGCGGCCCGTCCAGCACTTCGCCCGTGGTTATGTCGAACTCACCGTCGTGGCACGGGCAGATGATCGTCGTGCCGCTCAGGTCGCCGTCGGCCAACGAGCATTGTTCGTGGGTGCAGGTGTCGTCGAAGGCGTAGTAGGTGTCGTCGACCACCGCGATGGAGATTATCTGACCGTCGACATCGAATGCTTTGACCTCCACGTCCTCGAACTCGCTGACTTTTGCTACGGGTACGAAGTCCCCCATCTGTTCCTCCCTAGTGGCCTAATCCGGATCCTAGCCGTTTGCGGGATCGTCTCTCCACGGATATTTCGGTGGCAGTTGCAATGCCCGGACGATTTCATCCCACTCGTCGGTGCTGAGGTCCTGGGCGATCAGGGCGACCAGCAGGCTGGCGACCTCCCGGTCGGTGGCTTCAAGAAAGGCCAGCATGCCGATGCTCACCGGGTGCGGGGGGCGGGAGAGGACTTCAATCCGATCGCCGGTACCCACCTCCCCTTCGGTCAGGATGGCCAGATAGGCCCCGGACAGGCCGGCTTCGCGGAAGCGGCGGGGGAAGTTCGGGTCGCCCATTTTCTGCCCCAGCTTCCAGCAGGGCTCACGGGGCTGGGTGACGGCGAGAACCGCTCCGCCCACCGACCACCGTTCCCCGATCAAAGCGTCGGTCGCCGAGATGCCCTCCAGCGTCAAGTTCTCCCCGAAGGTCCCGGGCGCCAGCGGGTTGCCGAGTTCCTCCGCCCACCAGGCGTAGTCCTCGACGGTATAGCAGTACACGGCCTTCAAAGGGCCTCCGTGGTGTTGGGGATCGGCCACCAGGTCGCCCGCCACACTGTTGCCGGCCAGCATCACCCGGCCCCCCACCGGCTCTTTAAAGATCCCGGTTGGGTGCGTCTTGCCGTTCAATGTCAGGTCGCGGGAGTCGGCCACGTTCACCGAACGGACCACCCCGCCTGTAGCGCTATCCATAAGTAGATAGTAGTGCCGCCCGCACCCGGCGGGCGGCTGAACATAAGATCTGCCGCGTGAAAGACCCGACCGCCCCCTGGATGAATCCCGGCGTTGCCGGGATCGGCCTGGCCAGCTTCTTCTCCGACGCCGGTCATGAGATATCCACCGCCCTGCTCCCCGACCTGCTGTCGACCACCCTCGGTGCGCCGGCGTCGGTGTTGGGGTTGATCGAGGGGGTGTCGGACGGGGCTTCCGGCGCCGCCAAGCTGGCGGGAGGGGCGCTCTCGGACGATCCGTCAAGACGCCGGGCGATAGCTGTAGGCGGGTACACGACTACCGCGGTGTTGGTCAGCTTGACCTCGATGGCCGCCGCCGCCTGGCAGGTGGGGGTACTGAGGGCCGGCGCCTGGGCGGCCCGGGGGCTGCGGGTCCCGGCCCGGAACGCAATTCTTGCCGATCTTGTGCCCCGGGAGGCGTACGGCCGGGCCTACGGGTTTGAGAGGGCAATGGACAACCTGGGCGCAATTGTCGGGCCGCTCCTGGCGATCGTGCTGGTCGGGCTGGTGGGGATCCGCAACGCGATCGCTCTCTCGGTCATCCCGGGCATGCTTGCAACGGCGGCAGTTCTCGTCGCGGTGCGCCGGGTGACCCGGGTGAGCCGGAGCGAAAGGCAACCGATCCGGCTGAAGCTCAGGCCGGTGTTGAAGGGGGCCCTCGGTCGGGGGTTGATCGGAGTGGCCGCGTTTGAATTCGGCAATGTCGCAGCCACGCTGCTGATTCTCAGGGCCTCGGATCTACTGCGACCGGACTACGGCCGGCAGGCTGCCACCCAACTGGCGATCGGCCTTTACGTCGTTTACAACGCGGCTGCAACCATCAGCAGCATCCCCGCCGGGAAGGTTGGGGATGCCCGGGGGACCACCAGGGTGCTGGCGTTCGGAGTAGCGCTGTTCGCGGTCGCCTACCTGGGTTTTGCCGCCGGTGGCGCAGGTGTGGCCCAACTGGTGCCGTGGTTCATTGCCGCGGGCGTCGGTATCGGGTGCGTCGAGACCTCCGAGCACGCGGCGGTGGCGGCCCTGGCGCCCCCCGGAATGCGCTCTTCCGCCTTCGGCGTGCTGGCGACCATCCAGAGCCTCGGCAACTTCGTGGCCAGTACGGTGGTGGGGATTTTATGGTCGGCGTTCTCGCCCCGTGCCGCTTTTGTTTATGTCGCGCTCTGCATGGTGCTGTCGCTTGCAGCGATATTCGCCACTCGAGTGCCTACCAGGTGACGGTCCACAGCGCCACGCCGGGCTGGGTTTCGCCGTTGGGGTTGAGTTCTTCGATCCGATCGATCAGCCCCCACTCCAGAGCTTTCTGTGGGTCTGCGACCACCGGCCTTGAGCCCCGCCCGTACAGGGTCCGGACAATGTCCGCCGGCAGGCCGGCCCGCTCATCGACGATCTTGCGGGCGGTGACGACATCGTTGAGGAACCGTTCTTCGACATCGTCCAGTCCGTCGAGGCGCTGCGCCTGATCGAAGGTCCACGCAAAAGGGTGGAAATAGAAACGGGAGATCGGCGAGCAGGATCGGGTGGCGCCGGCGAGGAAGATGGGGACCCCCATGCTCTCTACGTGCCCCACCGCGTGCATGTGCACCGGGCAGGGCAGGGAGCGGAAGAAGTTGTAGAGGGAGAGTCCCTCCTTGGTGTCCCCGCCGTCGGTTGAGAAGATCACCGTCAACGACCCGAAGTCGGGTTGCTCCAGGATGGAGGCCGCGCGGGCCCGCAGGGCGTTGCCCGGGGAGGCTTTGATGGGGCCGTTGAATACCAGTCGATAGTCCATTGACGCTCCGGTTCGCTTGAGAGAAGCGTCTACCGTAGTGCATCCGGCCGTGGCTGCCGGTTCACCTGATAAAGTTTGGCACCTTGGATCTACTCGAACATCAGGGCAAAGAACTCTTCCGACGTTGGGGCCTGCTGGTCCCGGAAGGGCGGGTCGCCCATACCCCGAAGCAGGCATCCGAGGCGGCCCGGGCGCTCGGGCCCACCGTTGCGGTCAAAGCCCAGGTGAGGATCGGCGGCCGGGGCAAGGCGGGCGGGGTCAAAATCGTCCACGACCCCGAGGAAGCGGAAGCGGTAGCCGGGGCGATGTTGGGCCTCACAATCAAAGGCCACCCCGTCCGGCGGGTCCTGGTGGAGGCCGGAGTCGGCATCACGAGCGAGTCTTACTTGTCGATCCTGTTGGACCGCACGACCAGATCGCACCTGATCATCGCTTCCGCCCGGGGCGGAATGGATATCGAAGCGGTGGCTGAGGACGAACCGGAAGCGATAACCCGGGTTCACGTCGATCCGCTGCTGGGGCTTCAGACCTTCCAGGTGAACAGGGTCCTGGCCGGCCTGGGCATCCCCGCGGCTTCCCGCAAGGCGGCCGCGGCCGCCGTCCGCAACCTCTACCGGCTGTACGTTGAGGCGGACGCCACGCTGGTGGAAGTCAACCCTCTGATAGTTACCGACGGAGGGGAGGTCATGGCCTTGGACTCCAAGGTATCCCTGGATGACTCGGCCGTATTCCGGCACCCGGAGATGTCCGGTTACGCCCCCGATGAGGGGGTCGGGTCGCAGGAGGAGGCTGCGGCCAAACATGGACTGAGCACCTTCTTGAAGTTGGAAGGGGAGGTGGGCATCATCGGGAACGGCGCCGGGCTGGTAATGTCCACACTGGATCTGGTTGATCAAGTCGGCGGCAGGGCCGCCAACTTCCTTGATGTTGGCGGGGGAGCCGACGCAAAGGTCCTTTCTAATGCGCTGCAGCTGATCTTGGCGGACGGCAGGGCAAAGTCGGTGTTGGTAAACATATTCGGGGGCATCACCCGCTGCGATCTGGTCGCAGAAGGGGTGGTCGACGCACTCGGTGCGGTGGAGGTCACAGTCCCTGTAGTTGTCAGGTTGGCCGGGACAAATGCGGACGCGGGACGGCGCATATTGAGCGAGGCCCGGCACCCGATGCTGGTCCCCGTGGGGTCCATGGTCGAGGCAGCCGAAAAAGCGGTGGAGGCTACACGATGAGAATTTTTCTTGGTGGTTCCAAGGGGCTGGTGCTGTACGAAGACGAGGAGATCACCCAGTTACACTCCGAACCTTTGGTCAGTGCGGTACGCCCCAACTCCGGACGGTTGGTGGCAGGAACCGAGTCCGGTTCAATCCTGATTTACGACGGCAACGGCGACGTCCGGGTGGCGGCCAAAGACCTGGGCCGGGGGGTTCAGGGCTTGGCAGTGGCGCCCGACGGGGCAATATTTGCCGGCCTTATCCCGGCGGCAATGTGGGTGAGCACCGATCAGGGCGAAACCTGGGATGAGCTTGACGCCTTCTCGGGCGTGCCTAACGCAGATGAGTGGCACGCCCCCTGGGGTACCCCACTGGTTTCTGCCATCGCCACCCATCCCAAGGATCCGGGCACGGTTTTTGCCGGGGTCGAGGTGGGAGGCATCTACCGGAGCCGTGACGCCGGCCGGTCCTGGACCGATCTCAACACTCCGGTTTCCGACATTCACTCGATCCAGATCTGTCCTGCTCGGCCGGAGAGGGTCTATGCGACCACCGGTGAAGGCGGATACGTGTCGGACGATGACGGGTTCACTTGGCGGCCGATGGGAACCTCCAATAAACGCCAGTACACCATGGGATTAGCCGCCCACCCATCGGAGGCGGACCGGGTCATCATCTCGGCCTCGCAGGGCCCACCCCCCACCTGGGGCGGCCCGGATGGGGCACGCTGCGACATATACCTCTCCACGGACTGCGGCAGGCGCTTCCGCACCGTGGTCCGCAACCTGGAGGGCGGGGTTCACCGCAAGGCCCTGGTTATCAACTCCAAGGTGCCTTCGGAGATTGTCTTCGGCACATCAACCGGTCAGTTGTTCTACTCCAACGACGGCGGCGAGACCTTCGACGAAGAAGCCGCCGACCTAGGGGACCTCAGGACGATCGTATTCGCCTGATGTCGCTCTCCTAGCTCGCTAAGTGGCGATCTTCGTTGACCACAACACCCGGGTCCTGGTCCAGGGCCTGACCGGGGAGCAGGGACGATTCCACGCCGCCCGCATGAAGGAGTACGGGACACATGTGGTGGCCGGCGTCACGCCGGGCAAGGGGGGCCGGCAGGTCGACGGAACCCCGGTTTTCGACTCGGTTGAGGACGCGATTTCCGCAACAGACGCCAACGTGTCCCTCATTTTTGTCCCCGCCCCGTTTGCGTCCGACGCAATTCTGGAGGCGGCCGCGGCCGGCATTCCCCTGATCATCTGCGTCACCGAAGGGGTGCCGGTCCACGATATGGCGCGCATCTTCACCCACCTGGACTCCGTCCGGATGCACAGCACCCTCATCGGCCCCAACTGCCCGGGAATTATTTCCCCCGGAAAGTCGAACGTGGGCATCATCCCCGGGTCGGTCGCCGGCCCGGGCCGGGTGGGACTGGTCTCCCGCTCCGGCACCCTGACCTACCAAATCATGGACGAGCTGACGTCGATGGGTATCGGGCAGTCCACCACCGTGGGTATCGGGGGGGACCCCATAGTCGGCACCGGCTTCATCGACTGCTTGGACCGGTTCGAGGATGACCCCGAAACCGACATCGTTGTGCTCATCGGCGAGATCGGCGGAGAGGATGAGGAGCGCGCGGCCAGGTTCATCGCCGATGAAATGACCAAACCGGTGGTCGCCTACATCGCCGGGTTCACCGCTCCGCCCGGGAAACGAATGGGCCACGCAGGGGCGATAGTTTCGGGCTCACGGGGGACGGCTGCCGCGAAGATGCAGGCGCTGGAGGAAGCCGGGGTCCGGGTGGGGCGGAATCCCAGCGAGGTCGCCGGGCTTGTGGCGGCGCTGAGCGCAAACTAGGTCCCCCGGCGCCCGGTCAGGATATCCTTCGAACATGAAAATCAAACGAGCGCTTCTCTCGGTCAGCGACAAGACCGGTATTGAGGAGCTGGCCCGGGGCCTTCTCGAGCAGCAGGTGTCGCTCATCGCATCCGGGGGAACGGCCCGCATGCTGGCGAAGGCGGGCATCCCCACCACCCCGGTCAGCGAGGTCACCGGCTCCCCCGAAATGCTCGACGGGCGAGTCAAGACCATTCACCCGCGGATCCACGGCGCCATCCTGGCCGACCGCCGCAAACCCCAGCACCTGGCCCAGCTCAAGGCGAACGACATGACCGCCATCGACCTGGTCGTCTGCAACCTCTACCCCTTCACCAAAACAATCGAGAAGGCCGGAGTTACCGACGACGAGGCGGTTGAGCAGATCGACATCGGTGGGCCGGCCATGGTCCGGGCAGCAGCAAAGAACTTCAAGTCGGTCGCGGTGGTTGTCAACCCAGACAAGTACCCGGCGATCTTGGAGGAGATGAAGAACCGCTCCGGAGGACTGTCGGATGAAACCCGGGCATCGCTGGCCGGGGAGGCCTTCGCCCACACCGCGGCCTACGACGTGGCCATCAGCCAGTGGATGAACCGAGCCGGCGAGTTCCCCGAGAGGATGTTTTTGAAGCTCGACCGGGCAATGGACATGCGCTACGGCGAGAACCCGCACCAACCCGGCGCCTTTTACACCTCCGGCCCGCCGACCTGGCGCCAGCTGTGGGGCAAACAGATGTCGTTCACCAACCTGGTGGATTTCGACGCCGCCTGGCGCCTGGTGAACGAGTTCGAGGGGCCTGCGGTCGCGATCATCAAGCACACCAACCCGTGCGGCGTGGCCACCGGCAAGAGTGTTGAGGAGGCGTATCTGAGGGCCCTTGAGGCCGACGAACGTTCAGCATTCGGCGGCATCGTGGCCTGCAACCGGCCGATCGACGGGTTCGCCGCCAAAAGGGTGACCGAGATCTTCACCGAGATCGTCATCGCCCCCAGCTACACCCAGCAGGGCCTGGAGATCTTCAAGACTAAGAAGAACCTGCGGGTGCTTCTTGCCCCCAAAATATTCGGCAACCCGGTTGAAGTGAACTCCGCCGCCGAGGGGTACCTGCTTCAAAAACCCGACGAGATTCGCAACGACAAGCGTGAAGACATGATCGTCGCCGGAAGTTATGAACCGGCCGAGGAAGATTGGGATGACCTGCTGTTCGGACTGACCGTGGTCAAGCATGTGAAGTCCAACGCCGTGGTGTTCGCCAAGAACGGCCAGACGGTGGGCGTGGGCGCCGGTCAGATGAGCCGGGTGGATGCGGTGGACCTGGCAGCCCGCCGGGCAGGCAACCGGGCCAAAGGATCCATCTGCGCCACCGACGGGTTCTTCCCGATGCCCGACGGTCTGGAGGCCGCCATTGAGGCCGGCGCACGAGCGGTTATCCACCCCGGCGGTTCGGTCCGTGACTCGGAGGTCATTGCGGTCGCCGACAAACACAAGGTCCCCATGATCTTCACCGGCAAGAGGCACTTCCGGCACTAATCCGGCCCGGCCAACCAACCGAGCAGCAAACTCCCAGGTCCCCGACCGCGCCCTAAGTTTTCCCGGCGGAGGGGCCGCGGGTGGGTCTCGGTCACCGTGGTCCGGGGTGGCCCCCCGGCGCCAAAGGTGGATCGGGGATGGGCCGGCCGGTCCGTCGATCATGGCCCGGGAGTTGTGTATCGTGAGAGTCCGGGGTGTCCCAAGTCCGTAGGAGGTATTCCTATTACTGCACGCAGAATCGACGGCAAGTTGGTGTCGGCGGAGGTCAAAGAACAGGTCCGGCTGGGCGTGGCGGAGTTGAAGGCATCTACCGGGGTGACCCCCGGTCTCGCCGCCATCCTGGTGGGCGACGACCCCGCCTCCAAGGTCTACGTCGGTTCAAAAGAGAAGGCCGCGGTTGCTGCCGGGATGAACGGCTGGGTCCATCGCCTGCCTGCCACCGCTTCCCAGGCCGAGGTCGAAGACACCATCCACCGGATGAACGAGGACCCAGCGGTCCACGGCATTCTTTTGCAGCTTCCGCTCCCCAAGGGGCTGGACTCCAACTCGGCGGTGGAGTTGATCGACCACCGTAAGGACTCCGACGGGCTCACCTCGCGCAGCGCGGGCCTGCTCTCCCAGGGACAGCCGCGCTTTGTCCCCTGCACCGCTCTGGGGGTCCAGGTCCTGCTTGCCCACTCGCAAACCCAGGTGAAGGGGAGGCAGATCGTGGTGGTGGGGCGGTCCAACCTGGTGGGGCGCCCGTTGTCCATCCTGCTCTCGTTGAAGAACGGCACCCCGAACCCGCTGGCGCCGGGGGAGATGCTCCCGGCCAACGGAACCGTAACCCTCTGCCACACCGGGACCGCCGACCTGAAGGCGAACACGCGGGAAGCCGACATCCTGGTGGTTGCCGCCGGGGTCACCAAGTACGTGACCGGCGACATGATCAAACCGGGCGCCACGGTTATTGACGTCGGTATGAACCGGGACGAGAACGGCAAACTGTGCGGCGACGTGGACTACGCCTCGGCGCTGGAGGTGGCGGGCGCCATCACCCCGGTTCCCGGGGGGGTCGGGCCGATGACGGTTGCCATGTTGATGTCGAACACCCTCGCCGCAGCCAGACTGCTCGGGAGTTAGAGCCCAACCCCGCATGACTTCTCCGGGCGATCGCCTTAAAGAGATGGTCGAACGAATGATTGTGGCGCGCCCCGGAGGAGAACTGGCCAGGGTCCTAGGCGGCGACGGCGACCTGTGGATCATCGCGGCCCGGGACGTCGATTGGACCAACCGCAAAGCCCCGGTGGTGGAGGCCCGATGTGTCCAGGGGTTTCACCGCGGCGACCTTTGGACACGGATGGCGGCGTCAAATCCCGAGACCATAGAGGTGACCGGCTACCCGGTTGACGACGGGTCGCACGCTTTGGTCTTCGACTACAGGGTAGGGACCAAGCCGGTTCACCAAAGCCCCCGGGTCGGCCTGTCCTGGACCCCGCACGGCGTCCTGCTTCACGTGGCGGAGTAGCCCGATGTCGGTCCGATTCGCAACCCTGTTCCTGGCGCTCCTGGCGCTGGTGGCGCAGGCCGGCGTGATGCTGGCTTTGGTCCTATGGGTCGGCCGGAAGTCGCCAACCCTTGGCCGGCTGGGGGCATCTTTGCGGGAGTCGGTCGGCCCGCAGGCGGTGGCGCTGGCAGCGATGGTGGCTGCTGTCTGCACCGTGGGCAGCCTGTACCTGTCGGAGGTTGCCCACTACCTTCCGTGCAAGTTGTGCTGGTACCAGCGGATCGCCATGTACCCACTGGCGCCCATCCTGCTGGTTGCCCTGAAGCGGAGGGACCACCTGGTTGCCGCCTACGTTCTGCCTCTGACGATAATTGGGGGATTGGTCTCGGTTTACCACGTTCTGCTAGAGCGATTCCCGGAGTTGGAGGGCATCACCAGTTGCGACCCCACCAACCCGTGTAGCGCAATCCTGGTCCAGCGGTTCGGCTACATGACCATCCCGACCATGGCGCTGTCTGGATTTGCCCTGATTACGGTGCTGGTGCTGGTGGCCAAGTCCTGGGCGAAAGGCCGGATCGCGGACTAGGTCCTAGCCGTCGGTGGCCAGTGCGACCAGGGCGTCGAGTTGTTCGATCTCGAGTTCGCCGCTGTCCCGGGCCAGCACCTTGTTGTCGGCGTCGAGCAAGACGAAGTACGGGTAGTTCCCCAGCCCCATTGCGGCGGCGGCGGAGTAGTCGGAGTCATCGGCCAGGGTAGGTAGGTCCAGGCCCTCCTCCTGTAGCCACTCAGATGGCGGGTAGTTGGGTCGGTTGGCGTCGGTTGCGGTGGCCACCACGATTATCTCAAGGCCCTCAGGCTTGCCTTTGTCGTCCAGCCAGCCGGCAATTTTCGGCACCTCTCGTTGGCAGTGCGGGCACCAGTGGGCCACGAAGACAACAAGCTTGGGGTGCGAACTGGGGGCGATGGTTATCTGCGACCCGGCGAAGTTTTTGCCGTCGATCGAGGGGGCGGTGAGGCCGGTGGCCGAGGTGTCGCCGCCCGTCCATTTCGGCAGGGGGGTGCCCGTCACCGAAACCGCCTGGGTCTCCGACGGCTCGCCGCTTAGGTTCGTGGTGTCGTCGTCCCCTTTGGTCGCCAGGAACGCGACCAGGGCAAGCAGGGCCACCAGCGAGGCGCCCATGATCAGGATCCGGTTTCCGCCGGGCTTTTTGGAGTTGGCCATCTTGGGGACATCGTAACCGGACTTGAAGGCGATTCCACCCACCCGCCCTCGGGCTTAGCCCGGCGGGCCGGTTCCCCCCAGGACGATGCGTTCCCCGGGGGCGACGAAAGAACGGCCGACCGCGATGGCGGACACCGTGGCCGAGATTGACTGGGCCCCCAAGAGTGAAAAGAGCACGGTGAGCTGGACCTGGGCTGCTTCCACCGGCGAGGCGCCGCCGAGGATCATCCCTACAAAGGCTCCGGGCAAGGTGATGACCCCAACGTTTTTGGTTTGATCCAGTACCGGCAGCAGGGCAGTGAGGATGCTTGATGGGAAAAGTGAACGCATGGCGTACCGTGCGGTGACCCCAAGGCTGAGGCGGGCCTCCAACTCGGCCAGCCGGGCGGTTATCTCCTCCTTGATCCTCCGTCCGGACAGGGTGGTCGCGGTCATCGACCCCCCGATAAGGATGCCGGCGATAGGGATGAGGAACTGCGCTTCCAGTAGGTACCCGCCGAACCCGAACAGCACCAGCAGGGCGGTCCCGCTGCCGGCGAAGATGGCCAGCGCCGCTATGGAATAGCTGTGTTTCACGCCTTTGAGCCGGCGGCCGGCGGTGGCCGAGGCAGCACCGAACATGACGAGCACGAAGACTGCGGCCAGCCCGAGATGGTCGAAAACCGTACCGATCACCAAAGCCACAACCGTCAGTTGGACTGCGGCCCGGACGATGGCAACGATCAACTCGGACTCGATCTTCAACCTCTGCACCCGGGTGACCGCCAGCGCCACGAGAGACAGCGCCAGCCCCAAGAAGACGGCCCTCATGCCGGCTCACCGGGCCAGGCCCGCTCCACTTCGTCCATGGAGCCCTCCAGGGTGATTCGGCCGTCCATGATCAGCTTGGCGCTCGACGCTACGCGGCGGACCTGCCCCAGGTCGTGGGTGACGATAACCAGGGTCAGGCCCCCTTCGGCGAGTGAAACCAGCAACTCCTCGATGGTCCGGACCGCGTCCCGGTCCAGCGCCGAGGTCGGTTCATCGAGCAGGAGAATTTCGGGATCCCGCATTAGGGCCCGGGCGATGCAAACCCGCTGGGCCTGGCCCACCGAAAGGGCATCCGAGGGGCGGTCCAGGAAGTCCGCCGGCAGGCCCACCACCTGCAGGCTCCCGGCCAGCCTGTCGTCGCCCGGATGTTCCAGCCCGTAGGCCAGATTGTCCCGGATGCTCCCCTCGAAGACGATCGGCGTCTGGCC
>JAJCYE010000078.1 GCA_029263075.1 Actinomycetes bacterium
CTTCAAAGCGGATGTCGTCGAAGTCGGAGGGGTCGCTCACGAGTGTTCTTTCATAGGGGGGCTTTCGTCGTCCCAGAAACCCTGGGCACGGAGTACTTCCACCGCACCGACGCCGCTCTCGTGGAGGTGGTCTTCCATTGCTTGGCGGGCAGCGTCAGCGTCGCGCCGAAGAATGGCGTCGAGGATCTCCTCGTGGTGATGACCAGCTCGCGCATTCCAGCCGTCGGCGAACTCGTAGTAGTCGGCCGGCACGGAGCGGGCGAGATGACCGAGCAGCCAACGTGTGCGTCGCGGGGCGGTTGCGTTGATGATCCGGTGGAAGGTTTCGTTCAGCGCTGAGTAGTCGGCTTCTCCACCCTCGACGAATCGGGCCTGCACAGCCTCGAGTTCGTCACGATCCTCGTCCTTCAAGGTGTCAGCAGCCATGGCCGCGGCACGGCCGGACACAAGTCCGAGGAGTTCGTAGTGATCGACGATGTCTTCCGGCGTTACCAGCGAGACACAGGCGCCACGGCGGGGCGTGACATCGAGGAGGCCTTCTTGTCCGAGCACCACGATGGCTTCGCGGATCGGAGAGCGGCTCACATCAAGGGCTCGACCGATCGCATCCTGGTCGAGCTTGACTCCTGGCTTGAGCGCGCCCGTCAGAATGAGGTCGCGCACATATTTGGCGATCTCGTCGGCCAGTCCGCCGCGGCGACGCCCTGGTGAATGTGCCGGTCGGTATGGGCTCTGGCTCATGCGTCGGCGGCCGACCCGAGGTAGGCGGCCTGAACCCGCGGGTTGGCCTGAATCTCATCGGGGGTGCCCACGGCGATCACGGTGCCCTGGTCGAACGCATAGATGCGGTCGGAGATGCCGGTGATGAATCCGAGGTCATGATCGATGACGATCACGCCGGCGCCAACGGTGGCGGCCATGTGGCGCACCTGCTCGATCATCTCGAGTGATTCGCTGTCGCTCATGCCGCTCGTGGGCTCATCGAGGAGCAGGAATGAGGGTGCGAGTGCGGCGGCTCGAGCGAGCTCTAGGCGGCGGGAGTTGCCGTAGTCGAGTTCGCTGGCGCGACGGTTGCGGTGCTCCCAGAGTCCGGCCTCCCCGATGAGCGCATCGGTATCGGGAATCGTGCGGCCGATGCGATGTGACTGAGCGATGAGGGAGGAGACTTCGACGTTCTCGCGGACGGTGAGAGCGCCGAACAGGCGCAGGTTCTGGAAGGTGCGGACAATGCCTCGGCGAGCGAGCTCGTAGGTCTGGGTCTCGCTCACATCGTCGCCATCGATGGAGAACTCGCCGGCGCTGGGCTGAACGAGTCCGGTGATGACGTTGACGAAGGTGGTTTTGCCGGCTCCGTTGGGGCCGAGGATCCCGAAGAACTCGCCCTCGTGAACCTCGAAGTCCACCCCGTCTACGGCTACGAGTTCGCCGTAGGCCTTGCTCAGGCCTTCGACGACGATCGCAGACGATCCGTTATTGCCTGCCAATGGTTACCCCCGAAGCGTTTTGCCTTGCCCCAGTTTATGCCCCACTCGTGCGCCAAACGAACCTCTCAAACCTGCGACGGATGGGAAGGCGGCGGATGTGGACCAACAAGAATGTCACCCGGCGGCCCTAGGATTTCGGAATGCGTGGGGTTGCGGATCTGCTGCTGCCGGAGACCTGTGCCGGTTGCCGGCGGCCGGCCCGGGGCGGCCTGTGCCGGGTCTGCTCGGAAGGGTTGACCCGCCTGGGCCCCTTTGTTTGCAGCAGGTGTGGCCGCCCCGGCAGCCGCCCTGCCCTGAGTTGCCGGGACTGCCGGAACCGGGAGCTTTGTTTCGACCAGGCCCGTCAGGCGGTTCAATTCGGACAGGTGGCCCGAAGCGCCGTCCACCGGTTCAAGTACAGCGGATGCAGGCATATCGGGGTGCTTCTCGCGGATCTGGTTGCCGAAGCGTGTGAGGGGGCGTGGAGCGTGGATGCGGTGACCTGGGTAGCCCCGAGCCCCGAAAGGTTGAGGCGGACCGGAACCGACCACGGCAAGTTGCTGGCGGAGTTGGTCGCCGGCAATCTGGGGCGACCTGCGGTTCCGATGGTCAGGCGAGTGCGCCGGACCTCTCCCCAGATGAGGCTGGACCCCGAAGCTCGCCGCATCAACGTGCAGGGAGCTTTCCGGGCAACCACCTGTCCTCCGGCCCGGGTGCTGCTGGTGGACGACGTGTTTACAACCGGGTCCACCGCATCCGATGTTGCCCGGGCTCTCAAGGTGTCGGGGGCCCGGAGTGTCTTCGTCGCCGGCGTGGCACGTTCGTATATGCCGGATTTTCGGGCCTATACTTGATCCAAGGTAACGCCGTCTGGGTCTGTGGTTGCGGAGCCTCGCAAGGGGCTTCTAGTCCAAGCTAGTCGCAGGCAAAAGGATCCACTTAAGGCAACGATTGGTTGCTGAGCATGGTGCGGTTTAGAGGTTAGTCCTGCCCTGGTCACCGGGAAATGCCCGGATGCCGGGAGAAGGTGCGAAGCATGGCGATACGGTGCTCTAGCAGTGCTTGAGCGACCCGGTTCCCACGGAGCCGGTCCGTTCCCAAGCCCGGCGCACCGGCCATGCGAGGCCTCAGCAGGCGGGTGTGGGGTCAAAGGCCAGGTCAGCCGGACGGCGGCGCCTATCCCGGTGAGCAGACCCCCTCCGGACACGGGAATTCCCTACGAGTAATAAGGAATTCCAATGTCAACGGAGGCATTTCCTATGGAAATCAAGGTCCACGGCAAGCACAACCACATCTCGGATTCGCTCGAACAGTTCGCGGCGGAGAAGTTGTCCCGCCTCAGCAAATTCGTTCCGTCGATCTCCACGATCGACGTTGAGCTTTACGAGGAAGGCCGGACCAAGGTCGGTAGCCACGTAGCCGAAGTGGCGATCATGACCAACGGCACCTCGTTTCGAACGAAAACCACCGCGGCGGATCACCGAGCCGCCATCGATTTGGCCGTGGACCGGCTCAGTAGGCAGATGACCGACTTCAAACGAAAGACATCGGCGAAACCTGCGCACGCCAGGCAACCCAAGACGGCGATACCGGCAGTGCTCGACCTGTCTGAGTTCACGACTCAGCCGGGTGACGGACAGGCTAACTACGCCTGAACCGGCAACCTTGTCGCGGTACCCCGGGCGGTTAAACCGCCAGGTGGTCCAGTGGGTGAGTACCCCCAGCGGAAGCTCTGGGAGAAACTCCTGATCCCATAACCAAGCGAGACGGGTCCGGCGCCGGCTTTCGGAGTCTTTGCGGCGGATCCGTCTCCTTTGTTGTGCTCGTTTTGGTCCACTAAAGGGTCGTCGTCCAGTCCGGTCATAATGGTGAGATGAGTGTTTTAGACAAAGTTCTGCGCGCCGGTGAAGGGCGCAAGTTTAAGAAGATCGCCGCCACGGCCTCCAGGGTCAACGACTTTGAGGCTGAGTTCAAGCAGTTGAGCGATTCAGAACTTCAAGGCAAGACCCCCGAGTTTCGCCTCCGGCTGGAGAACGGCGAGAGCGAAGACGAGTTACTGCCCGAGGCCTTTGCCGCGGTAAGGGAGTCGGCGTGGCGGGTTATCGGCCAGCGCCACTTCGATGTCCAGGTCATAGGCGGAACCGTCCTGCACCTGGGCGCCATTGCTGAAATGAAGACCGGTGAAGGCAAGACCCTCGCCTCAACAATGCCGGTCTACCTGAACGCACTGTCGGCGGAGGGTGTTCACGTGGTGACCGCCAACCCTTACCTGGCGAAGCGGGACGCCGAGTGGATGGGCCATATTTTCCGATTTATGGGTCTGTCTGTCGGGCTTATTCAGCCCCAGGGGTCGTTTCAGGCCAAGCGGGAGGCTTACGGCGCCGACATCACCTACGGCACCTCCAGCGAGTTCGGATTCGACTTCCTCCGGGACAACCTGGCCCTCAGCCTTCCCGAGACCGTCCAGCGGACCCACCATTACGCGATCGTCGACGAGGTGGACTCCATCCTCATCGACGAGGCGCGGACCCCCCTGATCATCTCCGGGCAGGCCGACGAGTCCGCCAAGTGGTACAAAACATTCGCCACCGTCGTCCCCAAGCTGCGCGCCGACGAGCATTATGAGGTCGACGAAGCCAAACGCACGGTCGCGATCAACGAAGAGGGCATCGCCCGGGTGGAGGCCCTCCTTGGAGTGGAAAACCTCTACGACCAGGTCCAGACGCACCTGGTGCACTACCTGGACTCGGCCCTTCGGGCCAAAGAACTCTACAAGCGGGACCGCGACTACATCGTCCAGGACCGCAAGGTTGTGATCGTCGACCAATTCACCGGCCGAACCATGCCCAGCCGGCGGTGGTCGGACGGACTTCACCAGGCGGTAGAGGCAAAAGAGAAGCTGGTAGTCCAGGAAGAAAGCGTGACCGAGGCTACCGTCACCATCCAAAAGTACTTCCAGATGTACGACAAGCTGGCCGGAATGACCGGTACCGCGATCACTCAGGCGGCGGAGTTCGCCAGCGTCTACTCTCTCGACGTCTACGAGATCCCCACGAACCGGGTGATGAGCCGGATCGACCAGCCTGACCTGGTTTACAAGACCGAAGATGCCAAGTGGAAAGCTTTGAGCGAAGATTTGGTCGAGCGCAACGCCAACGGGCAACCGTGCCTGGTGGGTACCGTCGATGTTGCCAAGTCGGAGAAACTGGCCGGATACCTGGATCGCCGTGGCGTGAAACACGAGGTCCTGAACGCCAAGAACCACGAGCGTGAGGCCTTCATCGTTGCCCAGGCCGGCCGGGTCGGCGCGGTGGTGGTTGCGACCAACATGGCCGGTCGAGGTGTCGACATCCTCCTTGGGGGCAACGCCGAATATTTGGCCCGCCAGGAAATGTCGTCAAGGGGCTGGGACAACGACGAATACCTGCTTGAGTTGATGTCCGAGGAGGACAAACTCCGTTACGAGGCGGAGTACGACCCGATCCTGGCTCAGAAAAAGCTTGATTGCGAGGCCGAACACGACAAGGTCGTGGAACTGGGCGGCCTCTATGTGCTGGGGACGGAACGCCACGAGTCCCGCCGGATCGACAACCAACTCCGAGGGCGTTCCGGCCGGCAGGGAGACCCCGGCGAGAGCCGGTTCTATCTGTCGCTGGAGGACGATCTGATGCGTTTCTTCGCCACCGGGATGATCAACAGCGTCATGGAGAAGATGAGCGTCCCCGACGACCAGCCCATTGAAGCCAAGATGGTCTCCAAGGCCATCGAGCGGGCGCAGTCGCAGGTGGAGTCGCAGAACTTCGAGATCCGCAAGAACCTGCTCAAGTACGACGAGGTGTTGTCCAAGCAGCGGGACGAGGTCTACCGGGCCCGCCGGTCCCTGCTTGAGGGCGAGGACCTCTCCGAGCGGGCCGAGCAGATGATCGGCGACGTTATCGAGGACACGGTGGCCCTGTACCTGAACTCCGAACTGAACACCGAGGACTGGGACTGGGAGGGTCTGGACGGCGCAATCGCCCAGCTTTACCCGTCGAAGCTGATCGGGACGTTTGATGAAGAAACCGCCACCTACAACGACGTGGTGGACGCGTTGTTAGAGGAAGCGTTGGCCGTCTACTCCCAACGTGAGGACGAGATCGGCAGCGAGAAGTTCCGGGAGTTGGAACGGTTGGTCTTGTTGTCCATCCTGAACGCTCGCTGGCGTGAGCACCTTTATGAGATGGACCAACTGCGCGAGGGCATTGGCCTGAGGGCCTACGGCCAGCGTGACCCCCTCACCGAGTACCAGCGGGAGGGCTTCGACATGTTCAGCGCCATGATGGACTCGCTGAAGGAAGAGTTCGCCCGATATATGTTCCACGTCCAGGTGGTTGAAGAACCCAAACCCCAGGCTCAGCCGGTAGCGGCGACCCGGGCCAGCACCGCGAGCCCGGCTACCGCCATGCAAAGCGCCCGATCCGAGGCGGGCCTGGCCGGTACCAGCGAAGGAATCGCGGGCGAACCTGCCCGCACCGACAAGGTGCCGCGAAATGCCCCGTGCCCGTGCGGTTCGGGTAAAAAGTACAAGCTCTGCCACGGCAGGGAGGCCTAACCATGCGCGAGGAGTTCGAGGACCTCCAGCCGCGCCTCAAGCAGGCGGTCGCCAAGCTTGAAGATCTTAAGGAGTTCCTTTGACATCGACGCGAAACAGGCACGCAAGGTAGAGCTCCAAGACAAGACCGCCCAACCGGATTTTTGGGACGACCAGGCCCTGGCCACCCGTTCTATGACCGAGTTGGCCCGCCTGGAGGACGATGTCACCACCCACGCCAAACTCTCCGACAAGCTGGAGGAGGCGGGGATCTTGTGGCAGCTAGCGTCGGAAGAGCAGGACACCGCTTCTTACGAAGAAGCGGTAGCGGTGTTGCGCGATATCGACTCCGAGTTGGAGCGCCTGGAGATCCGGGCGCTGCTCAGCGGCGAGTACGACCAGGTCAACGCCATCGCCAGCCTTAACGCCGGTGAGGGGGGCACGGAGGCCAACGACTGGGCCCAGATGTTGTTCCGCATGTACCTGCGTTGGGTTGAACGTCACGACGGCCTGGAGGCCGAGGTGCTTGATGTTCAGCCGGGCGAAGAAGCCGGGATCAAAAGCGCCACCTTCAGCATCAAGGGTCGCTTTGCCTACGGCCTGTTGTCCACCGAGAGGGGAGTGCACCGCCTGGTTCGGATCTCCCCCTTCGACTCGTCCAGCCGGCGCCATACGTCGTTTGCCAGCCTGGACGTGATTCCCGAAGTTGCCGAGGCCACAGAGGTTGAAGTTGACCCCACCGATCTACGGGTGGATGTCTACCGTTCCGGGGGCCCGGGGGGCCAGTCGGTCAACACCACGGACTCGGCGAT
Organism: Actinomycetes bacterium; assembly: GCA_029263075.1. Classification (GTDB taxonomy): domain Bacteria; phylum Actinomycetota; class CADDZG01; order JAHWKV01; family JAHWKV01; genus JAJCYE01. The sequence continues at coordinate 6,846 of JAJCYE010000078.1, forward strand.
CCGGATCACGCACATCCCCACCAACACCGTCGTTACCGTGCAAAACGAACGCTCGCAACTGCAAAACCGGGCGGTGGCAATGAAGATCCTCGCCTCCCGGCTCGCCGAACTGGAGCGGCGGGAAAAAGAGAAGGAACTGGATCAACTGCGGGGGGAGCAGATGGCGATAGGTTTCGGGTCCCAGATCCGCTCTTACGTCCTGCATCCTTATCAGATGGTCAAGGACCGCCGGACCGAGGTTGAAGTAGGAAATCCCGACGCCGTACTGGACGGGGATCTGGACGTATTCATCGACGCAGAACTGCGCCGGCGGCGCACCGGAAGGCCGACCGACGACCTCAAGCAGGCGAAGTAACCACTGAACGTGTGCAATTAACGCTAGGTGTGGTAGACAACTTCCGACTCTTTGTGTCGAATTGGTTGCGCCTTATGGTGTGGGTTGGGTGCTAAGATGCTTCAAGCTTTGAGTCGCCCGCACCGCCCGGCAAGTCCGACGTCACCTCTTGGAAAGGGTTATTCAATCACCCAACCATGATTCGACTTGAGAACGTAAGCAAGGTGTACAAGGGCTCTGTTGTCGCTCTGCGCGACATATCCACCGACATCCAAAAAGAGGAGTTCGTTTTCCTCGTGGGATCGTCGGGTTCGGGGAAGAGCACTTTCATCAAAATGCTTCTAAAGGAAGAGGAGCCCTCTGAGGGCACCATATTTGTAGCCGGCAAGGACATTGGCCAGCTGCCTCGCTGGCGTGTGCCCTACCTGCGCCGAAACATCGGTTGCGTCTTCCAGGACTTCAAACTTTTGGCCAACAAGACGGTCAGAGAGAACGTGGCGTTCGCTCTGGAGGTCATCGGCCGCCCCAAGAACATCATCAACCAGCGGGTGCCGGCGATCATTGAACTCGTGGGCCTGACCGACAAGCTCAACAGCATGCCCCACGAGCTGTCGGGTGGAGAGCAGCAGCGGGTTTGTATCGCCCGGGCGATGGTCAACCGTCCGCCCATCCTGCTGGCGGACGAGCCCACGGGAAACCTGGACCCGTCGACCTCGGCCGACATCATGAATCTGCTGGAACGCTTGAATGAGAGCGGAACCACCGTACTCATCGCCACCCACGACCACGCCGTGGTCGACAGGTCACGCAAGAGGGTCATCGAACTGGACGGCGGCAAGCTGGTACGGGATCAGGTGCGTGGCGTCTACGGTATCGGCGGCTGAGTATTGAGTTCAGCAGCACATCGTCCTGCTTTTGATCGTCCGAAAGGAGCCTGAAGCATGGCTTTGAGGGTCAACTACTTCGTAGATGAAACAGTCTCCAACCTGCGCCGCAACGTACTGCTAACGCTGGCCGCAGTCTCCACCGTCTCCATCAGCCTGCTGCTGTTGGGCGTAGTCATGGTGGGGGGAGAGGTGTTGACCAAGATGGTCTCCTCCTGGGAGGGCAAGGTTGAGCTGAACGTCTTCCTGCGGGACGAGGCCACACCCGACGAGGTCAAAGCCCTGGATTCACAAGCCAAAGGTATGCCTGAGGTGGACGAAGTCTTTTTCGAGTCCAAAGAGCAGGCCTTCGAAGAGTACAAACGGATGTTCAAGGACAGCCCGGCCATCACCGAAAATGTGGACCCCAACGCACTTCCAGCCTCGTATCGGATCAAGCTCAAGGACCCGAACTCTGCCGAGGCGGTAGCCTCCCGGCTACAGGGCCAGCCCGGCGTGGACGAGGTCCAGTTCGGTGGGGAGGCCATGAAGCGGCTCCTCAAATTCACCGGTGTCGTCCGGACCATCCTGGTCATCGCGATAGTGCTGACCCTCGGTGCCGCAATCCTGTTGATAGCCAACACCATCCGGCTGGGGATTTACGCCCGCCGCAAGGAGATCGGCATCATGAAGTTGGTGGGTGCCACCAACTGGTTCATCAGGGTCCCCTTCATATTTGAGGGGACGGTCCAAGCCGCGCTGGGGGCGCTGGTTGCCTCCGCTCTCATCTACGCCGGCAAAGTCTTCGGCCTGGACCGGATGCAGGACGCCATCTTGTTCCTTCCTCTTACCGTTGGGAGCGGGAGCATTGTCCGGATGTTCTTTACGCTGCTGCTCATCGGCATAGTCATCGGAGTCTTCGGGTCCACGCTGGCGCTACGCCGCTTCCTGGAGGTCTGAGGTCTCCGCAGGGCCCCCTCGTTCGAAGCTCGTGGAATTTCGGGGATAATCGAGCGAAGTGTTCAAAAGACATTCCACCCAGATCCTCGCCGGTTTCGCCGCGCTGGCCATCTCCACCGCCCTGTTCGTCTTCGGGTTCACCATCGGTCAGTCCAGGTCTCAGGAAGGCTCGCGGTACAAAGTCCTTGATGAGGCCCAGAGCCGGATCGATGCAATGGCACTCTCCGAGCCGGACGACGACAAGCTCCTGCAGGGTGCGGTCAAGGGAATGCTGGAAGGCCTGGACGACCCCCACGCCCTCTACTACACACCCAATGCCTACCGTGCGCTGGGCGAGGAGTTGTTGACCGGTCAATTTTCCGGGGTTGGGGTCTGGCTCAACCGTTCAGGGGAGTTCACGAAGATCGTTTCGGTGCTTCCCGACACCCCGGCGGCGGAGGCAGGAGTGGAACCTGGAGACATCCTGACTTCGGTGGACGGGAAGCCGGTGGCCCGGCTTTCGCTGGACGAGGTTGGCCAGGCGATCATGGGCGAAGCGGGTACCAAGGTCACCATCAAGGTGGTCCGGGGCGCCGCCGCCCCCCGCGAATTCACCTTGGACCGGCGAAAGCTCGAGATCCCGTCGATGACCTCCGATATCAAAGACGGGGTCGGCATCCTTAACCTGTTGTCGTTCACCGGGGGCGTGGGCGCCAAGGTTCGTGACGCCGTGATGGAGTTGCAAGAAGGCGGAGCCAGGGGATTTGTGCTCGATCTACGCGGAAACCCGGGCGGATCGTTGGATGAGGCGGTGCAGGTGGCCAGCGTGTTCATCGACGGCGGGACCGTAGTCACCTACCGGGAACGGGGCAAAGACGAGCGGGTCTACCAGGCGCGGGGGCCGGTTGCCACCAAACTGCCCCTGGTCGTCCTGGCGGATGAAGGATCGGCAAGCGCTTCGGAGATAGTGGCCGGGGCCATCCAGGACCGCCAGCGGGGGCTGATCGTGGGAACCGAGACCTACAAAAAGGGTTCCGTACAGCAGGTGGTCGGGCTGTCCGACGGGTCGGCAATCAAATTGACGATTGCCTCATACTTCACCCCGAGTGGCCGGGGGATCGGTGAACACGGCGTCATTCCGGATGTGGAAGTGGCCGACCGGGCCGAACAACTGGCCAAAGCCACCGAGATCCTGTCCGGCATGCTGGTCGAGGCCCCGGGATCTCAGGGATAGCCGCAGCGAGGCGGTCAACTACACTCGACAGATGGCGACCAAGAAGAAGAAGGCGACTGCCGGGGCGATCTCCAACCCGAAGGCCCGGCACGACTTCACGATCCTCGACTCGTTCGAAACCGGCATCGTACTTACCGGGAGCGAGATCAAGTCGATCCGCCAGGGCAAGGCGTCCCTGCGTGAGTCGTTTGCCGTCATCCGCGACGGCGAGGTTTGGATAGTTTCTATGCACATCTCCCCCTACGAAAACGCCGGATACTCCCAACATGAACCCCTTCGCAAACGAAAGCTGCTCCTGCACCGCAAGGAGATTGACACCTTGCACGAAAAGACCAAGCTGCAGGGTCTTACCCTTGTCCCCCTCCGCCTGTATTTCACCCACGGCCTGGCCAAGATCGAACTCGGGCTGGCCAAAGGTAAGAAGAACTACGACAAGCGCGAGGACCTCAAGGCGAAGGACGCCAAGATGCAGGTCGACCGCATGATGGGGCGGCGGCGGTAGGCGGACGCGGCGGCGCATGGTAGTTGGTAGTGCCGGGCTATAGAACTCCGGCCGTTTCCGGCGTGAGCGGTTCATCGACCCGCAGGGTGCTGTTCGCCGGGTTGGCTCTGGTGCTGCTCGCGGGCTGCGGGGTTGTCGGCGGCGGGTCCCGCAGCGGCAACTCCAGGTTTGTGTCAGTGGAGGGCCGCTTTCTGGTGGTCATGCCCGACGACCGGGAAGAGGCCACCGAGACCGTCCCTACTCCGGTCGGGAACCTCGAGACCCATTCGGTGATCGGCCGGGTGAACGACGAGGAGTCGTTCGGCGTGTTCTACGCCGATGTCCCCGAAACCACGGGTGAGATCGACATCGACGCTTCGTTCGAAGGCGCTATCGCCAACAGCATCGCAGCTTCTCCCGGCCTGGCGCTGGTTTACCGGAACCAGACCTTCGCCTACGGGGGCCCGGCTCTCGACTTCGTCCTGGAGGCGGCGGACCGTAAGGTCTGGGCACGGATCGCGATCATCGGGAGGCGCACCTACCTGATTCAGCACAGCGGCCCGAACCTGCCGGAAACCGGCCGGCACTACGAAGAGTACGTGGACACCTTCGAGGTGTTGACCAGGCGCCAGGCCGAAGAACTGGGGGACGTTTGATGCTTTTGGATCAACCGTCGGAACAACGGTCACCCTCCCGGCGTTACACTTATCGAGGCACATTGAAAACCTTGCCATGGGGACGATTTGGTATCGAAGCCGGTCGTTTCATTTGGAGGAAGCGGGTCGAGGTCCGGGAGCCTCGTTAAAAAGCCTGGACAATAAATTGAAACGTCGCTGCCTAAAGCGAGTTCCCGTCTAATGAAAGACGGGCGTCTCTACCGGTAGGGTCTGCGGATCGGATAGAGGCGTCATGCAGCAGACTGGCTCCTGTTCGCCCCGTCGGGTGACGGACGGAGTGAGATTAATTCCCGACTGGACACCGGAGAGCTTGCCTAGGGCAAACATCGGGTCGAGATAAGAATCTAGGCTACGCCCGTAGATGCCCCAAGTGGGAGCTGTGCTCACGGGGGTTCGAATCCCCCCGTCTCCACTCAACATTTCGGTCCCGTTGGCTCAAACGAGCAACGGGACCGTTTTTAGCTGGGTACACTCCCGACAGACGGTGGCTGATCATGAGTTGCCGGCGCTGATCTGTTCCGGCTGACGGCTTGGGGGCACAAAACGAGGCGTGTTCGAATCGGCTGTGAGTTCACCTACCAGTGTGGGGGCCCGGTGGCCAGTATCTGGCAGGTACGCCCCCGCGGGGACTCGGCCCAGACCATCCTCCAGCCAAGCTGGCAGTGTAATCCGGAAGTGGAAGTCCACTCCTACCTCGACCTCTACGGCAATCCTTGTGACCGTTTGCTCCTCCCTGAGGGCTCGTTCACGTTTCGCTACGATGCGGTGGCCGAGGTGCCCGTGGCCTTTGACCCCGTCGACAAAGATGCCTGCCAGCTTCCCGTTCAACAGATACCCGACGACGCCCTGATCTTCATCCTGCCGAGCCGCTTTTGTCCCTCGGACCTGATGGGGGATCAGGCGTGGGATCTGTTCGGCTCGGTCGAACCGGGGTGGCCGAGGGTGCAGGCGATATGCGACTTCGTCCACCAGAACGTCCGCTTCGACTACGGCAACGCCAGCCCACTGGCCAGCGCGGTTGACGTCCTCAGGGAGGGGGCCGGCGTCTGTCGTGACTACGCCCACCTGGCGATGACCTTCTGCCGGGCATTCAACATCCCATGCCGGTACACCTTCGGCTACCTGCCCGAAATCGGGGTTGTGCCTCACGACCACCCGATAGATTTTTGTGCCTGGTTTGAGGCCTACCTCGAGGGCCGCTGGTGGACCTTTGACCCCCGCAACAACGAGCCGCGGACGGGCCGTGTTGTCTGTGGCAGGGGAAGGGATGCGCTGGATGTCCCGATGGTCACCACCTACGGCCCGGCAGAATTGCAGTCGATGGAGGTCTGGTCCTACGAGGCCTAGGGCGGATTGCTGCTCAGGCAGGACCCTTTTTGCCGACTGGGTGACCGCGCATCGGGCCCTTGTTCGAGTCGATGAGGAACGACAGGCCGATGCCCAACATCCAGATGTCTTTACTCACGCCGATGCCCTTCTGGCTCGGCCAGATGCTCCCGGGCTTACGCATCGACGGGGTACGCAGGTACATCGCCAGGAGGGACCCGGAGAAAGCAGATAGTCCCAGGCCGGCAAGTCGGGTGGGGATGACCGGCAGCAGGAGAGCAGCGCCCAAACCGATCTCGGCGGCGGCCAGGACCTTGAGGAATTGGGGGGCGGGGACCTGTTTGATCGGTGGGATCGCTTCGGAAGCCATGGAGTGGATGTACCCGGCAGTTTGCTCGTCGCCGCCCCACTTGCCCAGCCCGGAGTGAAGAATGTAGGCGCCGGTAGTGATCCTCGGCGGCAGGTGCCTAAGGCGGATGTTGCGTCCCATGGGGACCTCCTATTTTCGAAGGTGGCTACGAAATTACTAGCGTAGCTTCCTTTGGAGGTACTTGGCCGAGCACGCTGCCAGATGGATCGCCAGCATGGCCTCCTCGGGGCCCGGAGGATCAACGTCGTCGTCGTTGCTGGGCCTAAAACCTTCGAGATCTTTGACCAGGGCCACCACGGCTTCGGGCACGCCTTTGTTGCGGGCGGCCTTGGCGGCGTCGGCGAGCGAAGCGCCTTCACAGCCCATCGACCTCAAAAGCGAAAGCACGGTAAACAGGGAGGCTGCGACGCTCCCGGCGTAATCCCCGCCGATCGCCAGGCGATTCGCCTCCAGGTAGGCGGCCTGGGCCTTCTCGAAGTCGGGTCCGGCCAGCAGAACGACCGCGGGACGGACGATCTGCTCTTGAACCTCGTCGCTAGTCGAAAACAAAAACCGGGTGCCCTCCAGCCGGAGTGCAACGAAGTGTTCGTCCGCTTTCTGGTTGATTGCCTCGGCGAACTCAGGTTGGGCGCCGCCCAGGTCCAGCAGGTGTTCAACCGCGGCAAGCCGGTAGGCCGGGCGAAGTTTCTCCCGCACCTCGTCCCAGGTGCGCTCGGGGACTTCCCGGGCCGATGAGATCCCCATCCGGACTACCTTTTGGTACTCGGCCCATGGGTGGTCGTGAATAGGCCCCAGACCGGTTCCCCAGATGAAGGCGTGTTCCCAGGACCTCCAGGCGTTGCGCCATCCGTCCGCTTCCTGCCGGGTTGACGGTCGGTCGAAGCCGATCAGGTAGTAGTCGGTGGCCATCGAGATGGCATCCCAAAAACCCTGCGGTATCAGATTGAGATCGGAGATCGGCTCGTCGGGGGTTCCCGCCTGTTGGGCGAGGAGGGCCAAAAATTCGCGTTCCGCCCAGGTGGGGGGGTGCCGTGCATCCGGGGAACCGCCGATCCCAACCATGGGTGGAAGTCTAAGCCAGAGCGACGAGCTCCAGCAGGTCGTCCGACCAGTGCGTGTACGCGCCGTCGGGCATGGACAAAACGTGGGTGGGTTGCAGTTGCTGCACGAACGCCTCATCGTGGCTGACGATCATGAGCGTGCCCTCCCACGACTGGAGGGCTGCGGTGATTCCTTCCCTGGAGATCGGGTCAAGGTTGTTGGTGGGCTCGTCCAACAAAAGCAGGTTGTGCCGCTGGGCGGCAAGCTGCGCCAGGGCGAGTTTGGTCTTCTCCCCACCGGAGAGGGTGCCGGCAAGCTGGAAAGCTTTGTCGCCGGAGAGGGTGAACATGCCAAGCAGTGCCCGGATCTGCTGGTCCGTGAGGACGCCGTCGGCCCTCAGGTGGTCGATTACCGGCTCGTCCGACCGTAGTCCCTCGTGCTCCTGGGCGTAGTAGCCGAGCGAGACGTTCATTCCCGGTGCCACTGTCCCGGACACCGGGGCTATCGTCTCGGAGAGGATCTTGAGCAGCGTCGACTTGCCTGCGCCGTTTAGGCCCATGACCAGCAGGCGGTCGCCCCGGGTGACCTCGAAGGAGAGTTTGTCGAAGATCAACTGGTCGTCGTAGCGCATTTCCAATTTGTTGGCCCGCATGACCAGGCGTCCCGGCTGCGGCGGGGTCGGGATCTTGAACCGCACGCTGCTCTCCTTGCCGACCCGGCTCACCTTGGTCGCCTTCATGAGTTCCACGCGCTTATCCAGGTTCTTGGCCACCCGGGCCCGGGATGCGGTCTGGTGACGCATTCGGTCGGCAAGGGTCTTCAGCCGGTCGATGTCGGCCTCCTGGATGGTTGCCATCTTGTTTTGGCGGATGACGTCGGCGGCCCGGGCCACCTTGTACTGCGTGTAGGTGCCCTTGTAGGTGCGCATCGATCCCTGATCCAGGTGTAGCACCCGGGTTATGGCCGAGTCGAGCAGTTCCAGGTCGTGGCTCACGATCAGTAGGCCGCCGGAGAAGTTGCGGAGGAAAGCCATGAGCCACTGCTTGGCGTCTACGTCAAGGTGGTTGCTGGGCTCGTCCAAAAGAAGGGTTTCGGCGTTGGAGAACAGCGAGTGGGCCAACTCCACGCGCCGGCGTTCACCACCGGAGAGTGTCTCCATCCGGCGGGTCATCTCGTCGCCGGAAATCCCCAGACCGGCGCAGATGCGGCGGGCTTCAGATTCAGCCTGGTAGCCGCCGGCCAGCCGGAAGTTTTCTTCGGAACGGGCGAACCGGGCGATGTTGCGGTCGGACGGATCGTTCTCCATGGCTATCTGCAGCTTGGTCAGCCGGTCTTGGGCTTCGGTCAGGTTACGCCCGGCCAGCACGTAGGAGAGGGCGGTGAAGTCCTCCTGGCCGGCGTTCAGTTTTGCCTGGCGCAGGTAGCTGTAGTTGCCCTGGAACTTTACGGTCCCCTCGTACTCGACGGCGCCGGCGGCCTCCTGAGACAGGATCGACATCAAGGTCGACTTGCCCATGCCGTTGCGGCCGACCAGACCAACCTTGTCGCCTGGAGCGACCATGAAGGAGGCATCGTCCAATAAGAGGCGCGTGCCGATGGCGATCTGAAGATTTTTGACCTGCAACAAGAAGGGTGCCTTTCAGTGGTTTACGGGCGTTTCACCGGCGCTGGGGTCGCCGAAAGATCAACTGGGAGTCTTAGCGTCTTCCATCCATGGTCCCACGCCGCCGAGGTGATCGACGGAGATATGGGTAATAAATCCCGGTGGAGGCGAGGGCATAGGAGGAAATTTTACTTCGGGACCCAGATAAACGTGGGCCAACGCCTGCAGCAACTCGGGTGCCCCTCCCTCGGTAACCGTTGCCAGCCCTTTAATGATCAGGTACTCCCGTAGGCCCCAGGAGTTGGTGTTTTGGGTTTCGAAGGAGATGGTGACCCGGGGCTCTCGCCGGATGTTCTGCAACTTCTTTTGGTCCTGCAGGGTGGCGACCACGATGTTGTCGCCGTCGATCCCGGCCCAGCACAGTGACACGTGGATGCTCCCGCTTTCGTTGATGGTCGCAAGGTGCCCGTAGGCACCGTCGCGGACAACCTGCCTGGCGGATTCGGGGAACATGCAGCCTCCGTTGGGAACTTGAAGACAAGCCTACATCCGGTCGTGTGCCGGCGGACTAAAGTTGATCATCCGGCCCCATTTCCCAACGGAGGAGTTGACCATGGAGATGCCCAAACCGACCGAAGCCGACAAGGAAAGTTTTCGATCCCTGGTGCCGGACGACCCGAGGGTTGAGGTCAAGCCGATGTTCGGCAACCTGGGTGCCTTTGTGAACGGGAACATGTTCATGGGCTTGTTCGGCGCCGACGTCGGCCTCAAGTTGAATGAAGGGGACGCCCACCTACTGCTGGGCGAAGACGGTTCGGGTCCTTTCGGGCCGGCCGAGCGGCCGATGGGTGGCTACGTAAAACTGCCGGCTACGCTGGTTGCCGACCCCTACCGGGCAGAGTTGTGGGTCGCCAAGGCTCTCGACCACGTCGGAGCCTTCCCTCCGAAGGTAAAAGCGCCCAAAAAGCGGTCTTAGCTCCGGCCCGCCGGGCTTAGCGGGGGCTTGGCGGTATAAATGACCCTAATGGACCAAATCAGGCTTACCCAGTTCTCACACGGCGCCGGCTGAGCTTGCAAGCTCGGTCCGGGTGATCTGGCGCAGGTCGTGCGCCGTTTGGGAGAAAGAAAAGGGAAGGCTGATCCGAACCTTCTCTTGGGCCTCGACGTGCCCGACGACGCTGCGGTTTACCGGATCAACGACGAGACCGCGCTGGTGCAGACGGTCGACTTCTTTACGCCGGTTGTGGATGACCCCTACCAGTGGGGCGCCATCGCCGTAGCCAACGCCATAAGCGACATCTACGCCATGGGCGCCACGCCGCTCACCGGCTTAAATCTGGTCGGCTGGCCCAAGGACCTGGATATGGACCTGCTGGCCCGGGTGCTGGAAGGCGGCGCGGACAAGGCCGAGGAGGCCGGCTGTGCGGTGGTCGGCGGCCACACCGTGGACGACCCGGAGCCCAAGTTCGGTATGTCGGTGACCGGGGTGGTACATCCCGACAAGATCGTGAAATTGTCGACCGCCAAACCGGGGATGTCGATCATCCTGACCAAACCCCTCGGCATGGGGATCATTGCCACCGCCTGTAAGGCGCAGCGCATCGACAAGGCCCTGCTGAAGCGGGGGACAACCCTGATGGCCACCTTGAACAAGGCCGGGGCGCAGGCCATGGTCGAGGTGGGCGCCGCCGCCTGTACTGATGTAACCGGCTTCGGTTTGCTCGGGCACCTGCGCGGGATGTTGAACGCCAGCGGCTGTTCGGCCAACCTGGTTGCCGACCACGTCCCAATCCTGGACGGGGTCGGCGGGCTGGCCAAAGAGGGCCTGGTGCCGGGCGGTACGCAGCGGAACCGAGATTATTTCGGACCCTTTGTAGAATTCGACTCGGACATAGATCCGATGGTGCAGGTCATTCTTTTCGATGCACAAACCTCCGGAGGGTTGCTGATAGTGGTGGAAAGGTCTAAGCAGGACGCGATGGTCAAAGCGCTGCGCAAATTCGGGACACCTGCCGCGTCGGTAATAGGCCGCGTCGTCGCCGGGCCGGCCGGCACCATCAAGGTGGCGGGCCGGTACTGATGAAGCTCACCATTCCCCAGGACATCTACGACGGGATGATCCAGCACTGCCGGGACGACTACCCCAACGAGGCGTGTGGGTTTATCGGTGGCGAGGACGGCGAGGGCAAGGTCCTTTACAACCTGCCCAACGCGGCGGCGTCGCCTATCTACTATCGCCCGGAAGATAAACAGATGATCGCCGCGATCAACGACATCGACGACCGCGACCACGAGCTTGTGGCCATTTTCCACAGCCATGTGGCGAGCCCGCCTATCCCGTCGCCCACAGACCGGCGAGAGGCCCACTACCCCGACGCGGTCTATCTCATCGTCTCGCTGATGGACTCCGAAAACCCTCTCACCAAAGGTTGGCTGATCAAAAAGCAGGACTGGAGAGACGAGACGGGCGAGGTAATAGAAGTGGACCTGGTGATATCGTGAGCCAATGTCAGTAAAGGTGAACATCCCCGCGGTCCTGCGCGCCGCAGTTGGGGGATCCAAGTCGGTCCAAGCGGAGTCGGGGCAGTTGCGCGAGGTCCTGGCCGGGCTCGGAGAGCAGTTCCCGGCCCTCAAGGAACAGGTTTTCGGCCCGGACGGCGGCCTGCACAAGTTCGTGAACATCTACATCAACGATGAAGATGTTCGGTACCTGGAGAACTTGGACAGCAAGGTAGCGGACGGGGACACGGTAGCCATCCTGCCGGCCGTGGCAGGCGGCAGCCGCCAGGCCTAAGCGCCGCCGATGCTCGTAGAAAATATGATGGGACTGGTGGGGAATACCCCGCTGGTAGGCATCAACAGCTTCTCTCCCAACCCCAACGTGCGGATCTGGGCAAAGCTCGAAGGTCAAAACCCCACCGGCTCGGTCAAGGACCGGGTGGCCAAGGCGATGATCGAAAAGGCCGAGGCCGAGGGTCTGCTCACGCCCGACAAAGTCCTCCTCGAGCCCACGTCCGGTAATACCGGCATTTCCCTGGCCTTCCTGGCCAAACAAAAGGGCTACAAGCTTGTGTGCGTGATGCCCGAAACCGCCTCTAAAGAGCGGGCTCAGATGATCAAGATGTTCGGTGGGGACATTGTGCTGTCGAACGGCATCGAAGGGTCCAACGGGGCCATCCGGCTGGCCAAGCAGATGGTCGAGGCGGACTCCAAATACCTGATGCTCTACCAGTACGGCAACGACGCCAATCCGGGCGCCCACTACGCCACCACGGGCCCGGAGATCCTCAAAGACCTGCCCACCGTCACCCATTTTGTTGCTGGGCTCGGCACCGGAGGCACTTTGACCGGGGTCGGCAGGTTTTTCCGGGACAACAAGCCCGAGGTCCGGATCATCGCTGCCGAACCGGAGCAGGGCGACCTGGTTTACGGCCTGCGCTCGTTGGACGACGGATTCATCCCGCCGGTGCTGGACGAAAGCGTGCTGCACGGCAAGATCAAGGTCAACTCCAACACCTCGGTCAAGTACACGCAGGATCTGGTTGTTCGTGAGGGGGTGTTCTCAGGAATATCCTGCGGGGCGACCGTCTTCGTGGCCCAGAAGCTGGCGGCCCGCATTGAGTCGGGAGACATTGTCTGCCTTTTTGCCGACGGGGGCTGGAAGTACCTGTCCACCGACATCTGGGACATGCACACAGACATCGCCGCCAAAAAAGTCGAGTACATGCCCTGGTGAGCACCGGGGACGACAGGGCAATCGGCATTTTTGATTCGGGGGTTGGCGGCCTCACGGTCACCGATTCGATAATGAAGTTGTTGCCGCAGGAAAACCTCATCTACTTCGGGGATACGGCCCGCTGCCCCTATGGGCCGCGCACCATTGATGAGGTCCACCTGTTCCTCACCGAGATCATGGGTCTGATGGAGGAGCAGGACGTAAAGATGCTGGTGATCGCTTGCAACTCCATGACCGCTGCCTACGAGAAGTTCCGGCCCGCCCACAAGGTGCCTGTGATTGGCGTGATGGAGCCCGCGGTCCGGGCCGCGGTCCGGGCCACCCACAACCGCAAGGTGGGGGTCCTGGGGACCCAGGCCACCCTCTCCACCGGGCAGTACGAGCGCTTCCTGCACGCTGCGGGTGCGGACCTGGAGATCCACACCCAGGTTTGCGGCGGGTTCGTCGAGCGAGTGGAGGACGGCGACACGTTTTCCGAAGAGTTGTTCGCTTTGGCCGAGGAGTACCTCAACCCTCTGATGAATGCAGAAGTCGATACGCTGATTCTCGGCTGCACCCATTACCCGTTGCTCACCGGAGTCCTACACTCGGTCACTTCGGGGGAGGTGGAGTTGATCTCGTCGGCCGACGAGGTGGCAAAGGACATTTACTCCAAGCTGGTGGAGTTGAACCTGCTGCGCCGGAAGCGCCAGGTGGGCTCCCGCCGGTTCCTTGTTTCCGGGGACCCCGCCAGCTTCCGGACCGTCGGGTCCCGTTTTCTGCCCGGACTGGATGAAGTTGAGAGCATGCCCTGGCCCGCCGCCGGTTCCTTGAAGGTTTCGGCATGACCATCCCGTTCGAGGCGATAGTGCTGGGGGCCAGTGGCACCTACCCCAAGCCGGGCGGGGCAACCTCGGGATTCCTTCTGAGGGTGGGCAAGTTCACGGTGTGGATGGACTGCGGGACCGGTACCTTCGCCAATCTACAGCGACACACCGACTTCCGACAGCTTTCGGCGGTGGTCATCAGCCACCTGCACCTGGATCACTTCCTGGACTTCTACCCCTTCTACTACGCGCTGCGCTACGGGAAGGACTCGCCGGGGCCCGAAGGCCTGGAGGTCTACGCACCGGCGGGGGCGGAGGAGCACATGGCGCAGCTTTTGTCGCCCACTGCCCAGGACGGCTTCGGGGGATACTTCGACTTCAATCCCGTCCGTTCCGGCGACAAGATTGCGGTCCCTCCGTTCGTGTTCACCTTCAAAAGGACCGTGCACCCGGTAGAGACGCTGGCGGTCCGGGTGGAGGCCAACGGGAGGTCGCTGGTGTACACCGCCGACACTGCGTGGAGCGAAGAGTTGATCGACTTCGCCCAGGGCGCTAACGTGCTGGTCGCCGAAGCCACCCTCCAGGAACCGGATGCCGCAGGGCAGAAGGTTCATATGACTGCCGAGGAGGCGGGGAGGCTGGCGCACGACTCTCGGGCCGGCCGGTTGGTGCTTACCCACCTGGCGCCGGGTCTGGACCCTACGGTTAGCATGGACCAGGCGGCCAAGCACTTCCGTGGCAAGATCCTGGCGGGTATCGACAACCTCAACATCTAAAGCGCAGCACCGGCAGGCGAGCGGGCCTGCGACGGCTTCGAAGCTTGCCCGCGGTTCGGGTGCGAACCCCGGTCCCCGCAAGGCACTGTCGCCCCAAACGACGAAGAGTTCCCATCCAAAGGAGAAAAAAATGGTTCGCAACGACGGGCGCAGCCCTGACCAGCTTCGCCCCGTGACGGTCCAGCGCGGGTATGTGGAATACGCAGAGGGATCGGTCCTTTATGAGTGCGGCAAAACCCGGGTCCTGGTCAACGCCACCGTTGACGACCGGATTCCGGACTGGATGCGGGGCAGCGGCAAGGGCTGGGTCACCGCCGAGTACTCAATGCTTCCCCGGGCCACCTCCACCAGGACGCCCCGTGAGGTGAACAAGGGCAAGTTGGGCGGGCGGACCCAGGAGATCCAACGGCTCATCGGGCGCAGCCTGAGAGCGGTCTGCGACATGAAGGCGATGGGGGAGCGCACGGTCTGGTTGGACTGTGACGTCCTGCAGGCAGATGGCGGTACCCGGACCGCCTCTATCACCGCCGCATACATTGCCCTGGCCGACGCCTGCAACGGCTTGGTAGAAGCCGGCAAGCTTGCGGCGAGCCCCATCAGGGACCAGGTGGCTGCGGTCAGCGTCGGGATGGTTGCCGGCGTGCCCTGCCTGGACCTGGACTACAGCGAGGACTCCACTGCCGAGGTCGACATGAATATTGTGATGACCGGGGCCGACGAGTTCGTCGAACTACAGGGGACCGCCGAAGGCAAGCCGTTCTCCGACGTGCACCTGGCCGCGCTGCTGGGGCTGGGTCGTAAGGGGATCGGCGACCTGCTCGAGATCCAGCGGGCGGCTCTGGGAGGCTGAATTGCAGATTGTCCTAGCCACCGCCAATCAAGGCAAGATCGCCGAAATCGTCCAGATCATGGCCGGGCTGCCGGTGAGCTTCATAACCAAGGACCAGATGGCGCCGTGGCCGCCGATAGTGGAGTCCGGGTCCACCTACCTGGAGAACGCACTCATCAAAGCCCGGGCATTGGTTGAGTTCTCCGGCCATGCCGCCATTGCGGACGACTCCGGGATCGAGATCGATGCCCTGGACGGGGCACCGGGGGTACGGTCGGCCCGATTTGCCGGGCCGGACGCCACCGACTCCCGCAATAACACCCGGATGGCCTACCTGCTTACCGAGGTTCCCCACGAACAGCGGA
>JAJCYE010000079.1 GCA_029263075.1 Actinomycetes bacterium
ATCTGCCGGGCGGCCAGGATGCCCGCCCAGTAGAGGGACATCCCCACTACAACCGCCGGGAGGAACCATTCGGGGCGATGAACCAACAGCAGGACGACGAGCAGGAAGGCGTGGGTGCCGAAGCACAGTGCGGAGTTGGCAACCATGAAGCCTTTGGCCCCGTACCAGGCGTTCGTCGCCGGGTCCCCGGCCGGTCCCCCCAGCCCCAGCGTCCGCCGCTGGCTCTGGTCGAGCCGCGCGATAAGCCGGTCCTGCCAGCCGAACCAGGCCTGGTACACCGCAGCCATGGCCCTGGTGGCCCGGTCGGAGGGCTCGACCGGGGCCTCCCTCTCGTCCAGCCTGCTGGTGGAGTTGCCGCCGGCGATCCGTACGTAGTGCAGGTGGTGGAAGTTGAAATAGGAGCACTGCAAAAACAGGCTCAACCACCCGGCGACCACCCAGGCTGCCGCTGCTCCGACCGAGGTTCCCCGGGCGACCATGATCGTCCCACAGGCGACGATCCAGGCAGTGAAGGACACCCCGTCCCCGACCGTATCCAGGAAGCGGCCGAAGCGGTGTCCCGTCCCGGTCATCCGGGCGACTGAGCCGTCGGTGGCGTCGAAAACGTCCTTCAGGTGTACCAGGACCGCGGCGGCGACGAAAGAACCGGTGGCGGGGAGGCCGACGATCAACCAGGCCGCGGCCAGACCGCACCCTATGGACAGGCCCGTTGCCACCTCGTGGCGGATGTGCAGGCGGTAGAAGAGCTGGATCACCAGGCGGTAGTAGGGGATCCAGAAGGTGCTGATATTCGGGTAGCGATACCCGTTAGGGATCTTGTGGCCGCCGGGCGGGGCTTGGGTAAGTGCAGGTTGGTTCATGGTGAACTCAGAGTACCCGCCGGCGCTCCGCCCAGTTCTTGTCCGTTTCTCTGACCACCACCCGGTAGAGCAGTCCGGCCGGAAGGTGTTCCTCCAGCCGGTCCCAGAAGGTGTCCGCCATAACTTCGGCGGTGGGGATTTTGCCCCGCATCCACTCGACATCGATGTTGAGATTGCGGTGATCCACGTCTTGGATGATCTGCTTGTTGATCACGTCCGACAGTATCCCCAGGTCCATGACGTAGCCGGTTTCGGGGTCGACCTCCCCGGCGACCGTCACCTCCAGCACGTAGTTGTGCCCGTGCCCCGACGGGTTGGAGCATTTGCCGAAGACCTCCAGGTTGTGCTCGTCGGTGAACGCCGGATTGAACAGGCGGTGGCCGGCGTTGAACTTCTCCCGGCGGGTGACAAGGACCGTCATTTGTCCCCACGGACCAGGGCCAAGAACTCCTGCCTGGTGCGGGGGTCGTTGCGGATCGCCCCGTGCAACGACGAAGTCACAGTAGTGGTTCCCGGCTTCTGAACCCCCCTGAGCGTCATACACATGTGCTCGGCCTCCATGACCACGCCCACCCCGTTGGGAGTGAGCTTTTCCTGCAGGCAGGACGCTATCTGCTCGGTGAGCCGCTCTTGGACCTGAAGATCACGGGCGAAGTGCTCCACCACCCGGGCGAGTTTGGAGAGACCCACGATTCGGCCGTCCGGGATGTACCCGATATGGGCGACTCCAACGAACGGGAGCAGGTGGTGCATACACAGCGAGTGGAACTGGATGGAACGGGCGACGATCAACTCGTCATACCCCTCGTTGGGGAAGGTGGTGAACTCGAAGTCAACCGGGGTCAACATCTGCGCGTAAGCCGCGGCTACCCGGCGAGGGGTCTGGTCCAGCACTTCGTCGGAGGTGTCGTAACCCAGGGCCTGCAATAGCCGGCGGGTGGCATCCTCGGCCGCGGCGATATCGATGCCGGGTCCCGCCGGGGCCGCGCGAAGAACACGAGGGAGCCCGTTGCTCATCGCGCCTCCGGGAGGCTAGTCGGCAAGTATTGCCTCAACTTCCTCCTGGGTCCGCCCCTTTTTGGCGAGCCACTCGCGCATGAACTCTTTTTCTTCCTGGGGAGTGGGTCCGGTGCTGCCAAATCGAGCCTGCAGTTCGTGGGCGACTTCGATGAGGTTGGCCTCAAGGTCGGCCAAATCGGGAGTTGCGTTCTCCTGGTGGCTGTGGTCGCATCCCGGTCCGTGAACATGTTCGCCGGCGGCCGGTGTGGCGCTCGTGCCACCGCTACCGACTTCGGCGTTCATCGCGGCGATGAACTCAGCGTCCATGCTGCCGTCCCACACGAACTCTTTTGCGCCTTCGCCGCCTGACTGGTCGGTGGATTTCACTTGAGTCTCCGTTTCTCCGGTTTCCCGGCGTAGCTGGGAAAGATCGGATCGCCCAATCGTACTATCACCCAAGGCAACCTCCACCGACGCCAAACTATTCCAGTCCCCCCGGGCAACCTCTACACAATCTCCACAAGTCGTCGTCAGGCTCGTCGAATTCCACGCCTAGTGTGGTCCCCATGGACATGCGATCACAATTTGAGCATTTGCTCAGTTTTCTCAGTGCTGCGAGCATTTGCTTAGATGATTAGAGCTAGGCGACATTCTCAGAGGATCATGGTGGGCTCCGTGCCGGTCGGGGGCGGGGCACCCATTGCCATCCAATCGATGTGCACCACCAAAACCGACGACATCCAGGCGACCCTCATCCAGGCGCATGCGCTGGCCACCCAGGGCGCCGATATTGTCCGGGTGGCGGTACCCCACCCCGGCGACGCCGCGGCCTTGCCGATGATTGTGCAGGAAGCCGGTGTCCCGATTGTGGCCGATATCCACTTCTCGTTCCGGCTGGCAATCATGGCGCTGGAGGCAGGGGTGGCAGGTCTCAGGCTCAATCCTGGCAATATCCGGGACGCCGACCAGATCCGCACCGTTGTCAAAGAGGCGGCCGACCGGGGAGTTCCCATTAGGGTCGGGGTCAACGCCGGTTCGTTAGACAAACGCCTGCTGGCCAAATACGGAGGCGCCACCCCCGAAGCGCTCGTTGAAAGCGCCCTTCACGAGATCAAGATCCTTGAGGACATTGGTTTCACCGCCATCAAGATTTCGGTCAAACACCAAAACGTCCCGCAGATGATCGATTCCTACCGCCTGCTGGCGGAAGCCTGTGACTACCCGTTGCACCTGGGTGTCACCGAAGCAGGCCCACCGCCCTACGGCACATTGAAGTCGGCCATTGGTATCGGGACACTGCTTTCAGAAGGTATCGGCGACACCCTGAGAGTCTCCCTCACCGCCGACCCCGTGGAGGAGGTCAAGGTCGCCAAGCAGATCCTGCAGACACTGGGCTTGCGCCGGACCACGTTCGACCTGGTCGCCTGCCCCTCCTGCGGCCGGGCCGAGATGGACGTCATTGAACTCACCCGTCAGGTGCAGGAACGTTTGGAGAAGATGAACCTGCCCCCAATCCAGATCGCAGTCATGGGGTGCGAGGTCAACGGCCCCGGAGAGGCCCGGGACGCCGATGTGGGTATCGCCGCCGGGCCCGGACGCGGCCTGCTGTTCTCCCGGGGCAAACAACTCGGCTGGGTCCCCGCCGACAAGATGGTGGATGCCTTGTTGGACGAGGCGGTCAAGGTCGCCACCGAGAACGCGGCCATCGAGGGCGAGGCGGCCCGGATAGCTGCCGAAGCAGAGGCGGTTGTCGCCGGATCCGAGCCTAAGAATGGCTAAAAAAATCCTGATGGCCGCTCCCCGCGGCTTTTGTGCCGGCGTTGATCGGGCGGTTGAGATTGTGGAGAAGGCCCTTGAGAAGCACGGGGAGCCGGTTTACGTGCGCAAGCAGATTGTGCACAACCTCCACGTCGTAAGGGGCCTGGAGGCCAGGGGCGCGGTATTCGTCGACAGCGAGGAGGAGGTGCCGGAGGGTGCGGTTTGCGTACTGAGCGCCCATGGATCGGCCCCCACCGTTTACGCCAACGCCCGGACCCGCAACCTCACCTTGATCGACGCCACCTGTCCGCTGGTCACCAAGGTCCACGTTGAGGCCCAGCGTTTCTCCAAGCAGGGCAAAACCATCGTGCTGATCGGTCACAACGGCCACGAAGAGGTAGAGGGCACCTTCGGGCAGGCCCCGGATCGGACCATCGTGGTCCAAAACGCCGAAGAAGCTTCCAAATTGACGGTTGAAGACGGCGACAACCTGGCGTTTGTCTCCCAGACCACCCTGTCGGTCGACGAGTCGCAAAGTGTTGTCGGTGCCCTGCGCAAACGCTTCCCACTGATCGTCGGGCCAACCAAGGACGATATTTGCTACGCCAGCCAGAACCGGCAGGTGGCGGTGCGCAAGATTGCCGGAATGGCCGATCTGGTGCTGGTGGTCGGATCGATTAACTCATCCAACTCCAACCGGCTGGTGGAGGTCGCCCAAGATGCGGGGGCTGAGGCTCACCTGATCGAAAACGAGGCCGATATCGAGCAGGCATGGCTGGATCAAGCGACGACCATAGGGATCTCGTCCGGAGCGTCCACGCCGGAGGTGCTTGTCGATCGCGTAATCGAACATCTGGCAATCCAGGGCATCGTTGACCTCGAAGAAATAACGGTGGCCACCGAGGACATCCGTTTTCCCCTACCGGCAAGCGTGTCTTAGAGAAAGCGAAAAAAAGTGATTTTTCACCGAGACCGGATCAATATCGCTACCACCCGGGAGTTCGACGTCATCGACATCACCGCCGACGTCGAGAAGGCGCTGATCAGTTCAGGAGTTGAAGACGGTTATGCCCTGGTCTACTCGCCCCACACCACGTGTGGGCTGTTGGTCAACGAAAAGGAGACCGGGCTGCTCAAGGACATAGACTTCACCATGCGCAGGTTGGTCCCGGAGGGCGAGGGGTACCTGCATGACGACTTCACGGTTCGCACCGAAAACATGCACCCGGACGAGACGAAGAACGCCCACGCCCATCTGCGGTACCTGATGGCAGGGCGGGTCTCCGAGTACATTCCGGTGAGTGAAGGGTCGCTGATGCTCGGCGAGTGGCAGCGGGTAATGTTTGTTGAGTTCGACCGAGCCCGGGACAGGCAAGTGCTGATCCAGGTCTGCGGCGTTTAGGTAGATAGGCAGGTTAATGGAACCACTCTCAAGAGACGAAGTCGGTTCGGTTCTGGCGGAGATCACGCCGGATCTGGCCAGGATCGAGGAGATCATCTACGACATCTCCTCGGCCGCAACCTCATTTTTGACCGAATCGACCACGTACCTGACGAGGGCCGGGGGCAAACGCCTGCGTCCGTCGTTGGGGATTCTGGGATCCAATTTCGGTTCCGGTCCGAACAACAACGTGGACATCACGGCCGCCGCCATCGAGATGACCCATTTGGCGACGCTTTACCACGACGACGTAATCGACGAGGCCGATATGCGCCGGGGGGTCCCCAGCGCCAACGAAACCTGGGGGAACAAGGTGGCCATTCTGGCGGGCGACTACCTGTTCGCCCGGGCTTCGTGGATTTCCGCCCAGGTGGGCGGTGAAGTTCCCGCGGCCCTGGCCGACGCCATCGCGCAGGTGGTGCAGGGCCAGGTCAACGAGTTGTCGACCACCTACGACCCGGCCCGCAGCGAAGAGCAGTACATCACCACAATCGGGGGAAAGACCGCTTCGTTGCTGGAGGTGTCGGTCCGGTTGGGGGCCCGGTTGGCCGGGTGTTCGGACGAGACCGTGAATGCACTGAAAGACTTCGGCTGGGCCTTCGGGTACGCCTTCCAGGTGGCGGACGACCTGTTGGACCTGACCGCCAGCGAAGAAGAGTTGGGTAAACCCCCCGGTACCGACCTTAGGGACGGCGTTTACACCCTGCCGGTGATTTACGCGGTTGAAGCCGACCCTTCTTTGGTCAAGCTGCTCGGTTCTCCCGAGGTCGACGTTGACGGATTCCGTGACATCACATTCCGGACCGGCGGTTTTGACCGAGCGATCGCCAAGGCCACAAGTTACGTGGACGAAGCGCTGGCGGCGCTGGAGAGGACTCCGCAATGTGAGGCGCGGACGACTCTGGAAAGGCTGACCAGATTGGTTGTCGATAGGGTCCCCGTCCCTTGAAGGGTGCCGCACAGGCGCCTCAGGCCGAGACCGAACTTCCTGCCGGCGCCAGCATCCCAAAACACCTTGCGATCATTCCCGATGGCAACCGGCGTTGGGCCGCGGCTCGTGACGAGTCGGTCACCTCAGGCCACCGGGCCGGGTTCGAGGTAGCCAAACACCTCTCCCGCTTCTGCCGAAAGATCGGGATCCATACCGCTACCTTCTGGGCTTTCTCCACTGAAAACTGGCGTCGGACGCCGGCCGAGGTTGCCGCTCTTTTGGCCCTGTACGAGGAGTGGATCGCCGACCTACTGCCTGAGGCCATCGACGAAAACGTCCGGGTGATCCACGTCGGGCGGCTGGAGGGGGTCCCCGACGGTTCACAGGAAGCCGCCGCCGCCGCCGGATTCCCCGAGGGCCTGCCGCAGAGCCTGAGGGATGCTCTGATCAACATCGAGCAGAAGACCCGGTCCTTCGAGAAGAACGTGGTGAACCTGGCCATCAACTACGGTGGGGCGGACGAGGTCAAGCGGGCCATTGAGCGCCTATACGACCAGTTGCGCCTGACCGGCCAAAATCCCTCCGAGCTGGACGTCCAGGACTTTTTGGACACCGCCAACCAGCCCTACCCGAACCCGGACATCGTATGGCGCACCTCGGGCGAGATGCGCTCCTCGGGCTTTTTGCCCCTGCAGTCGACCTACGCCGAGATGGTGTTTACACCGAAGTTTTTCCCGGATCTCAGGGATCAGGACGTCCTTGATACCGTGTTGGAGTACTCAGCTCGAATTCGCCGCTTCGGCGGGTAATTCCCTTTGTCCATAAAGGTCATTTCCGACCTTCACGGCGCCCACGAGGCGCTGGCCGACGAGGTCCGGCCCCACGACACCCTGCTGTTGCTCGGGGACCTGATCAACGTCATCGACTACACCACCAAAGACGGCATCCTGGTTGAGATCTTCGGGATAGATGCGGTCAACGAGGTGATCGGGCTCCGGGCGCAAAGAAAGTTCGAAGAGGCCCGCAGCGTGATGGCCCTGCGCCGCAAGGGCCGGGAGGCGGAGATAGCGGCCAAGTTCCAACTGGCGTTTGCCAAGCAGTACCGGGAGGTATTCGCGGCGCTGCCCCGCAAGACCTACCTCATCCTGGGGAATGTCGATTCGCCTCCGGTTGCCCACGAACTGTTGCCGGATCATGTCGAGATGGTGGACGGCAAGGTGATCGAACTGGAGGGCATGAAGATCGGGTTCGTCGGCGGGGGTCTGCCCACGCCGCTCAAGATCGCAGGTGAGGTCCCCGAAGAGGAGTTCGACGCAAAACTAGAAGGGTTGGGCGAGGTGGACATCATCTGCTCTCACGTCCCTCCCGACGTCCCCGAACTGACCTTCGACGTCATTGCCAACCGCCACGAACGGGGATCGGCCGGGCTGGCGGAGTACATCAGGCGGGTTCAGCCCGACCGGGCGTTTTTCGGTCACATCCACCAGCCGCTGTGTTCGTCGGTGCACATCGGCCGGACGCACTGCCTGAACGCCGGTTACTTCCGGCACACCCGGCGGGCGATCACGCTGGCTTAGGGGTGCGAACCCCCGGAGGCTTTGCTCGACGTAGGGGCTATAAGAATCCCCGGATCGCCCCGTTTAACCCGTCCGGGTTCTCCACCGGGACGAAGTGGCCCGCCTGGGGAATCGACACCAACCGGGCCCCGGGAATCGCCTCCGCCATATCCCGGGCGGTGCCCGCGGGCAACAACTGCTCCCCGGCTCCCTCAATCACCAGAGTGGGGACCGCGATCGACGGCAGTAGCGTCGTGGAGTCCGGGCGATCCTTCATTGCAAGCGAGTCCTCGGCCGAGGTCGCGCCCGGGATGGCGTCGAACATCGCCAGCACCTCGTCGTGCACCTGTTGTGATGCCCCCTCCGCCAGCAGGTTGGGGAGCATGCTCCCGGCCAGGGCCCGGGTCCCGAAGTTGCGGGCCCGCTCGGCGGTGGTGACACGGCCGGTCTTGTATTCGGGCGGGTCCCCGGCGGCTCGGGTACTGACCAGAATCAACGAACGGACCAGCATCGGGTAGCGGCGGACGAAGGCGAAGGCGACGTACCCTCCCATTGAGATCCCGCCCAGGTCAACCTGGTCGACCCCCAGGGACTCGATGGTTTCCGCCAGGTCGTCGGCGTGGGTGTTCATTGACCAACCACCTTCGGTGGGCGCTGGACTTTTCCCCCGCCCCCGCAGATCCACCGCCACCACCCGGCGCAGGTCGGACAGCCCGCTCACCTGGTGGACCCATATCCGCCGGTCGACGGGGAAACCGTGTACCAGTAACAGAACCCGGCCTCCGCCTGCTTCGTCGTATCCCAGCTTCACCGACTCGTCCTCCCAACTGCGTGACTGGCTTTGCCCATTCGTTTAACACAGAATGCCCGTTGTGAGTGAAAAGCGAGAGTCGACTTTTTCAAAAGCGGTAAAGGCGACTTTCGGGGTCGTGCTGGTGCTGCTGGTCTTCGCCGCCGGCTATCAAGCCCGCAGTGCGCTGGTCCTGGTGCTGATTTCGGCCGTCCTGGCCATCGGCATGGACCCGGGGATCCGGTTGCTCCAGAGACGGGGCGGGATGGGTCGGGGATCTGCCACCGCAATCATTTTGTTGGGCCTGTTGGGTTTTTTGGTCCTGTTTTTTGTCCTGGTCATCCCGCCGATTGTCACCGAGGTCCAGCAGTTCGCCGGGAAGGTGCCCGACTACATCGCCCAACTCCAGCAGTCCGGAGGGGTCCTGGGCGAGTTCGAGGAACGATTCCAAATCAGCGAACAGCTGGAGAAGCTGGCCAGCCGGGCGCCGGACATCGCCCAGGCTTCGGTGGGGACCGTGTTGGGTGTTGCGGGGAACATCGCCAGTGGTCTTTTTAGCCTGTTGACGATTCTGGTGCTCACGATCTACTTCGCAAGCAGCTTGCCCACGCTCGAAGATGGCGTTGTTTCGTTGTTCCCGCCCGCCCGGCAGGACGAGTACCGGGTCCTCATGGACCGGGCCACCGAGAAGATCGGTGGGTACGCCTCCGGGCAAATGTCGGTTTCGCTGATCGCGGGGGTCTGTGCCTTCATCGCCTTCCTGGTTATCGGCCTGCCGTTTCCGGCCGCCCTGGCAATGTGGGTGTCCATCACCACCCTGATCCCCTCGGTCGGGGCCCTGGTCGGTGCGGTTCTCTGCGTCCTGGTGGCGTCTTTCGTCGGGCTCACTACCGCGGTCATCACCGTCATCTACATCTTGGTTTACCAGCAGATCGAGAACTACGTCATCTCTCCCCGGGTCATGAAAAAGGCGGTCGACCTGTCTCCTGCCGCCGTCATCCTCTCGGTGTTGATCGGCGGGTCGATCCTGGGCTTCGTCGGTGCACTTTTGGCGCTTCCGCTGGCGGCCGCGACGAAGGTGGTGGTGCGGGACCTGTTGTTGCGCGACCGCCTGGAACCCCCGTCTGACGAACCGGTCCGTCTGCCGAAGCCGCCGGCCGCGTCCGGAACCCGGGCCAAGTCCACCGGCAAGCCGAAGCCCCAAACGCCCCCGGCGGAGGACCCCGCCTGACGCTCGATTAGTATCGTGGCGTGCGCTATAGCTTGGGAGTCGACGTCGGGGGGACCAAGATCCTCGGGGCGGTTGTCGATGAACAAGGCGCCATCGTCGCCAAGACCCGGGTTCCCACCGACCAACAAGAGGGCCTGGATGCCCTCCCTGAGGCTATAGACCGGTTTCTCGCCGAAGCTGAACAACCCATAGGATCGATCGGCCTGGCCGTGGCGGGGTTTGTCGAGTACCCCTCCGGACGGCTCCTGTTCGCCCCCAACCTGAGCTTTAGCAATCCCGGGATCGGGGAAGACATCTCCCGCGAGTACGGATTTCCGGTGGTTGTCGAAAACGACGCCAACGCCGCAGCTTGGGCCGAAAACCGGTTCGGGGCGGGCCGTGGTACCCGCAACATGTTGATGGTTACCGTCGGCACCGGTATCGGGGGCGGCATCATCTGCGAAGGCAAGCTCTACCGGGGGAGTCGCGGATTCGGGGCCGAGTTCGGCCACATCCCGGTGAGCGTGGACGGTCCGGCCTGCAACTGTGGCTCCCGCGGCTGCCTGGAAGCGGTGGCGTCGGGAACTGCGCTGGGTCGGATGGCCCGGGAGCGGGCTCCCGAGCACCTGGACTCCGAGGTCCTCCGGCTCGTGGGAGGCAACGCCGAGGCCATCACCGGAGCGGTAGTCGGCAAGGCGGCCGACATCCGGGATCCTTTCGCCGTCGAGCTGCTATGGGACCTGGGGACGTTGCTCGGCGTGGGCTTGGCCGGCCTGGCGAAAGCTTTTGATCCGGAGATGATCGTGGTCGGCGGGGGAGTGCTGGCGGAGGGTGAGTCCATCCTTGCCGCGGCCCGGGAAGAACTGGCGGCCAGATACCAAGGCCAGGTGGACCCACCGGTTGTGGTTTCGGCTAGCCTAGGAAACGACGCCGGAGTAGTTGGTGCAGCGCAGCTGTCACTCGAGGCGGCGGCGTCTCGGGGGATCGGAGAAGAGCATGGTGGTTGAGATCGTCAAGAAGGCGAACCTGCCCGGGATGCTGGGGCGGGTAACTCGGGATGCCCAGAATATCGCCCGGCTGGCCAGGGGATTGGCGAAGGATCCGCGGGTCCCGAAGCGCAACAAGTTGATCTTCGCCGGGGTAGCGGCCTACGTTGTGATGCCGGTTGATCTGATTCCAGATTGGCTCCCGGGAATCGGCCGCCTGGACGACATGATCATGGTCTGCGTCGCCTTGGATTCGATGCTCAACCACACGTCCAAGCAGGTGCTGGACACCTACTGGGAGGGCGACCAACAGACGCTCGACACCATTCGTTCGATAGTGGGAACTGCCGTGGAGTTCGTCCCGCCCCAGCTCATGCGAACGCTTTACCCCACCGAAGCGCACTAGTCCCGGTGTCCTCTTGATCGGCCCCCGAGGGGCTTTCAGTCTCACGTCTATCCAGGTGCTGGCCGGCATCTTCGCCTTCATGTGGTTTGCGAGCCTGCGCTACAAGCTGGTCAAGCGGGGCTACTACCGGTCGACCACCTGGGTCTTGTGGCCGTTGATGCTCCTTCTGGCGTTCGTTCTTCCCGGATACCTTCAGATCCTGACTTTCGCCGCCACCGGGTCTTATGTCCTTTACCTCCTGGCGGTTTACAGCCAGCGGCCACTCCTGGAGTGGCTGAGCGGGGCCTTGGGTACCGCAATCTCCGTGTTGCTGATCGGGGCCGCGGGGTGGGAGGTCTGCGAAGGCGGGTGCGCCTTCGGTGTGGCCCAGGCGCTTCTGGGCGGACTGGTGCTCGGCAGCATCACCCACGGAATGATCCTGGGTCACTGGTACCTGAACCAGGCCCGCATGCCCATAGAACCGCTCAAGGAACAGACCCGGGTCATATTTGGGTTGATGGCGCTTTCCACCGTGGCGGGCACCGTCACCCGGGCCGGCCTGCTTGAGGGGGAGGTTCCCGCGGGGATCATGGCCTACGCCTCATCGAGCTACTGGTGGACCTGGCTGTTCTTGCTGGCCACCACCGCCGTCGTTATGGGGATGGTGTGGGCCACGGTCCGGGATCGTTCAACGCAGTCGGCCACGGGGCTGCTCTACATCGCCTCTTTGACCGCCCTGGCAGCTCAGTTCTTGTTGAACCTGCTCGTTACGACGTGAAACTCGGGATAATTCTTCCCCAGTTTGATGCGGGTCCCG
Source organism: Actinomycetes bacterium (assembly GCA_029263075.1). Classification (GTDB taxonomy): domain Bacteria; phylum Actinomycetota; class CADDZG01; order JAHWKV01; family JAHWKV01; genus JAJCYE01. The sequence goes on from JAJCYE010000079.1 coordinate 11,734, forward strand.
AGCAACTCCTCGGCGCCGCTCGCCTTGCGGAGGATTCCGGTCTGGACTCGGTGTGGGTGTACGACAATCTGTGGGGGGTGCCGAACCGGGACCGTCCGGTGCTTGAGGCATGGACCTCGCTAGCCGCGGTGGCCGCCTCCACCAGTCGGATCACGGTGGGAACCCTGGTCCTCCGGACGACCATCCGCAACCGTCGGGTCCTGCTCAACATGGCGGAGTCGTTGGAGATGATTGCGCCGGACCGGGTGATTATCGGGCTGGGTATCGGCGACTCGCGGACCGCGGACGAGCAGACGGCGTACGGCCTGGATTTCCCGCCCCTGGACGAGCGACGCGCCGAACTGGAGCGTCACCTGGATCTGTTTGCCGCCCGGGCGCCTCGGTTGCCGATGTGGATCGGCGGCGGGAGCAGGCAGGTTATCTCGCTGGTCCCCAAGGCCGACGGATGGAACTACTGGGGCTCGGTCGACGGCTTCCAAAAGCGCCTGAAACGGGTCCGGGAGGCGGCGGCGGGACGTCCGGTGGCGCTCTCGTGGGGGGCGCCCAAAGCGTCGGTCGAAGAACTACAACGCCTCGCCGATCTGGGCGCCGATCACGCCGTGGTGGCGGCGGGGGCCCGCAACTACCGGGAGAAGGTAGCCATGCTCAGCAGGTTCGCCGCGAGGTAAGGGTGCCTGTGGTCCTGTCCCCACACCCACCGGCTTGCCGCTACCGGATTAGGACTTCTTCCTAAGAACCGTAAGGTTCCACCTGTTGCCGGCTCTTACCCGTGTCGCCGGTTGGCGACTTGTCCTGTTGAGCATTTCTGACATCGGGGGCGGGAAGGTGGACTACTATGATCCGGCGATGGATGACGCAGCGCTGGTCCGAGCGGCCTGCGAGGGCGACAAACAGGCTTTTGCAGACATCTACGACCGGTACTCAGACCGGATCTTCAGCTTCCTGTGCACCGTGGTGCGCAACCGGGAAGACGCTGCGGATCTGCTTCAGGACACCTTCGTCACCGCTGCCGCTCGCCTGGGCCAGCTCCGGGACCCCGACAAGCTGCGCCCATGGCTTTACGCAGTTGCCCGGCACCTGGCGATGAAGAGCCTCAAGCGGACGAGCAAGCAGGGCCCCCTTGCCGACGATTTCGAGCTTGCCGACCCCTCGGCCGGCCCTACCGAGATGGCGGCCAAAAGCGAACTTGCGGTTCTCATCCAGGAAGCAGCCGAAGGCCTGGGGCCCCAGGACCGGGTAGTCCTGGATCTGCACCTGCGCCAGGGTTTGGAGGGCCAGGAACTGGCCGACGCTCTGGGCGTCACCGCCGGGCACTCCTACGTGATGCTGAGCCGGATGAAAGACCAGGTGGAGCGTTCGCTCGGCGCTCTTTTGGTCGCCCGGCAGGGGAGCAAGGACTGCCGGAAGCTGGGCGCCCTGCTGGAGCCGTGGGACGGCCGCCTCTCGGCTACCTGGCGCAAGCGGGTGGCCAGGCACGTTGACGGCTGCGACATCTGCCGCGAACTGCGGCAGCGAATCCTCAGCCCCGCCGCGATGTTGGGACTGGGAGTCGTCCCGCTGATTGCCGCTCCGGCGGCCGCCCGGGAGTCGGTCCTGGGCCGGATTCAACTCGTCGGCTCCTCGTCGGAGGCGTCGTCGGCGCCCGAAAGCACCTCCGGCGAACGATGGGCGTCCCGCTACCAGGGATTCCCGCCGCCGATCGAAAACCGTCGCCGGAGGGCGATTACGGTAGCCGCCGCGGTCATTGTGCTGCTGTTGTTGGCGGCCGTTCCGACCGTTGCCCTGATGAATGACCCCGAGCCGGTGGTAATCGAACAGGTGGCCGGGACTCCGAAATCTCACCCACTGGTGTTCAACGACCAGGTGTTGACGGGGCCGTCTCCCGCCGCATCGCCGGCGCCGGAACCCCAGGTTAAAACGACCCGCCAACCCGTAGCCACCCCCCGCCCGACCCGCACGCCGTCTGCGTCGCCTTCGCCGTCCTTGACGCGTCCGGCCCCGCCGGCGTCGCCTCCGCCTTCCCCGGTACCTTCCCAGTCGCCGTCGGCCAAGCCGTCCCCGGCTCCTTCGCCCCGGCCTTCCGCCACGCCCTCGATCCGTCCCTCTCCGCCGCCGCCGTCCCTGCCGGGCGGGCCGGGAGGGTTGACCGTCGGGGGCACGCGGGGTGATCCCGGCAGTTCCGGCACGCCCACTCCGGGCAGGCCCCCCGGGTAGTCCTAGATTTCTTTCTGGATTCTCGTAAGGATCCGGCCGGGTCTGTCCTCTTGTCTGCGTTGGCAAAACTACGGAGAGGAGACCTCAAAATGAACACAAACGCCCCCAAGGCCCGGATCGTCCGGTTTGTTGCAGCTTGCGGAATGGGCCTGGCAACCCTCGGCCTTTCTGCCCCGGCGGCAACGGCGGCGCCCTTCCAGATGTGCGACCTGGAACAGGGGCCCAGCGGCCCGCAGTGTGTGGCCCCCAAGAAGATGGAACTGTGCGTTAGCTGCATCGAGCCTGCGCCACCGTTCGAGCTCTGCACCCTGGATGTAAATCTTGAGTGCGTGGACCCCGAGGTCGACGACTTCCAGCCCCCGGAGGCCAACCCTGAGCCCCCGGCAGACCTGGAGCCCGAACCCGAGCCTGAGGCAGAAGCAGAGCCCGAGGCAAAAGCCGACCCCAAGACGCAGGCCCAACCCAAGGGCAACGCCGGCACTTCCAACCCGAACGCTACGGCGGAGACCGCCGGGGTCCCCGGGTTCGAGATTGCAGCCGGCCCGGTTCAACCGCAGCCCCGGGCTGCATCGAACCCCGGTCTGGTGGGGGCCGGTCTGGTGTCTTCGGGCCTCCTGGCGGCGTACCTGCGCCGGCGCAACCAGGCTCGCCAAGACGCAGCGGCCGCCCTTGAGAACGTTTAGCCGCTCACCGGGACTACGCTGAAAAGAGCAGGGCCGCGCTTCACCGGCCCTGCTCTTGGCATACCCCCCGGGGGTATGCGACACTGGTAGTCCAAACAGAATTTCAGGAGGAGTAAATGGTCGAGAAGGTGCTGGAAGTTCCCGAGGTCAGCTGCAACCACTGCATCAACGCCATTGAGGGCGCAGTGGGGGCCCTGGGCGGCGTCGAGTCGGTAAAGGTGAACCTCGACCGCAAGGACGTAACCGTCAACTACAACGACGAGGCCCTGCAGTTGGCGAACATCGTTGCCGCCATCGAAGGCGAAGGCTACGGAGTCGGGCCTGCGGCGAACCAGGTTCACCAGATCGGGGAGAAGCCATCTCAGTAAGAAGTTCCGAACACCAGGTTGAGGTTCCCGGGACCTCTGGAAGGTCGGGTCCTGAGGACCTGACCTTCCGTGTTTCCGGAATGACCTGCGCCTCCTGCGCCATGCGCGTGGAAAAGGCGCTGTCCAAGGTCCCCGGGGTCGACGATGCCTTTGTGAACTACGCCGGAGGTCAGGCGGTGGTCTCGTACAGGGATGGTGTCGACCCAGATGACCTGGTGGCCGCCGCCCAACGGGCCGGCTACGGCATGCAGGCCTTGGACCCCGGCGGCTCGGCCTGGGGCCGGGATGACGACGCCCACGCCCGGAGCCTTCGAACCCGCCTCATAGTGTCGGCCGTTCTCACCACCCCCCTGGTGCTGCTCCACTTCCTGCCCCAATTGGGTGGGGCGCTGGGAATGGACCACACCCGGATGGCCTGGCTCGGGCTGGTCCTGTCCGCGCCGGTCCAGTTCTGGGCGGGCTGGACGTTCCTGCGCTCCGCCGTCGCCCGCCTGAGGCACGGGCAGACCAACATGGACACCCTGATCGCCGTAGGCAGCCTCAGCGCCTTCGGGTTCAGCGCCTGGTCCCTGTTCACCGGCGGCCACGCGGTCTATTTCGAAACCGCCGCCGCGATCATCACACTCATCCTCCTCGGCAAATATTTTGAGGCCCGCGCCGTGGGGCGCACCTCCGGCGCTATCGCCCGACTGGTGGAGATGGGGGCCAAACAGGCGACCCAACTGGTGAACGGCGAGGAGATCACCGTCCCGGTCGAGCGGGTCATGCCCGGCGACATTCTGGTGATCCGCCCCGGGGAGCGGGTAGCGGTGGACGGCACGGTCGTATCGGGAGCCAGTGCCCTCGACGAGTCGATGCTCACTGGCGAGCCGGTCCCGGTCGACAAGGTCGCCGGGGACGAGGTCTTCGGCGGGACGCTCAATCAACAGGGTCGCCTGGAAGTGGTCGCCAGCCGGGTGGGCGCCGCTACCGCCCTCTCCCAGATAGTGGAGTTGGTGAAGCAGGCGCAGGGCTCCAAGGCGCCGATCCAGAGGTTGGCGGACCGCGTAGCCGGGGTGTTCGTCCCGGTTGTCCTGGCCGTCGCTGCGGCGACCTTTGCCGGCTGGTACCTGTCGTCCGGCAGTCTCGAGAAGGCCCTGATCGCATCCATAGCGGTATTGATCATTGCCTGCCCCTGCGCCATGGGTTTGGCCACGCCGACCGCCATCATGGCCGGAAGCGGCCGGGGCGCCGAAATGGGGGTCCTGATCCGGGGCGGGGAGGTCTTCGAGCGTTCCGGCAAGCTGGACGCGGTGATCCTGGACAAAACCGGCACCCTCACCGAAGGCAGGATGACCGTGACCGATGTGGTGACCGGGACCCCGACAACCACCTCGGACGAGGTCTTGCGGCGAGCCGCCTCGGTGGAGTCCGGGTCCGAGCACCCGATCGGCAGGGCCATCGTCGCCGGCGCCGGGGAGCGGGGCCTGGAGTTGGTACCGGTTGACGGGTTCGGGTCCTCCACCGGCTTCGGGGTCCATGGGGTCATCGACGGCGTGGAGGTTGTTGTGGGCAAGGCGCTGATGCTCCAGGAGAGGGGCCTGTCCAGATCGGAAGATCTCAAAGCCCGAGCCAGGCAGTTGCAAGAGGAAGGTAAAACCGTGGTGGCCGTCGGGTGGGATGGGCATGCCATGGGCCTGGTGGCGCTGTCTGACCGGATTCGGGCCGGGGCTGCCAAAGCGGTCTCCGACCTCAAGGCTGCCGGCATCGAAGTTGCCATGATCACCGGCGACAACAAGGTGGTAGCCCAGGTTGTGGGTGGACAGGTCGGCATCGATCGGGTCATCGCCGGGGTGCTCCCGGGCGGCAAGGTCGATGAAATCCGCCGCCTTCAGGCCGAAGGCAAGATCGTTGCCATGGTGGGGGACGGAATCAACGACGCCCCGGCCTTAACCCAGGCGGACCTGGGAATCGCCATCGGCACGGGCGCCGACGTGGCCATCGAGGCTTCAGACATCACCTTGGTCAGCGCCGACCCGACCCGGATCCCCGCCGCCATCGGGCTGGCCCGCAAGACGCTCAGGGTCATCCACCAAAACCTCTTCTGGGCCTTTGCCTACAACGTGGCCGCCGTTCCGTTGGCCGCTTTCGGCAAACTTTCTCCCTCGATTGCCGCCGGCGCCATGGCGTTTTCCAGCGTCAGCGTGGTGGCCAACGCCTTGCGCCTGCGCCATTTCTGATCCCTCGGTAGGGTGGTTACATGACTACCGACACCTGGGAGAAGTTCAGCGGCCGCATGAGGGAACTGCGCCACCTGGAGAGCATCGCCGGTTTGCTTGGGTGGGATGAGCAGACTGTTATGCCCCCGAAGGCGGCGCCGGGCCGGGCGGCGGCCACCGGGACGCTGGCCTCAATAGAACACGAACGCCTGACCAGCCCCGAGTACGGCGACCTCATCGAAGGTTTGCTCCAGCAGGATCTGGGCACCGAACGGCGGGCGATGGTCGAACTGGCGCAGCGGGCACGCGACAAGGCGGTGAAGCTTCCCCCGGAGTTGGTGCGGGAGATGGCGGAGTTGGCGTCCAGCTCCCAGTCCGCCTGGGTACAGGCCCGCACCGCCGATGACTTCTCGATCTTCGAGCCCCTGCTTCAAAGGACACTGGATCTCAAGGCCCGGCAGGCGGAGCACTTGGGGTACAAAAACGAGCCGTACGACGCCCACCTGGACCTGTTCGAAAGGGGCGCCACCGCCGAACAGCTCCAGCCGATGTTCGATGCGGTGACCGCCGGGATCACGCCCACCCTGGATGCGGTCCTGGGCAGGGATGACGGCACCCGCATCCTTCCGGGAGGCCCCTATGACGCCTCCGCGATCATGGCCTATTGCTCAGATCTGCTCGCCCGGATGGGGTACGACATGCAGGCCGGCCGGCTGGACCTGTCGGCGCACCCGTTCACCTCCGGGGTGGGGCCGCAGGACGCCCGGGTGACCACCCGGGTTCGCTCCGACGACCCCAAAGAAGCCATCCTGGCCACCCTGCACGAGATGGGCCACGGCCTCTACCACCTGGGTCAACGTGAAGACTGGGTGGAGACCACCATCGGCGCCTCGGTGTCGCTGGGGGTCGACGAGTCGCAGTCACGGTTGTGGGAGAACCATGTCGGGCGCAGCCTGGCGTTTTGGGAGGGAGAGTTCCCCAAGGCGGCCGCGGCGCTGAAGCCGTTGGCGGCGGCCACTCCCCAGAGTGTCTTCAGGGCGGTCAACCGGGTCCGCCGCTCCTTGATCAGGGTCGAGGCGGACGAGGTCACCTACCCTCTGCACGTTGCTGTGAGGTTTGAGATCGAGCGGGGGATCTCCAACGGGCAGTTGAAGGCCGCCGACCTGCCCGCCGCCTGGAATGAGAGCTACGAAAGGATTCTGGGGATCCGTCCGCCCTCCGATGCCGACGGCGTGCTGCAGGATGTCCACTGGAGCATCGGATACCTGGGTTACTTCCCGACCTACCTGATCGGCTCGGTGTACTCGGCTGCCCTGTTCGACGCCTACACCGTTCAGGCCGGCGGCCCCGACCTGGTCCGGGACCAGTTCCGGGCGGGGGAGTTCGCCCCGCTGCTGGCGTGGCTGCGGAGCAACATCCACCAGGTGGGCTCCCTCAAGCTGCCCGCGCAGATCATTGCCGACGCCACCGGTCGGGCTTCGGACGGGAGCATCGACACCGGACCTTTCGTCTCCTATATCCAGTCGAAGTACCGGGACCTCTACGACCTGTAGGTGACGGCCACGGCCCGAATCCGAATAGAGGGGGTGACGGGTTACCGCAAAACCGTGCCTGCACGGTTGACATAGTGGCCGCCTAACCGAATGATCTAGTCCTCCGATCGGGGGACATGTGCGAAAGCTCCTGGTGTCGCTGTTTTTGCTCACGGTTCTATCCGCCCCCACCCTCCCCGCGGTGGGTGCTCCCGCCGCTCCCAAGGCCGGCGAGGCCATTTTGGA